>NZ_JBVVQV010000019.1:0-13985 GCF_055811235.1 Mesorhizobium sp. WSM4810 | reverse complement strand
ATCTCCTTTTCGCCCGCCGCCCGTTTTTGTGCGCCGTGCCCGCCCCGCCCCGCCCGTTTCCACCTCGGCCGCCATATTCCGGCGGTTGGTGCGGGCGCCGCGCTACGGTTCCCCCCCCGGGGCGGGCCGACCTTCGCCAGCACGCCGCAGCCCACCCCGCAGTAGGGGCAGGTGGTCCTCACCTCGCGCGCTTCGTCGATCTTCATGATTCAAGCCGCGCGACTGGCCAGCGCTTCCAGCGCAATGAACAGGCGCTCGCCCTCGATCCGCACCGGAATGGTGCGCACCGCACCTTCATCGGCGCCGAGCGCCTTGCCGGTTTCCAGCGAGATCACCCAATTGTGCAGAGGACAGGTCACCGCCGCGCCATGGACGATCCCCTGCGAGAGCGGCCCGCCCTTGTGCGGGCAATGGTCCTCGATGGCGAAGACCTGATCGTCAGCGGTGCGGAAGACAGCAATCTTGCCTTGAGGCGTGGCGACGCAGCGCGCGCCGCGGCGCGGAATGTCTGAGAGCGTGCCGACAGCAATCCAATTCATCATCATCACTCCGCCGCCTGCGCGAAGCCGACCGAAGCCATCGGCCGGAATTCGTGCTTGTCCTTGCCGGAAACGCGTTCCGACCACGGGTCGACCTGGGCGAATTTCTGCGAAAAGACGAAGCGGTCGAAATAAGCCTTGCGCTTCTCGCCATCGTCCATGATCTGGCGCTTGATCTCGGCGATGCCGATGCGCTTGGCCCATTTGTAGATGCGCTCGAGATAGCGGCCCTGCTCGCGATACATCTGCGTCAACGCCACGATATGCTCCAGTGCCTCGTCCTCGGTCTTGACCAGGCCGAGTACCTCGGTGCCCTTGATGTCGAGGCCGGCTGCCCCGGCGAAATGGATCTCGTAGCCTGAATCGACGCAGATCACGCCGACATCCTTGCAGGTTGCCTCGGCGCAGTTCCGCGGGCAGCCCGACACCGCCATCTTGACCTTGGCCGGCGTCCACGAGCCCCACATGAATTTCTCGATGCGGACGCCGAACCCCGTAGAATCCTGCGTGCCGAAGCGGCACCAGTCCGAACCGACGCAGGTCTTTACGGTGCGCAGTCCCTTGGCATAGGCGTGGCCGGAGACGAAGCCGGCCTGGCCGAGATCGGCCCACACCGCCGGCAGATCCTCCTTGCGGATGCCGAGCATGTCGATGCGCTGGCCACCGGTGACCTTGACCATTGGAATTTCGAATTTGTCGACGACGTCGGCAATGGCGCGCAGTTCGGCGGCATTGGTGACGCCGCCCCACATGCGCGGCACCACCGAATAGGTGCCGTCCTTCTGGATGTTGGCGTGTACGCGTTCGTTGATGAAGCGCGACTGGTAGTCGTCTGCATACTCGTCCGGCCAGTCGCAGACGAGATAGTAATTGAGCGCCGGCCGGCATTTGGCGCAGCCGCAGGAGGTGGTCCATTCCAGTTCCTGCATGACGGCGGGAATGGTCTTCAGGCCCTTGGCCTTGATCAGCCGGCGGACCTCATCATGGCCGAGCGTGGTGCAGCCGCACATCGGCTGCACCGCCGCCGGATTATATTTGTCGCCGATGGTGAGTACCATCAGCTTCTCGACCAGCCCGGTGCAGGAGCCGCAGGAGGCGGACGCCTTGGTGTGAGCGCGCACGTCGTCGAGCGAGGTCAGGCTTTTGGCCGTGATCGCGCCAGTGATCTTTCCCTTGCAAACGCCGTTGCAGCCGCAGATTTCCGCATCATCCGGCAAGGCTGCAACGGCCGCCATAGGGTCCAAGGAGGCGCCTCCCTGGTATGACTGGCCGAAGATAAGCGTGTCGCGCATTTCCGATATGTCGGTCTGCTTCTTCTTGAGGTCGTTGAACCAGGCGCCGTCCGCCGTCTCGCCGTAAAGCACGGTGCCGATGATGCGGTCATCCCTGAGCACCAGGCGCTTGTAGACGCCGGCCGCGGCATCGCGCAGCACGATCTCCTGGCGGTCCTCGCCCTCGGCAAAGTCGCCAAGCGAGAACAGCTCGATGCCGGTAACCTTGAGCTTGGTCGGCGTGTCCGAATGGACGAAGGCGGCGGCCTCGTCGCCGGCCAACTGGCTGGCGGCGACACGCGCCATCTCATAGAGCGGTGCGACCAGGCCGTAGACCATGCCGTTGACCTCGGCGCATTCGCCGAGCGCGTAGATGTCGGGGTCGTTGCTGCGCATGCCGGCATCGACGACGATGCCGCGATTGACGGCAATACCGGCCTCTTTGGCGAGAGCGGCGTTCGGCCTGATGCCGACCGCCATCACCACCAGCGTCGCCGGAATGATGGTTCCGTCGGCGAGTTCCACCTGCTCGACCTTACCCTTGCCTGTGATCGCCTGGGTGTTGGCCTTGGTGATGACCTTGATGCCGCGCTGCTCGACGGCCCGCTGCAGGAGATAGCCGGCGGCCGGATCGAGCTGTCGTTCCATCAGCGTCGGCATGACATGCAGCACGGTGACGTCCATGCCCTGCGCGTTCAGGCCCGCAGCCGCCTCCAGCCCTAGCAGGCCGCCGCCGATGATCACGGCCTTGGCCCGTGACTGCGCGGCCAGCATCATCGCCCGAACGTCGTCGAGATCGCGATAGGTCAGCACGCCCGGCAGATCGTGGCCGGGCACCGGGATGATGAACGGCACCGAGCCGGTGGCGATGACGAGCTTGTCGTAGGGCTCGGTGACGCCGTGGTCGGAGGTGACGGTCTTTGCCTGCCGGTCGATGGCGACGATCTTGTGGCCCTTGTAGAGGGTGATCCCGTGCTTGATGTACCAGCCATCGCCATGAATGATGATCTCTTCATAATCCTTTTCGCCTGACAGAACCGGCGACAGCATGATGCGGTCGTAGTTCACGCGCGGCTCGGCATTGAAGATCGTGACCTGGTAGAGGTCCGGCGCCTTTTCCAGCAGGTGCTCCAGCATGCGCCCGGGGGCCATGCCGTTGCCGATGATGACGAGTTTTTCGGTCATGTCCTGATCCACTCCGGTCTCACTCAGCCGCGTAGGAAAGGCCTGAAGCTTCGGCGGCGGCCGCGCGCTCCATCCGCCGGATGCTGAAGTGCATCCAGGCAAAGCAGGTGGCGACGATGACGAAGAGC
Organism: Mesorhizobium sp. WSM4810; assembly: GCF_055811235.1. Taxonomy (NCBI): domain Bacteria; kingdom Pseudomonadati; phylum Pseudomonadota; class Alphaproteobacteria; order Hyphomicrobiales; family Phyllobacteriaceae; genus Mesorhizobium; species Mesorhizobium sp. WSM4810. The sequence continues at coordinate 10,862 of NZ_JBVVQV010000019.1, read as the reverse complement.
AGCATGAAGCAGCTCGACCAGACGCCGGTGAGGTCGTTGAGTGCGCCGAAGGCGATTGGCAGGACAAAGCCGCCGAGCCCGCCAATCATGCCGACGACGCCGCCGACCGCGCCGACACTCTGCGGGTAGTAAGCCGGGATGTGCTTGTAGACGGCGGCCTTGCCAAGGCTCATGAAGAAGCCGAGCACGCAGGCAACGGCTATGAAGGCGAGCGGGCCGATCTCGAAATGGAAGGCGATCGGCCCGCTGATGCCGTGCACGACGTAGTCTGCCGAGGGGAGAGACAGAACGAGAGTCGCGACGGCACTGACCGCGAAGGTCCAGTAGAGCACGGTGCGGGCGCCGATCCGGTCGGAAAGCACGCCGCCATAGGCGCGGAAGATACTTGCAGGGATCGAATAGGCCGCGCCGATCATGCCGGCGGTCGCGATGCCAAAGCCGTAGACGCCGATCAGGTAGCGCGGCAACCACAGCGACAGCGCCACGAATGCTCCGAAGGCGAAGAAATAATAGAAGGCGAAGCGCCAGACCTGCAGGTTCTTGAGCGGCGCGAATTCCTGCAAGAAGCTTCTCGCAGGCGCTGCCTTGCCGGCGCGGCGCTCGCGGATGACCGGATCGTCGCCGGTCGTGAACCAGAAGACGGCGGCCATGACGACGAGTGCTGCCGCCCAGATCAGCGCGACCGACTGCCAGCCCCAGGAGAAAAGCACGAACGGTGCCAGGAACTTGGTGACCGCGGCGCCGACATTGCCGACACCGAAAATGCCAAGCGCCGTGCCCTGCTTGCCGGCCGGGAAGAAGCGCGAGACATAGGCGACACCGACGGCGAAGGAACCACCGGCGAGCCCAACGCCTAACGCGGCGACCAGCATCTGTCCGTAGGTATGCGCAAAAGCGAGCAGGAAGGTCGCGACCGCCGCCGCAAGCATGGTCGCGGTGTATACCAGCCGCCCGCCAAAACGGTCGGTCCAGACACCGAGCACCATGCGCACGAGCGAACCGGTGAGGATCGGCGTGCCGACCAGCAGGCCGAACTCCGTCTCGTTCAGCCCAAGGTCCTGCTTTATGCGCACGCCGATGATTGAAAATATCGTCCACACCGCGAAGCAGACGGTGAAGGCGATGGTGGACATCACAAGCGCCTGGCGGGGAGCATTGTCCTGGCTGGGCGCGGCTGGGAGATTTGCGGTCAACGTCTGGCTCCGGTTTGCGGCGTGGGAGGCACCGCGGATGTTTGTGGGTGAATGATCAGCGGCGCGGCATCAGTGCGTGCAACGAGACCGGGCTCGCCACGGCCAGGTCCTTGTTTTCCGTCTTGGCGCCGACGGGAAACAGCAGGAGCGCGGCGGTGAACAGTGCCGCCGTCAGCGCGCTGCTGGCCAGAAAATCGCGGCGCGTGAAGTCCGCGAGGGACGCGCCAGTTCCGATCCGTTTCGTCATCGTCGTCTCCGGTTGGGCGCCGCTTGGGACCAGCGCCGTCGATCGCGTAAAAACAAAAAAGCCGCCGGTCAGGTCTTTGCGCGTCCGTCCATCCGGGATCGCGTATTGACCTGAGCGGCAGCTTTGCCTGTGGCGCCCGCCATTGGACGCCGTGTCACTTGGCCCTTTCGGACCTACAATCTGAAAAGCAGGAAGCGTGCCAATTTGACAGCGCTCCAGATTATCGAATGAAATCAATGTGAACCGCAGCCGCGCGATTTTTGACCAAGCCCGGCAGCGGATCAAAGATTAGTCAGAATGCCTTGCACAGCAGCATAATATTTGTGCAATGCGGTAGATTGCCCATTGCCGATGCAGATTGCCAATTGTAGATGATGACGCGTTTTTCGGTCATGGCCTTACTCCGCGGCTTCCACGAAGCGGTGGCGTTCGTAGAGGAACTTCAGCACCGCCTCGCGGCAGCGCAGGAAGGTCCGGTCGGAGGAAAGCTCGATGCGCCGGCGCGGCCGGGCCAGCGGCACCGCAAGCACCTCGCCGATGGTCGCCGCTGGACCGTTGGTCATCATGACGATGCGATCGGACAACAGCACCGCCTCGTCGACATCGTGCGTGATCATGATCGTCGTCGAGCCAAGCCTCGAATGGATATCCATCACCGCATCCTGCAGATGGGCGCGCGTCAGAGCGTCCAGCGCACCGAAGGGCTCGTCGAGCAGCAGGATCTTCGGCTCCATGGCCAGCGCGCGGGCGATGCCGACGCGCTGCTTCATGCCGCCCGATATCTCGGCGGGCCGCTTGTCCCTGGCATGCGCCATCTGCACGAGGTCGAGATTGCGCATGATCCAGTCATGCCGCTCGGCCTTGGTCCTGGTCAAACCGAACACCTTCGACACCGCCAGATTGATGTTCTCGTAGACGGTGAGCCACGGCAAAAGGCTGTGGTTCTGGAATACCACGGCGCGCTCGGGTCCGGGGCTGTCGACCTCCTTGTCCTCGAGCAGGACCGCGCCGGCGGAGACTCTGGTCAGCCCGGCGATCAGGTTGAGCAAGGTCGACTTGCCGCAGCCGGAATGGCCGATGATGGAGACGAATTCGCCTTTGTCGATGGTCAGCCGGATGTCTTTCAGCACCTCGCTGACCTGGCCGCCGCGGGCAAAGGATTTGTCGATATGGTCGAGTTTCAGGTAGGCCGTCATCGCCCCTCTCCTCACTTTGCCGTTGTGCCGCGGGTGACGAAGGCGCCGGCCGCCGCGACCAAGCGGTCGAGGCAGAAGCCGGTGACGCCGATATAGGCGAGCGCGACGATGATGTCGGGCAGCCGCGACGAGTTCCAGGCGTCCCAGATGAAGAAGCCGATGCCGACGCCGCCTGTCAGCATTTCGGCGGCGACGATGGCGAGCCAGGACAGGCCGATGCCGATGCGCAGGCCGGTGAAGATGTAAGGTGCCGCGGCCGGCACCATGATCTTTACGAAGAATTCGAGCTGGTTGAGCCTGAGGATGCGGGAGACGTTTCGATAATCCTCTGGAATGTTGCGGACGCCGACGGCAGTGTTGATGATCACCGGCCAGATCGAGGTGATAAAGATGACGAAGATCGCCGACGGGCTGGAATCGCGGAAGGCAGCCAGCGACAGCGGCAGCCAGGCGAGCGGCGGCACGGTGCGCAGAATCTGGAACACCGGATCGAGGCCGCGCATCGCCCAGATCGACTGGCCGACCAGCGCACCGAGCGCGACGCCGACGATGGCAGCCAGGCCGAAGCCGATGGCGACCCGCTGCAGCGAGATCAGCACCCGCCAGGCCAGTCCGATATCCTGCGGACCATAGTCGAAGAACGGATGGGCGATCAGATCGTAGGCCTCGTTCCATACCTGGCTAGGTGGCGGCAAGCTGGCATTGGGCGACGAGCAGGCGACCTGCCAGACGACGAGCATGACGATGATGACTACGGCCGGCGGCACCAGCGTGCTCGCCAGCTTGCCGGCGATCGCGGCGGGATCGAAGCGGCGCCTCACCTTGGCGGTGAAAGCTATGACCTCTGCAGGCTTGGCAGGCGCGGGGAACGCCTTCACCTTGGTGTCCTCGATGGCTTGAATAGACATTTTCGCAAAAAGCTCCTTGAGCACTGGCAAGCGGCGCAGCGGCGGCGCTTGCCGTCGACGTCAGGCCGATGCCTTGATCTTGAGGCTGTCGAGATAGGCGGACGGGTTGGCCGGATCGAAAATCTTGCCGTCAAAGAAGGTCTCGACGCCGCGCGATGGAGACGCCGGGATATCTGCCGCAGCAACGCCAAGATCCTTGGCCGCCTCGCGCCACAGATCTTCGCGGTTGACTTGATCGACCAGCGCCTTGATGTCGGTGGTCGCCGCGAATTTGCCCCAGCGGATGTTTTCGGCGAGGAACCAGCTGTCGTGGCTCTTGAACGGATAGGACACACCGCCCTTCCAGAACTTCATGTAGAGGTCGGTGCCGGTGGCGACGCGGTCATTGCCGTAATTGATGTCGCCCTTGAGGCGGCCGATGATGTCGGCTGTCGGCACGTTCATCCATTGCCGCTTGCCGATGATGGCCGCCATCTCGTCCTTGTTTTCCATGGCTTCGCACCATTGCTGGGCTTCCATGACGGCCATCAGGATCGCCTTGGTGGCGTTCGGGTTCTTGTCGATGAAGGCGGCGCGCAGGCCGAGCGCCTTTTCCGGATGGCCTTTCCACAACTCGCCCGTGGTGGCGGCGGTAAAGCCGACGCCCTGATGGACGAGTTGCTCGTTCCATGGCTCGCCGACGCAGAACACGTCCATGTTGCCGACCTTCATGTTGGCGACCATCTGCGGTGGCGGCACGACGATGGTCGAGACATCCTTGTTGGGATCGATGCCGCCAGCGGCCAGCCAATAGCGCAACCAGAGATCATGAGTGCCGCCCGGGAAGGTCATGGCGGCCTTCACCTCCTTGCCTTCGGCCTTCTTGGCCGCGAAGGCGTCCTTCAGCTTGGAGGCGTCGAGGCCGACGCCGGTGCCGGCATATTCCTGCGCGACGGAAATCGCCTGGCAGTCGTAATTCAGCCGCGCGACGATCGCCATCGGCATCGGCTGGTTGTTCTGCGTCACCTTGCCGGTATGCATCAGGTAAGGCATCGGCGTCAGGATATGGGCGCCGTCGATGCCGTTGGCTTCGCCGCCGAGCATCAGATTGTCGCGCGTCGCGCCCCAGGAGGCCTGCTTGAGCACCTCGACATCGGGCATGCCGAATTTCTCGAACAGGCCCTTCTCCTTGGCGATCATCAGCGGCGCCGCGTCGGTCAGCGCGATGAAGCCGAGCTTGGCGCCGGTGACTTCCGGTGCCGCGGGCGCCGCATAGGCGCCAGACGGCAGCAGCGCGCGTGCCGCTGCCAGGGTTGCCGCGGTGGCAGCACTTGCCATCAGAAAATTGCGGCGGGTCATGCCCTCGAGAGGGGCTTCAGTCTTGATGCGTTTCGTCATCGTCGTCTCCCGTTGGGCACTGCTTGGGATCAGCGCCGTCGATTGCCGTGCTCGGTCAAAACAAAAAAAGCCGCCAGCCAGGCCGCGCGCGTCCGTCCATCCGGGATCGCGTGTTGACCTGAGCGGCAGCTTTGCCTGTAGCGCCCGCCATTGGACGCCTGTTCCGTGACCCGAAAAGAGTCTGCTTATTGCAATGCAGGAACCGTGCCAATTTCGGAATGGATGACAAACATCAATGAGATCAACGGCATGCCACAATCATCGGCGCGCTGGCCCGTTGGGCGAGCAAGCCAAAGATTGTTCATTAGCGCCGTTGCACGCATAATTTTTGTGCAATGCACAAGAATGGCGCCAAAATGATCAGGCTTCGGCGCGCGCCAATTTCTGCCCGGCAATGTAGGCGTCGACCTCGTCGGGATCGAATATCTGGCCATCGAAGAAACCATCGGGGCCGAGCACCAGACTGGCGCCGGCGGAGCCGACAGGTGTGGCAGACGCCAGCGCGCCCTCCACCTTAGAATTGGCGCCGGGAAGTGCGACGCCGAGCGGCTTCAGCGCTGCGCGATAGAGGTCGGGCCGGTAGGTGTCCCGCGCGAGCGCCATGTGGGCAGCGCTGTGCTTGACCTGCCCCCAACGGACCATCTGCGTGTAGAACCACAGCGCGTGGCTTTTCCACGGAAAATTTGCCGCCTTGCCGAAAGCCAGAAAGAAGTCCTCGACGGTCAGTTCCGCGCCGCCGCCCAGCGCAAGATGTCCGGTCAGGATCGGCATCTGTAGCGCCGGCGAAAGGCCGAGGAGGGAAGGCTGCGCCATCAGGGCGGCCAGTTCGCCGCGGTTTGCCGGATCCTGGCACCAGCGCGCGGCGTGATGGAGCGCGCGCAGCAGCGCCGAAAGCGCTTGCGGGTGTTTTTCGGCCCAGGCCTTGCGCACGCCGACGACTTTCTCGGGGCTGGTCTTCCAGATGGTGGCCTTGACCGTGGCGATATGGCCGGTGCCGGCGACGACCGAGGCGCTGTTCCACGGTTCGCCGGCGCAGTAGCCGTCGATCCTGCCGGCGGCGAGTGCGTCGGCCATGAAGGGCGGCGGCACGATGACGATTTCTATTTCGCGCGACGGATCGATGCCGCAGGCGGCGAGCCAGTAGCGCAGTTCGTAATTGTGTCCGGAGTGCGGATGCACGACCGCAAAGCGCAGGGGGTCGCGACCGGCATTTGCCCGTTCACGGATCAGCGCTCCCAAGGCCTTGCCGGCCCGCGCCGGATTGAGATCGGGCAAGGCGCCGTGCGCGGCCATGCCCGCCCAGAGCGTGTTCGAAACCGTTACGCAGTTACCGCCCAGTCCCAGCGAGAACGGCACGATCGTGTCGGAGGCGAGCGGGGTGAGCCCCAGATTGCAGGCGATCGGCATCGGCCCCAGCATATGCGCCAAATCGAAATGCCCGATCGCGATGCGGTCGCGGATGTTGGCCCAAGAGGTTTCGCGGCTGAGCGTCAGGTCGACGCCTTCGCGTGCGGCAAAGCCGATCTCCCTCGCTGCGACAAGGACGGCGCTGTCGAAGAGCGGTATGAAACCTGCATTGATCTGGTGTTCGGCCGCCATGCTCAACTCTCTCCGGGATCCAGAAGGCCTGCCGCCGTCACCAGGCTCTGCGCGATTTCGCTGATCTTGCGGTTCTGGTTCATGGCGGTCTTGCGCAGAAGCGTATAGGCCGCGTCCTCCGACAGGCCGCGTGATCGCATCAGGATGCCCTTGGCGCGGTCGATGACCTTGCGGTCCTCCAATTCACTGCGGGCTTCCTCAAGTTCGCGCGCCATCCGCGAGAACGCGTTGAAGCGGCTGATCGCCATGTCGAGGATCGGCTTGACGCGCTCCTGGCGCAGCCCGTCGACGACATAGGCGGAGACCCCCGCTTCCACCGCAGCTTCGATTGAAGCCTGATCCGACCGGTCCACGAACATGGCGATCGGCCGCTTCACCACGCGCGAAAGCTGGAACATGTTTTCAAGCATATCGCGGTTGGGATTTTCGAGATCGATGACGATTACGTCCGGTTCGATCTCGGCAATGCGCCGCGCTATTCCCGCAACATCGTGAACGACCGTGACCTGCTCATGCCCGGCCTCCCGCAATCCCGCCTCGATGATGGAGGCGCGGATGTGGTTTTCGTCGATCACCAGGACGGTGAGGGATTTCCGGATCATGCCGCATTTTGCGCACGCAGCGTGATTGTGCAATGCGGCATGGCGAGAATTGACGAAGTCATCGCTTAGGGGACCGTAACATGTTCGCGGAACCGACCGTTAAGCCTCTCTAAACGCATCTGACTTTGCTTTTGTATCCACCGCGCTATTTCCCAATTGCGACCTTGTCTCGCTGGCTTTGAAATTGGAGGTTCCATGGATCGGCGATTATTTTTGACAGGAGTGTTGGGCGTTGCTGGGGCAGCAGCCCTTGCGAGCGCAGTTCGGCCAATCAACGCGGTGGCCGGCGTACCGAGCGCCAGAAGTGGCATCCTCGATGAACTCGACGCGCTGGAGACAGAGCCGTTCGAAGATGAGGATACTCAGGCGGAGCCGGTCCGACATCGGAGCTGGCACCGCAGGCGGCGGCGCCGGCGGCGGGCTTGGAGAAGGGCCTGTCGTCGTGCCTGGCGATATGGCCGTCTGCGCAGACGGTGTTTTCGCAGGCGTGTTTGGGTCTGGGGCTGGTATTATTAGCAGTTAGTGTGCTGAAAACCCCGGTGGTTGCCGGGGTTTTCAGTCTCAGACTAGCCGAATACGGATCAGCCAGTCCTTCGCGCTCAGAAATTTCTACCAATCATTCCTGACCCCTAATGCAACCATTCCGTGACCTGCGAGTTGCGGCAGGGCGGGGTAGGGACATGCAGACATGGCAAAGCGTGAAAGGCTGGGCTACCCCCACTTGCGGAGGCCATTCGGCAGTTCATCAGCGCTGAAGACAATCGCCATCACGTACACAAGCTGCTTGGGCTGGAGGTCGAACAGGAATTGACGCCAACGCTGGCATCATTGCTTGAGGCGATCGGCAAGGCCGGTCGGGACGAAACTCCATAGCTGCCCTGACGGGTCCTGCTAAGGGAAGCCCGCCGCTGTTGAGGAACAAGCGACGGGCCCACAACGGCTGTGCTTCCACGGAGAACTGGCCGCCGCAATTCTAAACCCGCGCGGGCCTACATCGTTCCTCTTCCCGCTCTAAATTACCCTCCATGGCAACCTACTGGTTCTCCCCTCCGGTGTTCGTGAAGACCGAAATGGTCGGTGTCAGCTATGCCTGTAACAATGTCCGAGGTGCATCCGAGCAGCTCCTGAAATGGTCCAAGAGGGCCCAAGTGGAAACGTGCGTCGGCCCTCTGCCTTCAAGCCCTGGGGGGTGAGGAGGTTGACCCTAAGGAAGTACGCAAGGACTTGGAGGCTGCTGCCGAGGAGGAGGGGGTACTATGGCCCATGAAGCTCTCACTTTAGCTCGCATGAGCCTGTTATCCGATGGGTCGTAAGAAAATTTGGCCCGGAATTCCGACCCCTCCTTTTGACCCGTTGAACCCGCTCACCCGAATTGTCTATCCGAGCTAGCTCAAGCGGCCGATTTTGGGGGCGATCTTTATCGGCTACTAATGACCTGTCGCTTGACGCTGGGTTGGGTGGGCACGCGCGTCAGGCCGGAGTGTAGGCTGGGGTACGGAAGTCGCAATCTTTGAAGGCCCGTCCCCGGCCGCACTCTTGAGACACCCGCCCGGGTGGCCTTTGGGGCCGGCACTAGCCGGTGTAAGTCTGACAGGGCGCCCAAGGCTCCGCTGTCTGGGTCCTGTCATCGCTCAGTCACTATTTAGTTGTGCTGCCACTGCACCCCGCGAAGGCAGCTCAAAGCAGCGGGGACTAACCCCAAGCCCCCCACCCGGTCCCCGCTGCTCATTTACCGTCACGGAACCCCGAAGGTCTAGCCGACCCAGAGCGCGATCTTCAGCGCCTATGCCAGCGCCTTCCGCATCGCCCTCGTCGCATGCTCCAGCCGCCTCTCAGGCCCGCCGTATCGTTCGCTACGTCGCCAAGCGCGTGGCCCTCTCTCCCAAGCATCCGTGCCTAGGCCCTCGCCTCTACCAAACACATGAGCATCCCCTCCGGTCAACATCGAGACAGACCGACCTGGACTCACCTATGGCTGCAACAACGTCGAGGGTGCCGCCACGGAACTTATGAAGTGGGCCAAGCGAGGACCCAAAAAGCCTGCATGGCCTGCCTTGGAGGCGAGGGCACACCCGACGACGTAAGGAAGGCCTTGGAAGCCGCTGCCAAGGAGGAGGGGTTGCTGCGCTCCCTGGTTAGGTTTCCATTTGCGTTATTTGTTCTATCTCGTCTCACGTTGGTCGCTACAGTGCGTTTGATGGGGCAGCCCGGCAGCCCTACTTGGGGGCGCAACGGCCGCCGGGCCTGGCCGGCTGGCAGGTCGGGGGGCAGTCGCCGGCTTGGGCGAAATTGTATGCCGCTTCATGCATCGTTGCTAATTTAGTAAAATGGTCATGGTCCGTTCCCCTAGCCATCAAATCGGATGAGCCTAGACTCGAACCTGTGCGTAAACGAGTGACTGCCGGTGCTGGCCGGCTAGAGTTCATTCCTCCGATGATGCCTACCTTGGTCGCCAAGCCGCCCCAAGGCGACGACTGGATGCATGAAGCCAAATTCGACGGCTACCGCTCCCAAATCATCATCGACGCCGGCGGTGTGCGGATCTTCACCCGCCGCGGCCTAGACTGGACATCGAAGTACCGCGATCTAGCTGCGGCGGCGCGAACGCTGGACGTCGAATGCCATCATCGACGGCGAAGTCGTCGTCTTGAATGAGGCTGGGCCTGTCGGACTTTGCCGCGCTGCGCAAGGCCATCACCAGACGCCAGCGCGACCTCTATTTCGTTGCGTTCGATCTCCTGCATCTCAACGGCCACGATCTGCGCGACATGGTACTTGAGGATCGGCGGGAAACCCTAGCCGGCCTCATAGGTCTGACAGCCGCATCCAGTTCAGTGAGACCATTCCGGGCGAGGCTAATGCGATCTTCATCTGATCGGCGCGGCTGGCCTGGAAGGGATGGTATCGAAGCGTCGGGACAGCAAATATCGCAGCGGCCCGACCACCAATTGGCTGAAGACAAAATCCTTCACAGAAAGCGAGTTTGAACTACTCGGCGTCGAACGCGAGAGGGGCAAGCCCGCGTTTGCTCTGATGGCTGACCCAGCCACCCGCAAATATGTCGGCAGCGCGTTCGTGAGCGTCAATCGCGAGATGCGGGAACGACTTTGGAAAAGGGTCCAGGAGCATGCCGGGTCACCGCCCAAGGACATGCCAAAGCGACCGGCAACGCAGTGGGTCAAGCCGGGCATCAAAGCCCGCGTGAAGCACCTCAGGGGCGAGGACGACCTTCGCCACGCTTCGCTTCAGGACTTCTGGGATGAAAGCTAGCTTTCCGCGTTCTATGCGCTGCCGCTTGTCTCGCTTTCCTCGTCAAGTGCTGAGGCACCGGCAAATAGGCGTTGGCAATCAGCCAAATTAAGCGGACTAATGGTTTCCAGCAAAGGACGCGCGGCGTGGTATACCATCACTATCCGGGGAAACATTGGATACGCAGCCGCTCAGCGCCATCAAAATCAACACCAAAAATAAAAATAGTCGCATCTTTCCCTCCGAATTGGGGGCACTTGGTACGGATGTCATGCTGGTGCCTGGCCGCCGACCGAAAGCGAGGCCCGTTCAGAAACTTATGGAGACCGACATTCCCCGGATGAACCCGGTTTCTGGCGACACAGTAGCCGTCATGGCCGCCCCAGGCAATGTTGAGCGCGGTGCGGGAGGGTAAGGCCGCCATTGCACAGCTGCCCTGCGACATGCGAGTTTGTCAACCAAATGGCTCATCATGGGAGTCTCGTCATGTC
>NZ_JBVVQV010000018.1:47462-143097 GCF_055811235.1 Mesorhizobium sp. WSM4810 | reverse complement strand
TGATGATCTGATCGAGCCTGGAGCGGAACAGATCCTGCTCTCCCGTCTCGCGCTTCTCGCGTGGCTTGGACATTCGCCGTCCCGTCGATTCGCCGCCGCCGAACCGAGTGAATCACGCTCCGCAGCACAAGGGAATCGCAAAACCGAATTGTAGGAAAACAGCGCTCATAAACCGCCAATCCTGCAATTCCAAAGCCGCTATCCGCCTCAATCAACATGCCAGATCAATGGCTTGCGGATAGTTCACGGTCGACGAGCCTAGATCGCTTTAGGCGCGGCCGGGAACAGTGCCGACCTGCGATTTAATCACCTGTTCGCTGGAATCGCGCGAATGCCGGAGCGTCCTTACAGGCGCCTCAGCAACACTGTCGTCTTCAACAGGCAAGAACCGGCTGACAAGAACGACGGCGAGAGGAATCAAGAAAACGATACCCGGGTCGGCGCCGCCGCTTGCCAGGGATCCAGCCACGAGCGCCGATAAGGCGCAAGCGCGGACACTCGACGCGATCGCGTCGACCTCGGGATCGATGCGACCGCGGCCACCCCGCACCCCCCGCACCAGCATTGCCAACAGAACTGTCATCATCGCGGTGCCGAACAGCCCCAACTGGGAAAGCACCGCGATCGGCCAACTCGAGGCGCGCGAGCTTCCCAACCCGACCCCCAGTCCACCTGTATCGAAGAAAGACTGCAGGCTTTTGTAGTTCCAGTAGCTGCGCTCTTGGCCGGAGGCTGATGTGACTTTGTTGATTACCGTGTTGTCGACAAGCTGCAAGACCGGATCGAAGAAATGTGGATAGAACAGACTGGCGGCCATCGCGGAGAGGAGCAAGGGCGGTAGCAACGCGATAAGCAGTGCCTCCCCCAACCTCAGCCGACCTGAAGCGAGCGACTTCACGATGGAAAAGACAACGGGCACGCTTACGATTGCAAGACCAACGTAGGCGGTCGACGATGTCGACAGCAGCAGGAGAACAAACAGGGCCGCTCCTAACCCCAATGCGAATTTGGATCCGGTCTTGCGCCAATAGGTGTAGGTGAACGCCAGCCCTGCCAGCGATGCCCCACCGAACGACGATGCCTCTGAAAACGCCCCCGCGATCCGCCAGAACCCAGCTTCCGTGACCTGCGTCAGCATGGCGTAGTTGGCCGTACGGATCGGGGCAAGGACGTCGCCGGCACCGAGCACCTTGCCCAGCAAATCCAGGGCGCCCATCAGCACGTGCAAGCTGAACCACAGGAAGAAGCCCCGCCTGATATCCGCTAACGTGCCGCTGCGCCGAAGCAGCAGACAGGCCGCCAGGAACGTCAGCCCTCCCAGAATAAAGTATCCCGCCTGAGAGATATTGGCCGATACCGGCGCCAAGGCCGCTTCGTAGACGCCCCTGCCGGTGCGGGAAGCGACGAAGGCGCTTGTCTGCCCTGCAAAGAGCCTCGGAAATAACAGCGCTCCGATGCAGACATAGATCATCAGCGCGCAGACGATCCATGCGGCACCTATACGAACGAAGACCGCGCCTATTTCTCTCCAGATTCCCCGTCGAGCCAGCGCGGCTACTATCACGAGCATATCAAAGACGGTAAAGATAAGCGGCGATGAACCGCCAAGCGAGGTTATTGTCCCGATTGCCGTCGCACCAAAAGCCAGCGAGGCAATCAGTGCAGTGATCAGCGACCAGCGCATATAAACGACGAGGGCCAGCAGTCCCATGCAAATCAGTGCCCCAACGAGGGAAACCTGCATTTCACACTCCGACCATCAATGATCCAGACCCTGACGGCCCCGCCGGAACCGCTGAGCTGAATGCTTGGCTTCACAAAAACCAGCGACTCTGATTTGCTTAGGATAAGGTTGGTTCTCGCAGCGTAGATTGACCCAGGGAGGAGGTCGCCGTGTTGCTCGCCATTATCGGCGTTGCCGGTCTTGCCCTGACAATAGGGCTTACGTTGCGCGCGCCGGCGCTGATAGTGACGACCTTGGTGGTGATCGTCGGCAGCGTCGCTGTAGGCAGTCTTCTTCACCTGTCTGTTCCAAACACCATCCGCTCGACGTTTTATCTTGTTGTCGTCACCCAAATTGCCTACCTGGTCGGCCTTGCAATTGCCGTGCTGCGGCATCGCCCAAGGGGACAATAGAGTGGGCGACAATCCCTTGTCGGCGAAAATCGCTTGAGGCCGTTTCTGCCGCGCCCCTGACATCGCCAAGGTCAGGAGGTCTGATCGAACTTCATCATGGCCGGTATCGTCCGCATCAGGATCGAAAGATCGAGGCGTAGAGACCATGTCCGAACGTACTGCGTGTCCAGCAATACGCGGTGCGAATACTCAGTTGTGTTTCTCCCGTTTATCTGCCAGAGGCCGGTCAGTCCTGGCCGCGTCTTCAAATATTCATGCGATGCGGCGCCATAGCGTTGCAATTCGTCGGCAACGACAGGACGCGGGCCGACGCAACTCATGTCGCCCCGCAAGATGTTGAACAACTGCGGCAGCTCGTCCAGGCTCGATTTGCGAAGCATCCTTCCGAAAAACAGGATACGCGGATCGCACTTCAGTTTCTGATTGGCTGCCCATTCCTGGGCGGCTTGTGGATTGCAGCTCAGATGCCGTTGGAGCACCTCCTCGGCATTCGGTACCATGGTGCGGAACTTGTAGCAGTCGAAGACCTTTCCGTTGAATCCAATACGGTGGTGAACGAACAGCACCGGACCGCCTGTGGTGGCCTTGATCAGAAGTGGTGTAAGAACCAAGATCGGACCGGCCAGAATGAGCGCTGTCGAGGCTACCATCAGATCCAGCAGCCTCTTGGCCCAACCGCCGAGAGGCTGTCGGCTTTCGGTCCGCACATCGTCGTCAATGCTTGCCGTGCGCATATCCGGCTCAAACGGAACGGCGCCATGGTCATGGCTTGCGTTGAGTTGAGGCGACGAAAGGTCTGGCGTGATCGATCGTGCGGCCGCGTCGCTGTCGCGCCGAAGAAGCGATGTCGCGGGGGGCCCGGCTCCGACCAGTAGAGCCCAGCCTTCAACAGCCAGGTCTTCGCACTGCCGCAGGTTGCTTTCGATTACGTTGGACATCTTCCGCTTGCGCTCGATTTTCAACTTATAGCCTGCATCTTGTCGACGACGGATGATCTCCGGCAAGCAAGGAAAAGGTGGTAGATCGGGGGTGTTTGGCAGCGTGGCCTACCCCTTAGTTGCTAGGCCGGGTATGGACGAATGGCTGCTCCGTTCAATGCCTGGCACGATATCGGAATCGATTTTTCGACTCGCGACGCCCCGAAGGGGCGCGGATTCCCTTTGACGGGCAAGTGTCGGATTGACGGGGCGGTGTCGAGACTTGCCGCGGACTCTAAAGCGCGTCGCATTTGAATGGATTCATGCGACGCGCTTTAAGTTCTTGTTTTTGATGCATGTCGTTATCGCAAAACCGCTGCGCACCCTCGGTTCAAGCCGGCTTCAAGGCCGAGGGCATGCTTTTTGCGCGCGACGTGCTGCCGAGAGGAGGCCAGGATGTCAGCGCGGCGCTTGACCTGCGCGCTTCCGGTAACGCCGGGCCGAAACAGTACGAACACGTGTCATCAACACGCCAAGGACGGAGGAATTGGTGTTTTTGAGTGTCTGCGTCAGGTCTTCCAGCTGATCAAGCGACGTCACGCCCCACTGCGCCACCACAATCACGCCATCAAGAAGCGGGCAGAGAGCAAGCCCTTCGGCACCGGAACTGAACGGTGGCAGTTCAACAATGACGATACTGTAACTGCCAACTTCGTTCAGCAATTTCTCCATATTATCGGGAATCAGCAAATTCGCCCAATTCGACGCATCGTTCTTCAAATAATAGAACGATGTCTTTTCAATGAATTGGATTTGCTTGCTGATGCCTTTAGGGTTGCCGGAATCCCGATCGACCACGGTGAAATCGGAGGAAAAGAGACGTTCGTTGGCCAGTGCCGACTTATCGTCGGCGTTGATCACGAGGGTCGCCGTGCCCGACCCCCCACACAGCGCCGCCAGATTGCTTACAACGGTGCTCTTGCCGTCGCCGGGGGACACGGATGTAATTCCGATGCGACGCCCCGTTGAAGCGTTGGCCCCGGCCAGGCCCATGATCGCCTTGACGCTCCTGAGGCTGCCGCTGAATGAAGAGTCCGGGTTCCTGAGTACCTCGTCAAGCCGGCCAAAACCACCCCGCCTGAAGCTGACCGGCGGCAATTCTCCAATACAGGCCAGGCCCAGTTCGCGACGGATCTGACGCGGGGTCCTCACGTTCCGATCGAGCCCGCGTCGCGCCACGGCGAACCCGATGCCAGCTACCATCCCGGCAAGTGCGCCAAAGGCGAGGATCAGCGTCCTGCGCGGCCGACTTGCCTTCTTGGGGCTCGTCGCGGACGTGATCACGCGAGCATCGGCGATCAGATAAGGCTGTTGGTCGACCGAGTTTGTATATGCCGCGAGCAGGCTTTCATACATCTTTCGATAGGTGTCGGCGGTAACCTCCAATTGCTCCAGCGTAATCTGGTGTGTTGGCTTTCCTTCGCTGTGTACGAGGTCCTGTCCGGCGACGGGCGTCTCGTCCTGACCGATGCTGTAGTCGTGTTTTGCGCGAAACTCCTGGGCGACCCGGGTCGCCCTGTTCATCTGATCACCGACCTCCCGCATCCGCCTTTCCAGCCATGCGATGCCTTCGCTAGCCGTTGCTGTTGTTGTTTGAACTTGCTCGCGCACGAACGCTTCTGCTGTGGCGTTTGCGACGCGTGCGGCCAATGCCGGATCGTGAGACTGGAATGTAATGTCCATTGCATAGGAGACACCGACACGCTGGACATCCAGACCATCGCTGAATATCTCCACCGCGCGACGCCGACGCTCGGATTCCAGCTGCGGCCCGTTCACCTCCAAACGATCCGGCCAGGGCAGCACGCTATGGAAGAAATCCGTCAGCGCAGCATTGCCGGCATGGAATCCGCCGGCATCGACGATGCCCATCCAGGCTCTGCGAAACCTCTCGCCGATGGTCGGACCGTCCAGATCCCTGAAGGTTGGATTGTCCAGGAGTCCAAGATCATCGATCACCATCATCGCGATCTTCTGGGAGCGCAGAACTGCAAGTTGGCTCTCGACCTGAGCGGTGTCGAGCGACAGGTTCACTTCGGCCGGTTGCTGCTGAAGGTTTCTGGGTATCTTCGGTTCGATCAGGATCTGGGTGCGCGCCGAATAAATAGGATCTGAGGTAGCAAAGTAGAACGTGGCGCAAACGATTCCGGCGACGACGAACGCAAGAATCGAGAAAAGATACTGCCGAGCAAACGAGACAACGTCAGCGAGGCTGATAAAGTCCTGCGGTGCGTCCGCCCCAAGCCATGGCTTGTGAGCAATTGCCGCCGACGGCCGGTCTAGCATGGCTTCAATCCATATCTGCAACAAAAAGAGCGGCGAACTGCAACGCTCGAGCAGCATCGCCACCGATGGGTCCCGCTACGAGCATGCAGCCGCGCCACTGTTATGATGACAACCGTTTAGCTCGATCGGCCCAACAGGTGGGCGCCAGGAAACATCTCATTGAGCTTGTAGACGACCTCCGTCCTGTTCGTCGCCTTCAGCTTCTTCATGATGTTGCGGATATGGACCTTGACCGTGCTCTCGCGAAGGTTGAGCTCATGAGCGATTATCTTGTTCGCCTTGCCACGCCTGAGAGCCTGGACGACCTCTTCTTGCCGCTCCGTGAACACACTCGCCATGGGCCTCGTCATATCGGCGGTTGTGTCGATTGCCTTGTGCTGGGCAAGCACGCTGCTTGCCGGCACAAATGTGCCGCCGGCAAGGACAAGATTTACGGCTTCAACACAGATCTCGAAACGGATCGATGAAGGGATGTAGGCTTTTGCGCCATAATTCAACGCCTTCAGAATCTGCTCCAGATCGTCGGTATCGGCCAAAATCAACACTGGAACCGGGTGGGCCTCATTCACGAGATCGGCGATTTCGCTGCCGGTCCTTGCATCTGTCACCTTTCGGCTGCCCACGTTCAGCAGAATAGCCGATATCGACAGTGCATTCTCTTGATGCCGCCACTCTTCGATCGAGCCGAACGACAGGATTTCCTTCCCGATGCCATAGGCGGTCAGGCATTGCGCAAGACATTGTCGGTCAAGCACTCGCTCGTCTAGCAGAGCCAGGCAAGATTCGGTCAAGCCATGTCTATGAAGATGTATTCCATTCCCAGCCTTGCGCGATACGAATTCAAGTGCACCGGGTGATTTGCTATCCAGTTGAATTGTCGGAACCATGAACTTACTCCCCAAACTCTACCCAACGTTTCGAGACCAGTACGATATGTACTGCAGGCAAATACTATTTCCCGCGAACGATGATCTGTTCGCGTCGCCTTCACTATAACCTCGGGATTTCCCAAGCCCCACCTTGGACAGCACTACCCCGTCCATAATGTTTATCGCCGAAAAGATGTGCCTTCACTAATTTAGGTTAATAAAAGGTAAAAAATTTTCTATCCCTTCACTTGGCCCTAGCAATTTGGTCTAGGAGGGATGGTAGCCAGAGAACTCACCGACATCGCGTTGTTTGCCAGGCGCGGCGGACCGTCGCTAAAGACAGCGGGCGTCGCCGATGGCAGCGCGGCTTCAAGGCGCGTCGCACCGCCTTTGCATCGTGCGCCAAAGTAAGTGTCAACCATCGATATACCTGTCATCGAACTCGGCAAACTTCGTTACGCCCAGCCGATCCAGCACGCGGACGTGACCTTGGCGGAACTCCAGAAACCCGCGTTCCCGTAATTCCCGCAGCATTCGATTGACATGGACCGGCGTCAGGCCGAGCGCGTCCGCGAGGTCATACTGGGTGAGAGGGCATGCAAAGCCAGTGCGGCTGGCAGCGCCGACGCGCTCCAAGCGCGCTCTGAGCTCGAGCAGCAAGTGCGCTGTACGCGCCAAGGCGTTGCGTCGGCCTATATTGGTGAGGTGTTGGGCAACAAGCGCTCGCTGGCGCGCCAGCGTTTCAAGAAAAAGCGAGGCTATGTGGGGCGACTTCGCTGCTCCAAGAGCAAGCGTCTTGGCCGAGGCTTCCAGCACCGCAAGGTCGGTTTGAGCCACAAATGTCTGGAGAGCAGCGCCCGTATACGTCTGTGGCAGGACAATGTCGCCCTTCAGGGCAAAGTCCAAAATCTGTCGCTGTCCCCCGGCAAGGTCATGAGAAATGCAACCCCAGCCAGACTCGATTATGAAGACGCGATCGCCGTCCTCCCCCTGATTGATCATAGCGGTCTGCGCCGCATATCGCTTCGGCATGAAGCCTAGCGCCTTGATATACGCCTTATCGTCGCTTTTGACTGCGACTGACGTCGGACGGTTTTCATTCTCACTCAATGAAAGGCTTGTAGCATACGTCATTCGAACCCCGCCAATCCTCCCCTGATACCCTCCCTACGCAAAAACGTACTCCAGCTTTGACGTGTTGAGTACCCTGCACGGGCTACAACCATTGGGTGATATTGCACTGCACTCTCACAAAAAAGCAAGGATCACACCTGATCGAGCGCAGTAGGACCCGAATTCATCATAAAGCTCGACCGACGTTCTGCACCATCCATTCGAATGGTGAGGTCTCCGGCGGTCGGAAGCGATTGATGGACACCGTGCAACTTTCGACCACGCCACCCTTCCGGATGCTTACGGCTTTCGGCGTGACTGGCTAGCCTACCGACAGCAAGGCCAGGCATTGCTGCTGACTTGCGGTCGCGCTTAAGTTGTCGGGGGCGAACCGGCGGTCGTTCAACATCGGGCGGAACGTGCCGCTACCCCATCCATGCAACCTTCTGATTTCACTCCCAGATAGCACCTCGGTTCCGCCAGATCGAGCAGCACCGGGTCACTCAAGTGCAACCGCTGCAGGCCAGATGCCTCACAAAGCCGGCAGGTCGCGCTGGGCCCGGTACGAGAATTCCTCATTGCGGTGACAAGGTTTGAACGGACGAGAGCGTTCATTCACAGATTCGGCCACTTCGGCTCGATGAGTAACGCTGCAGTTTCAGGACCGGAACGCGTCGATTGACCGTCCCTCTTTCGAGCCAAACTGTCTCCGGGTTTCAGCCGCGACACAGGCGCGAGTACTCCATTCGCGTTAGCTCTGAAGCCCCGATTGCCTCGCACGTGCGAAGAGACGCTCGCCACGCACCCTGAAGAGGGCGACGCGCTTCAGGGCGAGCGGCCGCCTCAACCGCCCTGTTGCGCTCCATAGGGTTGGTGCTCCCGCCAAGTCGCGGTGGCTCCGGTTGCGGCTTGCGGCCGGATTGGTCCGCCCTGGCGGACCGATACTCAGGTCACGCCGAAATTGTCGCCTTGCTCGGCCCGCGATTATCGATGTAGTCGCCCCGATCCCCTGCTCACCACGCAAAAGCCGTGGGATTTCCTGCCCTCCTCTCGGAGACGCGCTAAACTGCCATTTGATCTCGCTTGGCGTCGGGTCTAGGAAACTCTCGCCTGATGGCGTTTTGAATCCGCTTTTCCAGGGACATGACCGCCATGCTCAAACCCAAAACGCATAGCATAGACAGTACAAAGGCAAGGGGCGTCGAAAAACCTAATGAAAACAACCACCAGACCACAACCATTCCAACCGAGTAATGATTCAGATATACTGGATAGCTAATTCCCCCAATGTATCTCACAACATTCCGGTAGCCTGAAATATTGTATTTAATGAATTCATTATACCTTATTCCTGCTGCCATTGCATACATGCACATCAACCACACAATCACCGCGGCGGTTTTATATGCATAACCGCGTTCAACCGACATAAAAATTTCAGCAGTGCCCATACAGCCAAAAAACAATATCAATATCGTCTTCCCCGCATGTCCCATTTCGCTACGGCCGTCGCCGCCGTTCCTGACGAGAAAGATGATCATGCCGGTCGCGAAGAAAACGCCGTGCTGCAGCAGAAGCAGTTTGAAGGGGAACCGCGAAAGCACTGATATCGCTTCTTCCGGCCGCGTGGACGGCGGCAGCAAGTGCAACCCGGAGAGAATGAGAAGGTATACCGAGCTCGAAAACCCTATTATTTTGGCCAGATCATAGAGTGATAAGCGAAACCTCGACAAAATTGACGCGGCTACCAGGAGGTAGAATACGGCCTCGACGACGAGCGACCATACGACCCCGTCGATATAAGGGCCCTTGGGAGACAAGGTTACCGATCTGAAAAAATCCATCAGAAGATGGGAAAAATCCCCGCCATAGAGAGCTCGTGCGGCCAAGCTGACGAGCGCGGACAGCCACAGGGCGGGCAAAATACGCGTAGCGCGCATGCGCGCGAAGCGCAGCGCTTGCGACGCGCCCCCTTCGCCTGCAGCGCTCATGGCAATGACGAACCCGGAAATTACGAAAAAAACTTCGACCCCTACAGCACCCAAACCGGCAAACGCCGACAGAAAACCGAAGGCGACATCGCTTCCCTCGGTGACTGACGCACTGCTCCAGGCGAATGTCGCGAAATGGTTCAGCAGCACCAAGAGCGCTGCAAAAATGCGCAAGAAGTCCATGACGTGGTAGTGGACATTGCGTTCCATATAATGTTTCCGAACCTTGCCAGAGGCCAAGGCCGAATACTATCGTGAAACGGTCAGTACGCCTGCTGCTACATTCGGACATAGCCGAATTGATTAACCGTCGGATATGACCCGTTTCGTGGGCAGATCCACCGAACTGCTACGCCTGGATTGCTCGGCGCCTTGATATGTTGAGCAGCGTTGCGTCCGATCGTTGCCATTGACGAAGAATGCTACGCGCCGTCTTCCAAGGTGACCGCATGGCTGTTGCTCATCGCCGTCTTGCCGCGACCTCGCAAGGGATAGCTGGTTGAGACGGTGGATGGCGGTGAGGTTCCTACGGCTCCACCCGCTCTACTCCTAATTGGTGTCGCCCTCCTAAATGATGCCGTGCTAATGTTCTAGCCGGCTTGGGAGGTTCCAATCGACCTCATTGCGAATGTTTTCGCCGGCACGTGGGCTGCCGGGGTGCTTGCCGCCATCTGGTATGTCTGGACGCGGCACTCGCTGCCCGTTGCCGAAAACAAGCAGGACCGCGATTTGCGGGAATGGCTGGACGGGCAGATGTAGAGGGCGCTTGTGCCGGGGCGAAGCAGCGCCCGACCCTGGTCGAAACGATACGGGCTGTCCCGGCGCCTGCGAAGAGCGCGCCCAACCCGGTGTTCGGCGAGGTCGTGCCGCAGCACGGCGCGAACACCGGCCGTCAGCGCGGGAACCCCAAGCGGCGTTAGGCATCGCCACCGCCAGCCGCTGGGGTTTTTTGACTGGGCTACCGGCTCGCCGAGCGCGAAAGAGCAGCCTCTGCTTGATCGGCACTGCTCAGGAATTCGTCGCGTTCAGCTATCCACAGATCCGCATAGTCGACATTCTGCCACTCGGCAAACCACGGACCGCCACTTGTATAGTGGACCGCCTTGGGTGTGCCATGCGCCGGCTTTTCGTTCCAACCTTCAAGCCAGTTCCACTCTACCGGCAGCGAGCCCAGATCCTCATCGGCGACCCACTGCATTCGGTGGAGGTAGGCGCCGCTTTCCCGGTTCACGACCTCCGGCGTAAGCGATTTAACCGCAGGATGCGCGCAATTGAACAGCATCAGCGAGGACCAGTTTTTTCGAGGGTAGGATGTCTGGACAACGCCATCCATCTTGGTAGTGGCCTTCGGCGTGTAGTCGTGCTGGACACAATAGACCGCCTTGTTCGACTTCGTGTATTCCAGCAAACCTGCGACGTCACCGAGCCACAGGAAGTCGCAATCGCAGAACAAAGCCCAGCCCGTATAGTCGGCGAGAAAAGGCGTGAGAAACCGCGTATAAGTGAACTCTGTTGACGCGAGCGGATCTTTCTCCCTCCAATACAGTTCACGGGCACGCAGCTCGTCCTGCTTGATTGGAATGACGGAGACAGGCACCGAAGCGTTTTTGAGCAAAGAGTGCCGCGCCACGTCGTAGGCGATCGGCTCACGGCTGTCCCATCCAACGAATACCCTAAACGCATCAGTCATATTCAGTACCTTGGCTCCAATTTCAAAACGGGCACACACTAACTGTCTGGCAACAACTCGGCAACAATGGCGCGGAAATTAGCCAGGGCGATTTCTGAAACCCGCGGATTTGCCGTTCACCCCGGCCCGGCTTTCCTCGGCGCACCTCGACTTGCCACCCAACGCGACAAGCGCCCATTTCTGATAGGTGTAGCCGGCCGAATAAGCGGCGACCATCGCACCGGTCGAACCGTCCAGAAACCCCAGCCTGAAGATATAGCTGTTCATATAAGCCCAGACCGAGCGCAAAACCGCCTTGCTGATCGAGCTTTTTTTCCCCTCGGCAAGCATCCGCGCCGCGGACGCTTGCGCGTATCTGCCGATCTTGTCATGCGCGTCCGCCAGGTCGGCGATGGAGTCATGCTCCATGGGATGGGACAATCGCGAGACCTTGCCATTCACCACCACCTTCTCATGCACGGTGTCGTTGCTGAAGCGGCCGGACTGGCGACGGAAAAGCCTAAGCACCAGATCGGGCGACCAGCCGCCATGGCGGACAATGCGCCCGCAAAAGCGCGATCGTCTTGGTATTTCGAAGCCGTCACAGCCTTTCGGGTTGGCGATGGCGGCCCTGATTTCCGCGGCCAGCGGCGGCTCGACCCATTCGTCGGCATCGAGCGAAAGGACCCAATCGCCTGTCGCCGCGGCGAGGGCGCGGTTTTTTTGCGCGCCGAAACCCGGCCAATCGAGGGTGATCAGCACCTTGGCCCCGAGCCCGCTAGCGATGTCCCTGGTCTGATCGGTGCTGTTATTGTCGAGGACGACGATTTCGTCGGCAAAATGTACCGAGCGAAGGCAACGTGCAATGCACGCTTCCTCATTGCGGCTGATTATGACGACTGAGAGCGCCGGCACGGTCAGACGGTTCCGGCATCAAAACTGCGACTGTTGTTCAAATGAAACTGTCCCCCGGCCGGTTGGCACTCCGGTGATCCTAACGGATTCAAAAAATATGTCGAAAATTATTTCAGGTCGAGATTTTCGTACAGCGCTATCATTCTCCTGATCATGACGTTGAAATCGTAGTATTCGGCTGCCGCCCTGACCCTGGCCGCAGTCTCGGGCCGTGACGACAGCAGCAAGGCGCGAGCAAGCCCGGCGGCGAGGTCGTTTACGCTGGCTGCGTCGCAAACAAGCGTCGGCTCGAAGCGATCGACAAGCTCGCGCGCCCCACACCCGGTGCTGACTACGGCGGGCAAGCCGCTGGCCATGGCTTCGATCACCACTGTGCCGAATGGATCATAGATGGAAGGCAGCACCGCAATGTCGGCGGCGCCGTACCATGGCAGCGTATCTTTTTGCGGCCCCAGCATGCGGAGCCTTGCACCAAGGCCAAGCCTGTCACCGGCCCGCTGGAAGGTATCGGCGCGCGAATCGTGGCCAATGACCCATAACTCCGGCTCACCATCGAGCATTGCGACAGACTTCATCAAGGCCAGAAGTCCTTTTCGCGCAAAACCCGAGCCTACGAAGAGAACGACCGGCCTGTCATCGTTGACGCCAAGCCGTGAGCGGACCACGGCCCGATGCTGTCGGCGCAACTTGGGGTTGAAGCGCTCCAGGTCGACGCCGTTGGGAATATGGTGCACGCGTTCGGCCGGATAGTCGTAGTGACGGACAATGTCCTCCGCCACCATTGTCGAAATGGCAATCACCGCTTTAAGCCGTGGGCTGCCATAGGTCGCGCGCTCGAGGCGCAGCGTCTGGCGGTGAAACGGGCTCAGCGCCATCGCTGCCGTGCCAAGCCGCGTCTCGAAACGCCGTCGCTCGGCAAGATAGGCGGCATGAACGCCTTCCCCGGCCCGGAAGACGTCGCAGCACGGAAGGCGATCGTTGCTCTGCACCAGGGCCGGCGGCATTTCGGCGATCTTGCGGCAGGCGGCTCGAGCAAAGGACGTCGCCCGCAGGGAGCGGGGAAAGCGGCGGCCGGCGCACTGGATGAACTCTATGCCTTCGTGTGGCGGCCAGTCGCCTGACAGCACGGCCACCGGCCGTTGACGCGCGGCGAACGCCGCCATGATGTTTTCCAGCATGATCTCGCCTCCGCCAAAGGGCGCGTAACGCTGGCGCACGAACAGGATAGGCTTTTTCGGGTCAGCTTGAACCCGTTGATCATGCCGTGACAAATCCATGCGACCTCGCTACGCCCTTTTGCACCCCGATCAAGCTTTCGAACTTGGCGGGACTTTGCTCGCAGTCTATTAAGCGTGGCAAGCCGGTCCTGGATAGGGGAGCTGGCGTATAGTTCCGCGTGGTTGCGGCTATGCCACGACGGTAGACTGCTTTCAAGGCGAGGGTTTTTGCCGATGACCACCAGCCATGTCTCGCCCGCCGACAAGGCCGTCTCGGGCAAACGCAAAGTCGGCGTGGTCCGCCGCCTGGAGCGCTCGTTGCGACCGGGGCTGCGAAATCTCCGCGGTCTGGTCAAGGAGCCGTTTCTAGCCTGGGCGCATCCGGAAGCTCTGGCTTTCTACCGCAGAGCGATGCAAACCGCTTATCTGCCGGACGACCTGATCGACGTCGTCCCGCAACTCAAGATCCTGTATCTCGCCACGCCGAAGGCGGCGAGCAGCCGCATTCGCAGCAATCTTGCAGCCATGATCGGCAATGACACCGTGTCGGAGTGGCGCAGCGACCAGAACTGGAAGGTGCACAACCGAAAGGCGTCGAGCTTGCAGGCGCCTCGCCATGGCATCGTGCAGTTCCATCGCATGGCCACAAGTCCCGAAGCCTTGCGGTTCACCTTCGTTCGCAATCCCTATACAAGGCTGTTGTCGTGCTGGGCCGACCAATATCGCGACCGCCCCCTTGTGCCTGGCTATGGCAGGGTGGAGGTCTATCTGGCCCATCGCGAAAGGGCGGATCCGTCGCTGCCTGTCGGTGCTGACAAGAGCCTGTCGTTTGCTGATTTCGTCGTCTTTGCCTGCACGACCTCGACATGGCGCATCGACAAGCATTGGCAGAGGCAAAGCGACATCGTCGACCTTCCAGGCGTTGTGTTCGACCTCATCGGCAAAACCGAGACTTTTGCACGAGATTTCGAACGGGTTCTCGATCATGTCGGTGCAAGCGAGGAAATGCGACGCGCGGCGATGCCACCTCTGCACACCTCCTCGCGCCGCAGGCTTGCCGATTATTTCACGCCAGAACTGGCCGATACGATCTACCGCGCCTATGAGCGCGACTTCGATCAGTTTGGCTATCCGCGCGCGCTTCCAGAGTGAACAACCCACTCGACGGAACCCTCAAACATACCCGAACGCCTGCATCAGCGGTTTGCCGCGTCCCTCGGTAAGCTCCTTCAATTCCATTTGACCCAGTTCGGTCTTCCAGCGGCCGCGGCCATCATAGATCGGCTTGTTGACCTGCTGGTTGCGGAGCGCGGCATGTTGGGGTTGCGCATCGAGTGTGAACCATCGTTGCGGGTTCCGATGATAGTCGAGCAAACTCTGGTCGAACGACAATCCCAGGAAGGTGCAGATCTTTTCGATGGTCGCTTCCGGGTCATTGACAAGATCTTCGTAGCGGTAAATCAGGACGTCCGTGCTGCCGCGCTCGGCAAGCACCATTGTGTTGTCCGAAATCCAGCGGTCCAGGCTCTCGGTCGCATCGCCAAGCCGCTTGGTCAGCGAAGCAACGGTATCGCGCCCATCGCGTACCGGCATCACGAACTTCGCGCCCGGCACCAGACGTCGTATCCGGTCGACACGCCTAATATGACGCGGTGTCTTTTCAAGCAGCACCGACTTGCCCGCCCCAATGGCCGCCTGTTTCAGCTTCGAGTAGCGATACAGCGCAAGTGGGGTCCATTTGAAAAACACGTTGGTTTCTTCGAATGGCAAAAAGACATCGGCATGCGAGGCAAGGATGGTCGCTATCAGCGTGGTGCCGCTATGCCCGCATCCGCAGACAAAGCCTTTGCATCGGATCAATTCACACCTGCCCTGTCGTCGGCATGAGATATGCCATGCCGCTGAAAGGCTTCATCGAGCCATTTCCAGTAATCGAGCCGCGCAAGCATCGTTGTATCCCGCCGCACATCTTCATAGCGCAGAAGCGCAATCTTTCGCACGTGACTTGCGCCTGAAATATCAGACACCGCAGTGTCGCGCTAGGAGCCGTTTGCAGCGAGATTTGTCGGGTCGATTTGCGCAATGTCCCTCAGGCTTTTCTGTTCGGCGACGGCCAGATCGTCAAGCACTACGCGCAGCCATGTCCGCCCGGATTTGGGAAAACGAGACGACAAGGAGGGGGCGGCTTCCTTGCAAAAAGGCGGACAACAAACTCAACTTATGGACTCCGATTGCGGCACTTTGATCGAGCGGATCAGCGATTGTAAATATCGATTAAGGCTTCGGCGATCCGTTGCGAAGCCGGCACCTTTGGATCAATCGACAGATTGGCATTGAGGAAATCCCGGCTTTGCTCAAAATAGGTCGGTCTTGACCTGACCGCAGCGCGGATATCCTCGACGAGGTCATGCTCCGACAATGTTGGTTTGAAGGCGCCCATGGGCCTGTCGAACTCGACCATGGGCGAAACCGGCGGAAACAGCACCACCGGAATGCCGCAGGCGATTGCTTCGTAAACAGTGGTGCTTGGGCGCGTTACGAGCGCCAGAGCGTCCGGGAGCAGCTGTGCGAAATCCAGCGGCGATTTGTTCGGCATATCGACTTTTGCGAACATCGTGGGGTGGACGCTAACGACATGGGCAAGGCCGAGTTTCGCACATGCGGCTGCCACGGCTTCAATCGCCTGGCGATCTGCGGGGTCCTCGATATTCCCCTTGAAGTTCACCAGCACAAAAAGCCCTTCGTCGTGCCTGGCACCAGCGCTTGCGGCGGCACGCTCAATGACCGGGGAGCCGACAACATATGTCGGCTGTCGCCTTTGCTGCAGCGCCGCTGGTCCCATCGACAGGATGTAGTCAGCTCTCACAAATCGATGCGGCCGCAGCTCTCGCGCACCTCCGATGAGGCCGACCACACGGACCATGCCGAAGTTGATGGCGTCGATGAATCGCCTAAAAAATTGCGGCGCAAAGTCACTTCCAGTCACCAGCATGTCACCGGGCCTGATCATCCGCTCGAGGTCAGCAAAGCCGATATGCGATATTCCTCGGGCGTTGAGTTCAGGTCGCGCTACGCCGCCGCGTTTCAATCCATCGAGATGCGCGAACACGCAGCGGATGCCGCGGTCACCCAGAATTTCTGCCGCGTCAGCCAGCAGCCGAACATTGTTGCGGTTGTGTGGGACGAAGTAGACCGTCCTCGTCGCTGCCCTGCCGCGAGCGTAGATACGCCCGCGCTTGAACAGATTTCCTGGATGCACAAGCCGGTACGCCGCGAGGAGCCGCTGCACAAAGCCATCGCTGACAGGAGAAGACGCCTTGTTTCCCAAACTACTACCCAAAGATATGCATCGCCTCTTGCCCGTGAAATTTAGAACGGCCGCCCGCCGGTTAGTTTACACTGGTCTCGCCGTCAAGAAGGCGCTTGACTGTCCGCTGGTTGTAACCTGCCTGGGACACTCGCGATGCCTTGGGTGGTGGATTCAAACAGTGCTGATGAGTGAGCCCATCTGGTTTTGTGCGTCTTCCATCACCGCAGCCCAGGGTCGTTCCCGCTTCGAGACCAGCACGGCGGAAGGATAGTAAGGCGTGCGGTCGCCCTCGACCGGCCAGGAACGTTTGAAGCCGTCACCAAGGATGAAGACCGAAGGGATGCCGAGTGCGCCGGCCAGATGCGCCCCGGTGTTGCTGATGGTTACGACGGCGTCCATCGCCGCGACCTGCGCGGCGAAAAGATCCATGTCGACGAGTTGATCCACCAAGACGTCGTGCAGGATGCGCGCGGGATCACCATCGGTCAGGATTTTCAGATCGGGCTCGATCCGGCCATATTGCAGCGAAACGAACTGCAGGTCCTGTCGACCGAGCAGGCCGCGCCATGCCGTGAGTGGCGGCAGGTCCTTGCCGGGATTGGAGCTGCCCCATGCGACGCCGACCAACGGCCGGCCGTTCCTGCGATAGCGGGCGCGAAGGTCAGCGACCCGCGCCGGGTCCGGCTTCAGGGGAACAAAATGCTCCCGGATCGTGGTCTCATCCGTCTCGAACACGGCGGTCAGATGCTGGACGCCGGCAAAGAGATGGGCCTCGCCATAGGCTGCCTTGGTCCCCTGACCGACGGCCCGCACATCGGCGGCGGGAAATGTCCGCTGAAACAGCGGCACCAAGCGGTGCTCGACCAGGACGATCAGACGAGCGGCCCGGGCGAGCGCGCGGCCGACGGAACTCGCATGGTGGATCGCGGTGGCCAGACCCTGCTTTTCGGTTTCCATCAGATCGACGAGCAGGACCTGGCCCGAGATATCCTGGCCCAGCCATTCGCCGTCGGCGCGGCCCTCGACGATGTGGCGCCGGGCGATCTTGAGTTCGGCCGCCGGGCCGTAGGCGCCCATGCGCATCAGCGCCTTGCTGAGCTCGTCCAGCAGGTGGACTTCGCGCCTCGACTTCGCGATCGATCCCAGCGCCAGGGCTTTCGGCAGCGCCGCCGACCAGTCGCGCGCCTCGATGCTTCGCCTATAATCCGCCATCTGATCGGCAATGTCGCCATTGCGCCAGCGCAGGAAAAGCTGCCGCCGGTGACGACGGAACCAGACCTTGTAATTGTAGCCTGCGAGCGCGACAAAGCGGCGAACCCGGCGAAGCAGTTGACTAGCTTCCATCACCAACTCCACCGATGATTTGCGCAACCCGTCCACGTGCTTCCCGCATCGCGGACGCCCACGCCTGGCCGCCCTTTCGCACCAGTCGAACGCTTGGATATGTGGCGACGGTCTCGCCGAAGGCAGGCCACGACAGCCTAAACCCATCGTCGAGCAGGACGACGGTCGGCACGCCGAGCGCTCCCGCCAGATTGGCACCGGTATTGCTGATCGTCACCACCGCGTCGAGGGCGGCGATTTGCGCGGCGAAGCGGTCCATATCCGACAATTGGTCCACGGACGCGTCATGGATGATGCGTCCCGGCGCCCACCGCTCGAATTCGGAGAGCGCCGGCCCGACATCGCCATATTGCATGCTGACGAAATGGCCCGGCAGACCGCCGAGCAGCGCCCGCCAGTCATCCAGAACCGGCAGGTCCTTGCTTTTGTTCAGACTTCCCCAGGCAAAGCCGATCAGGGGCCCCGGGCCATGATCGAGATAGGCGCCGCGCAACTCGGCGACAAGCCGGCGGTCCGGCTCCAACGGAACGAAGGGCGCACGCGCTGTCGGCTCATCCGGCCAAAAATGCCTCGCCAGTGTCTCGAAGCAGGCGAAGACATCGGCGTCGACCGCCGCCGCCGCTTCCGCCTCTGGTCTGACATCGAGCGCGGGATATGTTCTGCGATAAAGTGGCGCCAGTCGCGGCTCGATCAGGACGGTGCACCGGTCGGCGGCCGCGACCACCGGGCCAAGCAGCGACGCGAACTGGAGGAAGATTGCGAGATCGCCTTCGCGCCGCTCGACGGCAAGCCTGCGACCAGCAAGATCACTGCCATCCCATTCGGGCCGGCCGGGCACTTGCTTGCTCGACGCAATCAACTGCCAGGCACGATTGCCGCCGCGGAGGCGTCTCAGTCCACGCCCGGCTTTTTTGACAAGCCCGCGATCGCCAAGCTGCTCACCGAGCAGGCCGAGTGCCAGCGCATGTTCCCGGGCCGCCTGCCAGTCACGCCGTTCGACACTCTGCGCCATCAGGCTCGCATGCCGTTTGACGCTTTCGTCAGCATGGCGCGAGGGGCGCTTAAAAAACTTCCTTGCCCGATCGAGAACCTTCTGCAGCCGCTTGCCGTCAACACCTTGCGGGCGCAGGTCGGCGGCTTTTGCCTTTTCAAGGATGGACCGTCTGCTCGGCACAGCGACCCTCAACTATCGCTAGACAGCGTCGAACGCGCCGTCAGAATCGACGAGAGCCGCCGGCCGACGTCGTCGAGTACCACCGGCCACGGACGACCTTCCTTGCGCATGACGATGCCGTTCGGATACCAGGGCGTTCGATTGCCAGTCACCGGCCACGCTGTTTGAAACTTGTCGTCGATCAGGAAAATGGTCGGCACGCCGAGTGCTCCGGACAGATGGGCCGCCGTATTGCTGATCGTCACCACGGCATCGAGCGCGGCGATCTGCGCGGCGAAACGGTCCATATCAAGCATCTGGTCGACACTGTCGTCATAGATAAGCCGTGCGTCATTGCCGTTGCGCAGGCGCCGCAGCGCCGGCTTGATCTGTCCGTATTGGAGGGAAACGAACGTCGCCTGTGTCCGGGCGATGAACCGTGCCCATTCGGGGAAATCAGGCACGTCCTTGCTATGGGATTTGCTGCCCCAGGAGAGGCCGACCAATGGTTGATCCGTCATCGAGCGATAGCGTTTGCGGAAGATCTCGACGAGTTCAGGATCGGCCCGCAGCGGCACGAAGTCGGCGGCTAGTCTTTCGGCATCGCGGCCGAAAATCCAGGCGAGATTTTCGAAGGTCGCAAATTTGTCACCAACGACATTCTGCTGCGCTGGGACCACGGTTGCGTTGGGGAACGTCCGCTGCACAAGCGATACGAGGCGCGGCTCGACCCGAATCGTCGCACTTTGCGCACATGCAGCGGCGGCGCCGGCCAGTCGCGCATGGCGGATAACCCGGCCAAGACTGCGAGGGTCATCCTCCACAAGATCGATCAGCAGCCTATCCGAACCGAGGTCTTCTCCAGTCCACTCATTGGCGCCTTTCCCTTTTCGTTGCCGGCGAGCGGAAAGCCGAAGCTCGGCCGCCCGCGCGAAGTTGCCCAGCCGTTCGAACGCCTGGCCTGCCTTCTGCATCATCTCAGGGTCGCGGGCACGATCGGCCATGATGGCCATTTCATTGGTACTTGCTTCAAGCCCTGTCCAGTCCCTGCGCGCGATCAGCGCGTCGACCTTGGCCTGCTGCTCAAGAACGGAACGAGGCCTGGAGCCGGTAAACAGCGTCCGCACGGCCTTTGTGTATCTGCGCAACCGCAGGCCCAATCCACCAATCACATACCGGATGTAGGAACCGTGGTAAAAACTGGTCATCGGCCTTCAGCGCAATACGCTCTGCCGCAGCTTTTTGCCGCTTTCGACGAGCGGAGCGGACGTCTCCAGATGGAAGATCGAGCGATAGATTTCGCTGCGCCTGGCAAGCTCTTCATGAGTCCCGGAGTCCGCGAGGATGCCAGCGTCGAATACGAGAATGCGATCGGCCGCCTTGATGGTTGAAAGCCTGTGCGCAATGCAGATCACAGTGCGCTGAAATGCATCGTCGAAGGCAGCCTCCATGACCGCCCGTTCGTTTTCGCCGTCGAGCGCGGATGTTGCTTCATCGTAGACAATCACCGGAGCGTCTTTGAGCAGGGCGCGCGCGATGGCAACGCGTTGCTTCTGCCCGCCCGACAGGTTGGCACCGCCCGGCCCGACAAGCGTGTCGAGCCCGCTTTCAAGGTTCGATGCAAAACTTGTGACCCGGGCGAGTTCCGCCGCGGAATCGATTTCTTGATCCGTGGCGTTCGGGCGTCCGTCGCGAATATTGTCACGGATAGAACCTTCGAACAGGAAGATATCCTGTGACACCAGTGCGATATTGTCGCGAACGTCGGCCAGGCTGATCTTGGCAATGTCCTTGTCGTCGATGAAGATCCTGCCCCTGTCCGGCTCCATCAGGCGCAAGATCAGATTGACGATGGTGGTCTTGCCAGCGCCGGAGCGGCCAACGATCGCCAGCTTCTCACGAGGTCGGACCTCGAAGGAAACACCGTGCAGCGCCGGGCTGTTGCCTCCATAGGAGAAGGCCACATCTTCAAAACGGATACCGCCCTCGACGCCGGTCAGTCGCTCGCCTGCGGTTGCGAGTTGTCGCTGTTCGGGCGTGTCGATCAAATCATACATCTGCTCGACGGCAACCATTAGCTTCTGGATATCGACATTGACCCGGGCCAGCCGTTTGGCGGGCTCATAGGCAAGCAGAAAGGCGGTTATGAAGGCCATGAATTCGCCTGGTGTCTTGCCGTTTCCGAGAGTCTGCCAACTGGCATAAATGAGGAAAAGCCCGATGATGAAGCCGCCGCCCGTCTCCATCAATGGACTCATCAACGCCGATGTCCGGTTGATCTGGACGCCGCGCCTTTCCATCTTGCGGACAGCCTTAGCGAAACTGGCGATCGCCTTGTCCTCGAGCTGGAACGATTTGATGGTGCGAATGCCGTCTATGGCTTCCGTGCCGATCGACTGAACCTGTGCCGCCAGCTCTGTTTCGCCCCTTGCCAGCGACTTGATCTTTCGCGTGATCGTGCTCACCGAGAGGAAGATCACCGGCAAAGCCGCCGCCGATATAAGCGACATGGTCGGGTCCTGCACGACCATGACACTTGCCAGTCCGACCAGGGTCAAAACGTCAGAGGCCGTGTTGCTCGTCAGCGTGATGATGACGGACGCACCGGCGCGTGCATTGAACATTATCTTGGAAATGAATTTGGCCGGATGCTGATTGACGAAATGGCCAATGTCGAGGCGCATCAGCCGGGAAAACTGCCGGTGTTGGAGGTCCGACACGATGGCCCTGCGGACGTTTCCGGTCGTAATGGTTTGACCGTATGCCGCGATGCCCTTGACAGCGGAAAGTCCGATGATTGCCGCGCTGATACCCCAAACGGCGGCGGCGTTCCTGTCGATATAGATGCTGTTGATCATGTCACGCATGATCCAGGCAAATCCGGACGTCGCCGCCGCACCGGCAATCGTGCACAGCAAACCGGCGAGATACAGCTTTATGTGCGGCGGCAGGTTCTCGAGGATCAGGCGCTTGACCAGCGGGTACGCCAAGGCCGCTGAAATTCGTCTCTTTGCGCTCATTCGGTTTCCTGCTGCGATGTGTCGTCGGTGTCAGTTGGCCTTTGCCGATCCATGCGACTTTCGCGACACCGCTCGCACATCTGCTATAAATCTATGTCGGATTGCTTGTCTGTGACTTTGTTCGGACCCGCAGTCAATGCCGAATCCGGATGCCAGCCCGCGTTGACGGGATCGGCGACTATGGGAGCATACACAACTCTCCGAAGGGTCCAAGAGGAATGATCGCCTGGGGTTTGGAATAGAGCCTCTAGCAAAATCGGGCTCCCAACCGCGAGAATTGGTGAGCAGCCAAGGACCGGGTTGTCGATCTAATCATTCCAAGAAATAGCTTGGGTCAGGCCCGCACCGATTATATCCTGAATACCCGAATACCTTTGCGAAATTTCGCTCATCACATTGAAGTCCGGCTTGCCGATAGTGGCGGAAAGGTATTCCTTGTATTTTGACGCACCGTTCCAATATTGGCCTTCATCGACCGCGACCTGAGCCTTCGTCGTGAAATTAGAGAAAAACTTAAAATGAAGAAGAGCGCCATAACTCTCCACGTGGTTACGCCAATAGGGTAGCGGAGCGTGAATTGAATTTAAGATCGTCAATCTATCTCCGTATACGAACGGATATTTGGTTAGGGTGTGCGTACCAAACGCCCGGCTTCTCGGGCCACCTCGGATTTTGATATTTTGCGGGCTCGTCGAGTAATCGTATCCTGAAGCATCGAAATGATCGGCTATCTCCCAAGGAGCGCGTTTTGGGTCAAACGGAAAGTCCCTTAAGTCTCCTGCCGGATACATGTCGATCATCGGCGCCAGCAGGTGCTTCATGCCTCTTTTTTGGATCCAACCGGCGAGGTCATGCAGATCGTGGCGATCCATGCCATCATAAACCAGGTATTCATCCGCATCCACGATCACGTACCACCGGTTGAACCCGTATCTGCGGATTATATCCTGTCGCCAGAAAGTTCCGCGCCCTGCTTCTCCATAGGTCTTTCGTGAGATGAATACGTCCACATCTGGCTGGCTCAACAGAAATTCCCGTGTCCCGTCCTCAGAACGGTCATCGACAATGGCAAATCTGGAAACGCCGATCGATCGATAGTGATCAAGGAATGGAATTATCTCAGGGTATTCGTTCCTGACGACTGCCACAAGCAAGATTTCTTTTTGAGAAACTGGCGATAGATTTCCACGCGCTTCTAAATCGTCTTTCCTCAGCGCATTGCGAAATCTATACTGAATTGTGTCGGCAATCGATCTACGGAAAATATGAAACTGGCTTCTTTTCTTCATTTGAGCTCACAAATTTCAAGGGGCTGTCCGCACAAGGTCGCAGCGGCCATGTTCGGATCGCCATGTTTTTTTCGAACGTCGCTCATCACTCGACTTGTTACAGGTGATGGCAAAGGTGGTTATGAAGGCGCGATCCAACTCGTCAACATCCAGTGGAGATGACTAGTGCCAGTCCAAGTTGATTTTATTGGCCCAATCTCGTTTGATTGCTTCGCGGAGCGCGCGCGTACGTTCTGCAAGCTGTGGGATTTTTTTCTCGTGGGTTTCAGCAAAGATCATATCGATCTTGTTCATCAATCCGCAGGATAATATCGATTCGAGCATTGGCACTTCCGCGCCCTCTACATCAATCTTCAGTATCCGCACTGGAGATCCAAGCCCTCTAACGAAATCAACTATGCTTAACTGCTCAACCTCAGTGTAGTCGTCTTTCGAGATGTTAGATTTGTCTGCATACAAGGAAGAGGATTGCGACCAAAAGTCTGGGTCAGAACTGAATTTACGTGACCGGTAGAGCTTCGCAGTCCCGGATTGGTCGGCAAGCGCCTGCTGATAGAGATGGACATTTTTGAATGCTCCAACGTTCTTGCGCAGCCGTTCGAAGGTGTAGGGGTCTGGCTCGAAGGCATGAACCGTCGAGCCCGTCTTAGCCAAGGCCGAGGTGATCTCACCCAGATTCGCGCCGGCATCTATGACAATATCGCCTGGCTTCAGCCGCCGGCAGGCCCGTCCGAACAGATACGAAGCATTCCATGAGGGACGCCCGAACCAACGGCTGTAAGCGTGATATTTTAGCAATTTAACGTTCATAGTCACACAAAAAGATCCTGTCGACTCCACTGAACGTCGGCACCAAAATCCTCTATGCGCAAAATCCAGATGAGAGGGAGACGTTCTATGCCAATTTTGGTGCTGCTCTGCAACAGCGTCGCCGCGATTCTTGGCGTGTCTTAGAGCAGTCGCTTTAATGATCGGGGCTTAGGGCCTATTTTCGGTTGGCTTTGAAGAGAGCGTTTGCGACGATAATGGGCTTCCGCACGACGGCAGTGATTGCGAGCTTTGGCGGCGTGCCGGCCGGATTGCGGCCAGCGGGGAAGCGGGCTAAACGTCGGGCATTGCTGTCAGCGGCCAACTATGACGATCATGGAGCGATGTGACATTGCTAGAGCGAGTTCGACGAAAGTATCTTCGGCTCCGCAAGCGACTCGGGTACATTCAACCTATCCATTTGGCGGCTGCGGACAAACTGAATAACAAGTATGGCGATTTTTCCAGTTCAGGCGTCATTACAATCCGTAAAAATGCAGTATTCACTCGAAAAGATATATTCTTCACGATGGGAAGTTGCTTTGCGGAGGAAATTCGTCTTGCGTTAACAAGCAAGCAGGTCGCCTGCGTTCCGTCTTACAGAAATATCAGTTTCGACCCAGCGCAAGCCATTGTAGATGAGCTGCCCGGGCGAGAGCATATGAACTTCTATAACACGTTCACTGTTCGCCTTCAGATTGAGCAAATGCTCGGCTTGTGGGATCAAGCCAATGACGACTGGTGGCAGATCAAAAAACCTGCGCCTTGGGGTCCGATCTGCTTTCAGGACCCCTACCGCCGTCTCATCCTCGCCAAATCTCCGGAAGTTCTCAAAGAGGTGATCGAGAGCATGAACAGGGAGATGCGGGTTGGCTTCGATGCGGCCACGGCATTCATATTTACCTTCGGAATGACTGAGGTCTTCATCAACAGGGCCAGTGGCAAGGTAGCAGCACAGAAACCGCTTTATCGTGGCGGAGGCGGAATGCAGGAAACGACGCTTCACGTCAGCAGCTTTCAGGAAAATTATGCCAACGTGATGGCTACCGTGGACATGGTCCGTCAACACAAACCCGATGCACCGATAATTCTCACAGTCTCACCGGTTGCATTGGCTCGGACGTTTCAAGACGCGGATGTCGTCACGGCGAACACTGAAGGCAAATCCGTTCTTCGGGCTGTGCTTGGTCAAGTCTGCCGGGAACGGGACAATGTCCATTACCTTCCCTCATTCGAGCTTGTCACCTATGGAGGCCTCACTCATAGCTACGAAGAGGACTTACGGCACGTAAAGAGATCGGTCGTCGACGACATCGTTGAACAGTTCTTCAACGCGTACTTTGCTCCGTTGTAGGCGTCATCGTACAGACACCCCGTGCCTTGCCGCCGTGAAGAGTAGCCGCAGCCATTCAGCGCTAGACGTTTGTGGACGGAAACTAGACTAGCACAGCGCGCTCTTGACCGATATAACGCCGCCGACCTATCCAGCCACGAGAGGCTAATTGATGCTGTTTTGGAACACCCGCAAGAAATTCGCAGGAACGTGGGAGGATCGCCTCGACGGGCTGTTTTCGTGCGGGGTAGACTACGCCGGCAAGACGATCCTCGACGTCGGCTGCAATATGGGCATCGTCGCTTATGAAATCGCCAAGCATAGGCCGGCTTACATCCACGGCATCGACATCCTGAAACCGCATATCGGCGTGGCTCGCTCGATCTTTCTGGGATCTGGCGTCGAAAGCCGATTTGATGCCATGAGCTTGGGGAGCCGAAAGCTCCCATCCGTTCTCAAGGACAGCTATGATGTCGTTCTGCTCCTCGCTGTTTACCAGCATGTCCGCAGGGGATTGGGCCAGGATAAGGCTGATCGCATCTTTGCCGACATCGTCAACCGCGCACAGACCGTTGTGGCGCGGGTTCCAAAAGAAAAAGATACTCGTCTTCAGTCTTTAATCGAGGGCGCTGGATTCAGCTTATCTCATCGCCACCAGTCGCCGCGCGGTTGCACGGTTCAGGCTTATCATCGCCACTAGGGCTTGTTGCGTTCAGTCCCGCCTTGTCGCGCAGCGACATCTTGCGCTTTGGCGCCCGATATATTTCGCCACAGACTGACCGTTCCTATGTCGACCGTGACCGCGAGGTCCGATCGTGACCTTGACGCCCTCATCGTCTATCCGGGTGTCTCCGGTAAGGTCGATCTTCTGGCCGCGCTTGACCTTAGACGTGCTGTCTCGAATGCGGGAAATTGTAGCTCGGGATCGCGACGCTTACGCCGCCCTCGGTGACACGCCGGCGCACCGTGGCAGTCACAGCCACCTCGTCGCCAATGCCTATCTCCCGCGCCCTGCCAGAGATTCTGCAGCCGGCGTGGCAACCGTCAAAGGGCGAGAATCTTTCGCTGCTTGAAGTAGCTCAAGGGTGCGGGCGCCCCGCCGGGTCCTGCAATGGAATCAAGGGACGAGGTGAGAGCCATTTCTCTGCTAAGTCCTTTGCCTGCCTCAAAGTGCGACAATTCTCGACCGCACCAGTTTTTCCCAATAGCTGCTACTTTTGTGCGCAATTTTTCTGTTTTCCCCAGTTCTTCGTGGGACTGTTTGTGCAGCTGAACACTGCGCGAACCTGCGGCTGGTTGGCGCGGAATGCCCGCGCACTAGCTTGCCTTTACGACAATCGCCTGCCCCGTTGGAAGTTCGATGACGCCTTCCGGGCGGTTTTCGAAAAATTGATCAAAGGCCTTTCGGGCTCCAGGACAAAGCGCAGAGCCGTAGTCGTCACATATGATCATGCCATTCGCGCACACCCGATCGTAGAAGAAGGCGAGCGCGTCACGTGTCGGCTCGTAAAGATCGACGTCAATATGGACCAGGGCGAAACGCCGGTCAGATACGTTGGAAAGAGTTTCCGGTATCCATCCGACATGAAAAGTGGTGTTGCTGAAGTCGGAAATATTCTCTCTGGCTACCTTCTCCTCGGTGCTGAGATCGCCGGACTTCCATGGCGTTCGGCCGTTTGGCTTGCGGTCCTCTGCGGTCGGTTCCGAGAGGCCAGCGAACGAGTCAAAAAGGTGGTAGTGCCGTGGCCGAAGATCGCTCATCAGCATGAATATCGTCGACCGGCCTTGCCTTACGCCGCATTCGGCCACATCGCCGTCGATACGCTCGATCGATCGCAAGCAGCTTTGCAGGACGAAAGCCCGGGGATCTGGAATCCCACGGATGTTTTTGACCCGCTGCAGCGCCTTTCGGAAAAACGGCTGGTCTTTCCAGACCATATGACTGGAATAAACATAGAAGCCGTATTTGTCGGCCTTCTTCTGAGAGACCTTATACCAGGCCACGCCTCTGCGTTTTTTCGAAATGACAGCAAGTGCCGCGTCTCTCAATTTCATCCTGTATCCTCCAGCATTCGACATGTCCATAACACGGGCAGAAGAGAAAGCCCTACCGGGATCAGGCGCGGAATGAAATCGAGTTCCGGCTGAGGGACATTGGCTTATCGAGCGCCGCAAGGAAGCGCTTCCCGGTGCTCGTAATAAGCCTATGCCTGGAATGGAACTCCCATGCAGTGCGACTCAAGATCACGGGTCATGTGCCTGGGCCGGTGCGGAAACAAACGCGGAGCCGGGCATCTGGCCGTTCTCCGGCATGAGCGCCAGCGCCAGGCATTGTCGATCCGCTAATTCGGGAGGTTCAGTCGACTGCCCCGACCAGTACATCGGGGTATTCGATTATCGCGACCCAGCGCCCGGTATGCGTAGACGACTGCCTTTTTATGAATCGATATCCAGTTACCGACCAAGGCTTCACATCGTCGTTGAGGTTGTCGAGCACATAGTCGCCTTTGTCGGTCTTGACGGTCAGCACCGCGTGCCCCTCGCCGTCCTGCTTCCTGACGACGGTGATCAGAAGGTTTGATAGCGATATGCCCTGCTGCCTGAGCAACTGGCGCTTGAGCAGGACATAATCCTCGCAGTCGCCGAGCGCGTGGTCAGGATATGACCAGAATTCCATCATGCCGTGAACGTCCAGATCGCTCGCGGGCCTGACCGATCTGTTCACCAGCTTGTTGACTGAGGCGAGCTTGCCTTCCATGCCCGCGGACAGAAGGACTGGAGCGCTCTTGCCTGATCGTATTGCGCACTCCGCGGCCCGCCGTCTGCAGAATTCGATGTAGCCGACAGGGATGGAGGTTGGCTGCCCGGTGGCCATGGCGCCAGGCACGACGTCGGCCGAAGCCTTCTCCATCGGCGTCGCGGACATCATCAAGCCTATCAGTAGGCCGGCACACAGCCATGCCCGCGGTACCACCAATCCCATTCGCCCCGCCCCAGAGGTAACAGCCCGAAACAATCTTTAATACCGCGTTACCATCTTTTCATAAGCGCATCAACACAGCCGCCGCACAATTTAAAGCGACGGTCGCGAACCACCTGATGGTGGGCGCCGCGCGGTCGCCCGATCAGCAAATTATGCGTTCACCCGATCAGGGGAATTGTCCTGCTTTTACGTCGTCGGCGTTCTTCGGCTGCTCCGCTTACCTGGACCTGATGACGGCGCCCGACAGGTATCTGGCCGCGCAAACGCCGACAGGCGGCCAAAAAAATTGTAGCCAAATTTGTCGAAGTCCAAGAGCTGCGGGACCTCGCATGGATTCTCATACATTCGGATACACTTCGATAGCACTCGGGCAAATCTCTGCGACAGGCCCAGCCTAGTTTCATCCGTGAGCAGGAAGCCTCGTCATGATGGCGAGACAGAGAGCCGACGGGCTTTCGCAAAGCAGGAGTCAATTCCGCGCGAGCCGCCGTCGGCGGGTCTGCTCATTATTGAAAGGAACAGTACGATGAACAAACTTGTAACCGCTATCGCCCTCCTCGCCCTGTCGACAGGAGTCTCGCTCGCTGCCAATCAAAACCCGGACCGCGACCCGACCCGCGGCTTCGCTACTGGCGTCGACAACAGCGGAATGACCCTGGATACCAGTCACACGGCTTCCTTGCCTCAACCGGTGGTCGCTCCGAAAGAAGAACAGCCACAGCCCGGCAAGGTCCTTAAGGGTCGTGCGCCATGGGCGGGCGGCCGTTGATGCGCTGAACTTTCCCTCCCATGCAAATTGTCCAATCACCCCGCATTCAGCGGGGGTGGTTGGACAAGGGCGCCCGGGAAAATCGCGCCGATGGGGTGAATTCAATGTCTCAGGCGAGCGTGTCGAGGCGCCATGGCGAACAACCATGCGACAAGGCAGGCTCTGGCGACTTCTTCAGCGTCTCGGAAATGACCCTGGCAGCAGGGGAAGATCAAAGCTCAGGTCCCGAATCAACCTGCCGAGCGCCCCGGATCGCCGCTTCAAGGTCGATTTCGACGCCATAAGCGCTAGCGATACGCGCGTAGAACGTCGACGCCGGCTCACGACCGGCTTGCCGAACCTCATAGGACTCCAGCGCGCGCTCAACCACGTCGGCGATCGAGCGGTTCTCGCGCCGAGCCAGCCGGTGCGCAAGATCACGCGCCTTTGCGCTGCGCACGGAAAGCCGCGGTTCGACCAATGTGGGACTCCCTTTGCCGTTGATAGAGCTTAATGGCTTTGCCAGCGAGACGCCAGTTGATGGCGTTCTGATGGGGGGCCATCCGGGATGCCGTCGTTCAAGCGATCGCCGCAAACCGGCGCCGCGCCGTTTGGTGGCACCCCCGCAATAGCGCAAGATGTATAGACAACCGGCCGCAACTGGTGTTCGTTTCCAATCCGACCGCATGGTTTTTTCGGGAATGCAGGAAACCGCCATGGACGCCGCTCGCCTGTTCGACCTGACGGGAAAAAAGGCGCTGGTGACGGGCGCCAGCCGCGGCATCGGCCAGGCCATGGCGGAGGCGCTGTCGGCGGCCGGTGCCGATGTGGCGGTGACCGCCCGCGACGAAAATTCCCTTCGTGAAACGGCGGACCGAATTAGCGCACATGGGCGAAGGTCGCTTTGCCGGTCTCTGGACGTGCTCGACACCGATCGCATCCGCGTGGTGGTCGACGAGGTGGCGGATGCCTTTGGTGGGCTCGACATTCTGGTCAACAACGCCGGCTACGAAAAAGTCCAGCCCTCGCTCGACGTGGACGAGGCGGTATGGGACCGCATCGTATCGACCAATCTGAAGGGCGCCTTCTTCTGCGCACAGGCTGCGGCGCGGCGGATGGCTGACGACAACAGCGGTGGCGCGATCATCAATCTTTGCTCGCTGACCTCCTATGTCGGCATTCCGACCGCGGTACCCTACGGCTCGTCCAAGTCCGGGCTTCTGGGCATGACCCGCGCACTCGCCGCGGAATGGGCATCGCTCGGCATCCGCGTCAACGCCATCGCTCCGGGGTATTTCCATACGGCGATGACGGACGCCTTTTATCAGGATCCCGACTGGCAGACGGCGATGCTGGCCAAGATCCCGCAGCGGCGCTTCGGCACGATGCAGGATCTGGCCGGCGCTGTCGTGTTTTTGGCGAGCGGGGCATCCGCCTATGTCACCGGGCATTGCCTCCCGATCGACGGCGGCTATCTCGCATCCATCTGAGCGACTGAGATGCGGCGCAACGAGGACTGTGTAGACCGAGCTTGTATATGGTTGTATATACCACCTGACACGCTGGGCGTTCTTGCATGCGACCGGCGACAAAAAGGGGAACCACAATGCAGGAGCGTTTTCGGGCCGCAGCTTCGCACGTAGCGGAAGGCGACGGGGAAATCGCCGTCACGGTCCGCAACGTCGGGATGGACTTCGATGGGGTTCAAGCCGTCAAGAACGCGTCCTTCGATCTGCCGAAGGGCCGGTTTCTCACCATTCTCGGGCCGTCTGGGTCCGGCAAGACAACCCTCCTGCGCATGATCGCCGGGTTCCAGACCCCGAGCAGCGGCGAGATCTTCATCAACGGTGAAGCGGTGAGCGCGGTGCCACCGCACAAGCGGTCGATCGGCATGGTCTTTCAGAGACTTGCCTTGTTTCCTCATATGACGGCGGCCGAGAATGTCGCCTTCCCGCTGAAGATGCGTCGGCGCGACGCACGCACCATTCCCGACCGCGTCGAGCGATATCTCGCTCTGGTGCGGCTCGGAGGCTATGGCGGCAGGCGCGTTCACGAACTGTCCGGCGGGCAGCAGCAGCGCGTCGCGATTGCGCGCGCGCTGGTGTTTGAGCCCGACCTGCTGCTTCTCGACGAGCCGCTCGCCGCACTCGACCGCAAGCTGCGCGAGGAAATGCAGCTCGAATTCCGCCGCATCCAGCGTGAGCTCGGCGTCACCACGATCAATGTCACCCACGACCAGCGCGAGGCGCTGGTAGTTTCCGACGATATCGTCGTCATGGATCAGGGCGAGATCCAGCAGAAGGCACGGCCGATCCACACCTACCGCCAGCCAGGCAACGCCTTCGTCGCCAATTTCATCGGCGTCACCAACTTCATTGCCGGCACGGTACGGGCCGTATCGGAAATGGGCGATGTTTCCATCGTTCGGGGTGACCTGATGCTTGCCGGAAAGGTCGGCGATCCGGTCAATCCGCCTGCCGAGGGCGACAAGGCATCGGGAGCGATCCGCGCCGAACAGATCCGTCTCGCCGGCGATGCTGCGCAGCTGTCGAAGCTTGATTGCATGCTGGCCGGGACTGTGACCGACACCATCTTCGAAGGCGAGCGCATGGTCTACGAGGTAGCCTGCGCCGCAATTGGCGACGAGGTCATTCGCGTTTTCGACCATGATCCCGCCGCGCACACGCAGTTCGACATAGGCGAAAGCGTGTTCCTGGGGTGGAATGCCAGGGACATGCTTGTTTTTCGATAGAACCGGAGACCGGTCAAACCCAGAGGAGAATGCAGATGAAGCGCTTCAAGCCGCAGATATCCCATCTTTCCCGCAGAACCTTCCTTCAGGCCACCGCTGCGCTCGGCGGCGCCTCAGCGCTCGGCCTGCGCGGCGCCTATGCGCAGGAACCGGAAAAGCCGGCGGAGATCATCGTGCGCGCCTGGGGCGGCAGCTGGGTGGATAGCCTGAAGGCCGGGGTGTCCGACAGCTTCACCAAGATGACGGGGATTGCTGTCCGTCACGACC
Source organism: Mesorhizobium sp. WSM4810 (assembly GCF_055811235.1). Lineage (NCBI taxonomy): Bacteria > Pseudomonadati > Pseudomonadota > Alphaproteobacteria > Hyphomicrobiales > Phyllobacteriaceae > Mesorhizobium > Mesorhizobium sp. WSM4810. Next base: position 110,918 of record NZ_JBVVQV010000018.1, on the reverse strand, counting down.
TGACCGAAGACAACGAGATTCAGCCCAAGGTCTGGGCGGCCGTGGCGCAGAAACGCGTCCCGCCGATCCATATCAACTGGGACACCACCACCAATGCCACGAAATCGGCACTGCGCGGCGTGACGGAAGACCTCTCCGACCTGCCGAACCTCGCCAATGTGACGGACCTTGCCAAGCCGGCCGGCCTGGAAGGTTTCCCGATCGTCAATACCTACGGTTATGTCTATGTGCTTGCCTATCGGCCTGCGGCATTCCCGGACGGACCGCCCAAGTCCTGGAAAGATCTGCTCGACCCGAAGTTCAAGGGTCGGCTTGCCTTCTACAATGACGGCATCGGCTTCCATTTCCCGGCCCAGGTCGCCGGTGGTGGTAAGCTGGAGGACATTCCCGGCAACATGCAGCCGGCATGGGATTTCATCACCAAGATGAAGGCACAGCAGCCGCTGCTGGGCGAAGATCCCGACTTCACCACCTGGTTCCAGAACGGCGAGATCGACGCCGCCTGCACCATCTCGACCAACGCCCGGGAGGCGCGCAAGAACGGCGTCAAAATCGAATGGGTGGTGCCGGAAGAGGGTGCAAAATTTGACACTGACGGTCTGTGGATCCCCAAGGGCCTGCCGGAAAACGAACTCTACTGGGCCAAGCAGTACATCAATCACGCCTTGACCAAGGAAGCCCAGCAGATCTGGCTGGACGGGCTTGGCTTGCCGGGCGTGGTGCCGGGTCTCACGCCGCCCAAGGATCTGGTGGGCGATCCGTCCTATCCGACCACTGAAGCGGATTTCCAGCGCCTTATCCGCATCTCGTCGAAGATCCAGGTCGAGAACGAGAGCGAGTGGTTTTCCAAGTTCAAGGCGATCATGCAGGGCTGACGCCGGTCGGCCGGTGCTGCGCTAACTCTTTGTTTTTACGCAATTCCGGACGGAAAACCGCTATACACTTTTCCTGGAATTGCTCTAGCGCGGCACCGGTTCCTTCACGACGTCGGATACGGATTTTTCATGCGGGCAGCCAGGACAGCCTATCCCCTGACATGGCGCATCATGGATGCGTTGGAAGGCGTTGCCGCCGCTATCTGGCCGGCGCGGTTCAGGCGCGCTACGCCCTATCTGATGCTGCTTCCGGCGGTGCTGCTTGTCGGGCTGCTCGTGCTTGGTCTCATCCAGATCGCGGATGCCAGCCTGCGCACGCTCGACACCACCACCTTCCAGTTCTCCGACGACTATTCCATCGCCAATTTCCGCCGCGCGCTGACCGAGCCACTGTTCCTGGTCGTCGCGCAGCGCAGCCTCGTTGCCGCCCTGATCGTCACCGCGGTGACGCTCGTCTTCGCCTTTCCCTACGCCTATCTGATGGTGCGCACGCGTTCGCCGGGATTGCGCAAATTCCTGCTGATCGCGCTGTTCCTGCCGTTCTTCATCGGCCAAGTGGTGCGTGCCTATGGCTGGCTGATCATCCTCGGCAACCAGGGCATGGTGAACGAGGCGCTCGGCCTTGTCGGGGTCGCCCCGATGCGGCTCATCTATAACTACCCCGCCGTGCTGTTCGGCCTCGTCCAGTACATGCTGCCGTTTGCCGTACTGATGCTGGCGCCGGCACTCACCGCCATTCCCGAAGAGCTCGAGGCAGCCGCTGGATCGCTCGGCGCGAACTGGGTTCGCACGTTCATCCACGTCGTGCTGCCACTCGCTCGTCCAGGCTTCATCGGCGCCGGCGTGGTGGTGCTGACACTTTCGCTCACCGATTTCGCAGTCCCCGCGATCCTTGGCGGCGGCTCGCAGGACTTTATCGCCAACGCCATCTACGACCAGTTCTTCCGCACCTCCGACCAGGGTCTCGGCGCGATGCTGGCGCTTATGCTGGTCGCGCTCGGGTCAATCCTTGTCGGCTTGGTGTTCGCGCTGTTTGGAGCCGGAACGCTCGCCATGGGGAGGTCGCGGGCGTGAGCGGCTCGCGCAGCAAATCGATTGTCCTGTGGACCCTGGTGACGATCGCCCTGGTGACGCTTTCGGCGCCGACGATCGTTGTGCTCGGCGCTTCGTTTACCGGCGGCAACATCATTACGTTTCCGCCGGATGGACTGTCGCTGCGGTGGTACGCGCGTATTTCGCAGGCCTCCGACCTGCGCAATGCTTTCCTGCGCACGCTCCAGGTCGCGACGGTCTGTACGATCGTTGCCATTCCAGTGGGCACGCTGGCGGGCATCGCGCTGGCGAAATATGCGGTGCGTTTTGAGAAGACGATCCAGATCTACCTGCTGCTGCCATTCACCATCCCGCTGATCGGATCGGGCATCGGCCTCATGCTGATCTTCGGCAACGCCGGCATTCTCGGCCAGCTCTGGCCGGTCGGCATCGCCTGCTGCGTCATCAACCTGCCCTTCATGATCTGGGCGGTCACGGCGAGCGCCACCGGGCTTGACCCGGATCTTGAACTGGCCGCCGCCAATTGCGGCGCGCCGCCGCTCCAGGTGTTCTTCTCCGTCACCTTGCCGGCGGTCATGCCAGGGGTGATCACCGGCTCGCTGCTGATGTTCATCCTGGCGCTCAACGAGTTCCTGGTCAGCCTGCTGCTCGTCGATGCCCGCATCGTGACGCTGCCGGTGCTGATCTACAACTCCATCCGCTCGATCATCACGCCGGATCTCGCCGCGATCTCCGTGGTCTTCATCGCCTGCTCGGCTGTCGCCGTTTTCCTGCTCGACAGGCTGGTCGGGCTCGACATCTTCCTGAAATCGAAATGAGGAAAGCCGGCTCGTCGGGCCGCAAAGGAAATCCTATGCCAAACGTATCATTCCACGATTTGAGACAACTCGACGCCGCCGCTCGTTCGGCATTGATGCGGCGCTCAGAGACCGATCTCTCTGGCTTTATGGAGAAGGCCGCGCCGATCATCGAGGCGGTCCGAACAGAAGGCGACACCGCGCTCGTTCGCTTCGCCCGCGACTTTGACAAGGCAGATCTCGATGCCACGCGACTGAAGGTCAGCCCCGCCGAGTTCGACGCCGCCTTCGGCATGGTCGACGAGGACGTGATCGCCGCCATTCGCTTCGGCATCGACAACATCCGGCATTTCCACGAAGAGCAGAAACCGGAAGCGATGTGGCTCAAGGAAATGCGGCCCGGCGCCTTTGCCGGCGACCGCTTCACGCCGATCCGCTCGGTGGCGCTCTATGTCCCGCGCGGCAAAGGGGCGTTCCCTTCGGTGACGATGATGACCGCAGTGCCCGCAGTGGTGGCGGGCGTTCCGGAGCTTGCCATCGTCACGCCGCCGGCGCCCGATGGTTCGGTGGACGCAGCGACGCTGGTTGCGGCGCGCCTCGCCGGCGTCGAAACGGTCTACAAATGCGGCGGCGCGCAGGCGGTCGCCGCGGTCGCCTACGGCACAGAGACGATCACGGCCGCGCTCAAGATTGCCGGTCCAGGCAGCCCCTGGGTGGTTGCGGCCAAGCGGCTGCTTGCCGGCGTCATCGATCCTGGCCTTCCCGCCGGCCCGTCTGAAGCGATCATCCTCGCCGACGACAGCGTGCATGGCGGGCTGGCCGCGCTCGACCTCCTCATCGAGGCGGAGCACGGACCGGACTCGTCTGCCTATCTGGTGACCCACAGCCGCCGCGTGGCGGAGGAGGCACTGGCCGCGCTGCCGGAGCACTGGGCGCGCATGACCGGGCAACGGGTCGCGTTCTCCACCGCGGTCCTGACCGGCGCCTGTGGCGGCATTGTGCTGACGGCCTCGATCGAGGAGAGCTACCGCTTCATCAACGACTACGCACCGGAGCACCTGGAGATCCTCTCCACCGACCCCTTCGCGCACCTTGGCCACATCACCGAAGCTGCCGAGATCCTGATGGGACCGCACACGCCGGTCTCGATCGGCAATTTCGGGCTGGGCCCCAACGCCGTGCTGCCGACCAGTCGCTGGGCGCGTACTTGTGGACCGCTCTCGGTCACCGATTTCGTCAAGCGCTCTTCGATCGGCTACGTGACGGCCGCGGCCTATCCGGAATTCGCGCGCCATGCCCGCACACTTGCCCGCTATGAAGGCTTCTCCTCGCATGAACACGCCGTCTCCAGCGTGCGCGACCGATATCTGGCGCGGTAGCGGATGATGAAGGCGGCCAGACTCCATGCGGCGGGCGATTTGCGGGTTGAGGACGTGCCATCTCCCGGCGAGCCAGCGCCTGGCTGGGTGCGGCTCAAGGTGACGGCCGCCGGCATTTGCGGCTCCGACCTCCACAACTTCCGCACCGGTCAGTGGATCAGCCGCGCGCCGAGCGTCGCCGGGCATGAGTTCGCCGGCGAGGTGATCGCCGTGGGGGCCGGCGTGTCCCAGTTTGCGCTCGGAGACCGGGTTGTGGCCGATTCGCGCTTCTGGTGCGGCGAGTGTCCTGACTGCCTGGCCGGCCGGCATAATTTCTGTGCCAGACTGGGCTTTGTAGGCGAGGTCTGCGACGGCGGCTTCGCGGAAGAGACGCAGCTGCCGGCGCGGCTGCTCCTGCGCCATGACCCGGCGCTCGATCCCGCAATCGCCGCCATGGCGGAGCCGCTGGCGGTCGCCCTGCACGCAGTGCGGCGGCTGTCGGCGCCGGCCGGGGCGCCGGTGCTTATTGCCGGTTGCGGCCCGATCGGCGGATTGGCGGCGCTGCTCCTGTCGCGGCCGGGCGAGAGACAGGTCCTCGTCGCCGACCGCAATGCGGCGCGTGCGGAGCTTGTGGCCAAGGTGAGCGGCGCGACCGTCGTCGACCTGGACGCCCTGCCGTGTGATCCCAATCTGCGCCATGCCCCCGATCTACGCTATGCCGTCGACGCGACGGGCAGCATCGCGGTGATGGCGCGGTTGCTCGATGTCTTGGCCGGTGGCGGCACGCTGGCGCTGGTCGGCATTTCGCATGGCCGCCTCGACCTCGACCCCAACTTGCTGGTCGAGCGCGAGATCGCGCTTGTCGGCTGCCACGCATTCGCCGACGAGCTTGCTCCGGCCGTCGCGATGCTAGGCGATCTCGCGCCCGCGCTGTCGCGCTTCGTGTCCGACGAGATCGCGATCGGCGAAATTCCCGCCGCTTACCAGCGCCTGATCGCCGGCGTGAGCGGCGGGTTGAAGACCATCGTCCGGATGGAGAGCGGACGATGATCAGGCTTACCGAAACCGCCGGGCCGCTCTACGAAAAGGTCAAGGACTACGTGCTTGGCAATATCGGCAGCGGCAACTGGCCGAAGGACCGCAGGCTGCCTTCCGAAAACGAGCTGGTCAGCACGCTCGGCGTCTCGAGGATGACGGTGCACCGGGCGCTGAGGGAACTGACCTCGGAAGGCCACCTGCTGCGTATCCAGGGCGTAGGCACCTTTGTGGCGCCGCCGAAACCGCAATCGGCCCTCATCGAAATCAGGAACATCGCCGGCGAGATCGCCGCGCGCGGCGCACGCCACAGGGCCGAGGTCATCGTCCTCGAGAAGATCCGCAACCCGGCGCTGGACCTTGTCGTCGCCTTCGAGTTCACGCGCCGCAGACCGGTCGCCCATTCGATCATCGTGCATTTCGAAGACGATGTGCCCGTCCAACTCGAGGAACGCTTTGTCAATCCGGCGCTCGCACCGGACTACCATCGGCAAGATTTCGTGGCGACCACCACTTACGACTACCTGCAGCGGGCGACGCCGCTGACGGAAGTGGAGCATGTGATCTCGGCTATCGCGGCAGAAGAGACGGCGGCCCGCCATTTGATGATCCGACCCGGCGACCCCTGCCTGCTCCTGCATCGGCGGACCTGGTCGGGCGCGGCGGTCGCCACCGTCAACAAGCTTACCTATGTCGGCAGCCGCTATTCGCTGGGCAGCCGCTACGCGCCCTCACCCGCCGCATGAGCAGCGACGGCCCGCCAGGCAAGCCGGGCGGCGCTGTCGGCCCAACGGCTGCCTTGACAGGCAAGCAGTTCTGCCTGCGCCGCGGTTTTTTCTTATTCACGCCGACCAGATCAGGTTGAGTATCGAGCCTGGCCGCCGGTCAAGTGCCCCGGAGCGGCCAGACTGATTGGGCCCAGAATGGGAATGTCCGGGAAGCGGCCGACCGTCAAACCAACCCGGGAACGACGAAAACCAGCCAGGCGATGACAGGGCCGATGATGGCGATAAGCGCGCTGTAGATCAGCAAGGTCTTCAACACGCCCTCGCGCTCTGCTTCCTGGGCATTGGCGACGACCAGCGCGCCGTTGGTCGAAAACGGACTGGTGTCGACGATGGTGGTGGAGATCGCGATCGCGGCAACCACGCCTATGGCACTGATCTGTCCCTGCAGGAGGAACGGCACGGCCAGCGGAATGATGGCTCCCAGCAATGCCGTGGACGAGGCGAATGCCGATACGATGGCGCCGGTGAAGCAGAGGAGGAGTGCGACCAGCAGCGGCATGCCCAGGCTCGAAATGCCTTGGGCGACGTAGTCGATCGTGCCGATCTTCTCCATGAGGCCGACATAGGTGATGATGCCGGCGATCAGGAGCACTGTCGACCAGCTGACCTTGTCGATCGCCGCCTTTTGGGTCTTCGGCGAGAGCAGCGCCAGCGCGACAGCGACAGTAATCGCAACCAGGCCGACATTGAACTTGAAGACAAGCGCGCCGACGGCGAGCGCGGTCAGGCCGATCAATGTCGTCAGCCTTTCCGTAGTCAGGCCGGAAAGCGCCGACGCATTTTTCGTCTGCTCGTCAAAGACGTGATGGCTGATCGGAGTAGCCAGCGTGCCGCCGTGGCCGACAATTGACTGCGTCACGCCCTCGGGGTGGAGGTCAGGCAGCGGTCCCGAGGCAATCGAATACTTACGCAGCACCTTCGAGCCGCCGAAGACGAAGAATACGAGGACGGCGATCGCCAGGTTGAAGAAGAAGCTGGAGAGAAACAGTGATGTCGGCGCGAACGGCAACCCCGCCTTTTCGACGATCTGGTTGGTGATGCCGCCATAGACGCTGATCGGCGAAAAGCCGCCCGCCTGTGCACCGTGAATAACCATCAATCCCATCATGACCGGATTGATGCGGTACTGGAACGCAAAACCCAGCGCCACCGGGGCCAGGATGGCGACCGCCGCAGGTCCGAGCGCACCGAACCCGGTGATGACGGCCGCGACCAGGAACATGACCCAGGGAATCCACGCCACATGTCCGCGCACCAGTTTGACCGCGCCCTCGACCAACCAATCGATAGTACCGTTGATCTGGGCGATGGCGAACAGGTAGGTAATGCCGACCAGTGTCAGGAAGAGGTCGCTCGGGAAGCCAGCAAATATTTCCGCCGGCTTCATCGCCATGACGAGCGAGCCGACCAGAAAGGCGCATGCGAAGGCGAGCGCGCCCATATTGATCGGCTGCATGGTGGCGATCACGAAATGCCGATCAGCAGCGCAATCGACAGAATCTGGATGTTCATAGCTTCCTCCCTCGGGAAACGCCTTCAGGCGCCCGTTCTCATTTCCATCGGTGGTAAATCAGCCTGCGTTGGTCTCGCTCCCAAGCACCAACGCAGGGTCGTCAGCGCCTCCTAGAGCCGGATGATTTCAGGTCAAGTCGACCTGAAATCTGAATCCGGCTCTAAATCAAAGAGATAGAGCATGATGTCGTCCGAAAACCGCTTCACACTTTTCGGCATCATGCTCTAGGAGGCGGGCATGTAAAGGTTGCTGAACCGGTCGCGCAGAAGGTTCTTCTGCACCTTTCCCATGGTGTTGCGCGGAAGGTCCTCGGCGAAGATCACCCGTTTCGGCTGCTTGTAGCGCGCGAGGCGGTCGCGCAGCGCGTTCAGCACGGCCTTTTCGTCCATTGTGGCACCGGGCTTGAGCACCACGATGGCCGTCACCCCCTCGCCGAAATCCGGATGTGCAATGCCGATGACCGCACTCTCGGCGACGCCGTCGAGTTGATCGATCTCACCCTCGACTTCCTTCGGGTAGATGTTGTAGCCGCCGGAGATCACCAGGTCCTTGTCGCGGCCGACGATGTGGAGATAGCCCGCCTCATCGATCTTGCCGAGGTCGCCGCTGATGAAATAGCCGTCCTTGGTGAACTCCGCCGCGGTCTTTTCAGGCATCCGCCAATAACCCCGGAAAACGTTCGGGCCCTTGATCTCGATCATGCCGGTTTTGCCTGGTCCGAGCGTCTCGCCGGTGGCCGGATCGGTGACCCTCACCGACACGCCCGGGAGTGGGAAACCTACTGTCCCTGCCCTTCGCTCGCCGTCATAGGGGTTTGAGGTGTTCATGTTGGTTTCGGTCATGCCGTAGCGTTCGAGAATGGCGTGACCGGTGCGCTGCTTGAATGCGGCGTGCGTTTCAGCGAGCAACGGTGCCGAGCCGGAGATGAACAGCCTGATATTGGCGACCGTCTCCCGGTTCAGGCCCTCATGCTGAAGCAACCGGACATAGAAGGTTGGCACGCCCATCATCAGCGTCGCCCGCGGCATCAGAGCAAGGATTTCCTCCGGATCGAACTTTGGCAGCAGAAACATCGAGGCGCCGGCGATGAGTGTGACATTGGTCGCCACGAAGAGCCCATGCGTGTGAAAAATCGGCAGCGCGTGGATCAGCCGGTCGGCTGCCGTCACCTGCCAGCATTCGCGCAGTGCTATTGCATTGGACAAAAGGTTGTCGTGCGTCAGCATTGCGCCCTTGGAACGGCCGGTGGTTCCAGATGTGTACAGGATCGCGGCGAGATCGTCAGGCGCGCGCGCCGCGTCGAGAAAATCGTCAGACTCGTCCCGGGCCAACTCCATGAGCGATCCGGCGCCGTCCGCATCGAGCGTTTCGACAATCGCGCCGTAGCCGTGCGCGATCCTCTCGACATCAGTTCGCGACTTCGAGGAGACGATGACGAGCCGCGGTTCGGCGTCACCGATAAAATAGTCGAGTTCAGTCAGCGTATAGGCGGTATTCAGCGGCAGATAGATCGCCCCGCAGCGCACGCATGCGAGATAGAGCATCAGAGCCTGCGGGCTCTTGTCCACCTGGACCGCGACGCGGTCGCCCGGGCGAACGCCGAGCACATCAATTGCGCTGGCGATCTGTCCGGAGAGCCGCAGCGCATCTGCATAGGTCCAACGCTGACCATCAATAGTCTCGATGAAAATCGACTCGCCTGACTTGGCGGATGCTCGCATGGCGTCGAACAGATGATTGCTCATTGAACTCCTCCCAATCTGCTTATTAGGTTTTCTGCATTTCGGTGCGGCGTCGACGAACCGGGGCCGCGATATCGGTGTCGGTCGAAGCGGTTGCCGCCAGTTTTCTCACCTCCGGCGAAGCGGCTATTTCGCCATGCTGCGCCAAGGCTTCGTGGTTCGCCTCGATGTCGTCCAACTTGTAAAAGTAGTTGACCATCAAGCCGTGGGACTGCCGCATCGCCTTGGCGGAGCGATCGGCGAGGAAGTTCAGCCGTTCAAGGCGAGCGCCGTTGCCCAAATGAAAACGCGCCACAGGATCGACCGGCCGTCTGCCGGTGGCTCGTTCCCTAATGAAATAGCGTGCGGCGAGCGGGAGAAGCACCGCTTCAACGGCCTGTGCCTTCTGCGGATTGTCCGCCCAGCCCGGATCGTCCAGCAGCTCGAGCGTCTTGAGGGTCCGATCATCGAGGCTGGCATCGGCCGCCTTGCGCAGTCTTGCCAGCCAGCCAGCGAAACCCGGAACCGGCGACAGCGTCACAAAGGTCTTCAAGCCGGGCAGGTCGCGGCGCAAATCCTCCACCACCTGCTTGATCAGAAAATTCCCGAAAGAGATGCCACGCAGTCCGTCCTGGCAGTTGGAGATAGAATAGAAGACAGCGGTGGTGGCGTCCTGGGCCGTGATCGGCGAACGGTTTACATCGAGCACATCAGCGATGGCAGAGGGAATCGCCCTGGTCAGCGCAACCTCGACGAAGATCAGCGGATCGTCTGCGAGACGCGGGTGGAAGAACGCAAAGCATCTGCGGTCGGCTGGAGCTAGCCTCCGCCGCAGCTCCTCCCAGCCGGCGATTTCATGCACCGCCTCGTATCTGATGATCTTCTCCAGGATGTCAGCTGGCGTGGACCAGTCGATCGGACGCAGGGTCAGAAAACCGCGGTTGAACCATGAGCCGAACAGGTGGGCGAAGTCGGCATCGACAGCGCGAAACGGTTCCGTCGCATCCTTCATGGCCAATAGGCGCTCGCGCATCTCCACCAGCCTTGCCGTGCCTTTGGGGGCCAGGTTCAGTCTGCGCACCAGTTCCTGGCGACGCGGCTCGGCGGCCTGGTGCAGTTCGATGACGGCGTCCGAGCTCCTGTCGCTGCGGTAGCGCTCGATGGCTTTGTCAAGCTTGGCGATGTCTGGGCCGAACTGTTCGTGCAGCATACGCACGAAGTCTTGCTGACCGGCCGCGTCCAGTTGGGCCCAGCGCTGAAGGACCTCGGCGGCCAATGCCATGCCCGAGGCCTCGCCCCGGCTCGACAACAGCATGTCGCAGAGTGTTTCGATATTCGTCTCGGCTTGGACCGGTTCGCTGCGCGCCCCTGCCGCAACCAGCCTGCGGCCGCGATCGGTAATGCTTTGCACCATATCGCTAAAGAACGAGATGCCTGCCATGTCGGAGTCCCTCCTGGCAAAAAAATCGAAATCGGCGCAAGCAGACCCGCCGCGCGGCCTCGACGCGTGCCGGTGCTCGGATGCGTCCACCCATTTGTGTGCGACTTGCCTTTTGTGGTATTGTTCTTAAACGTCCTTGTACGCAAAGTCAATGTTCTTGCATACAAGATTTATCATGCTGCATTGGAAGGCCCAGAAAATGTCGGAGAATGTCGTTCAGCGCCTACGTGACGAGATTGAAAACGGCATAATCTCGAACGACTTCGCCCCCGGTGCACGACTGGACGAGGTGCAATTGGCAACACGCTTCGGCGTCTCGAGGACGCCGGTGCGCGAGGCGCTGATGCAGTTGAACGCAATCGGGCTGGTGGAGATTCGGCCGCGCCGGGGTGCCGTGGTGATCGATCCGGGACCGCACCGCATTTTCGAAATGTTCGAGGTGATGGCGGAACTTGAAGGCTTGGCCGGTTCGCTGGCCGCGCGACGGTTCACCGATACCGATCGCACCACCATCCTGGCCGCGCATGCAGATTGCGAGCGTTCGTCTTCGGCCGGCAACAGCGACGCCTATTATTACGATAACGAGCGCTTTCACAAAGCTATCTACGCTGCCAGCCACAGCGGTTTTCTGGCCGAGCAGTGCGTCGCGCTGCACCGCCGCCTGCAGCCCTACAGGCGTCTCCAACTGCGCGTGCGCAACCGCGTTGCCACGTCATTCGCCGAGCATGGCGCGATCGTGGAAGCAATCCTCGCTGGCGACGCGGAGCAGGCGCGCACGCTCCTACGGCAGCATGTCAGCATCCAGGGCGAACGCTTCAGCGATCTTGTAGCGACGCTGGCGAGCAGATAGTCCGTCACAAGTCGAGCCTCTCGCCTTTCACCGTCGCCTCAATGAAGTCAAGCCGCATGCCGAGGCCGGCATGGCAGCGGGCGTGCATCTGAGCAAGCGGGCGTTCCGGTTATCGGAAATCCCGTGTAGCAGCCGCCTGCTACCAGCAAAGCAAATTTTGGCCCTAACTTGATATGAATGGCGAACTTCGCCGAGGCGGTGTAGGGTTCACCGCAAAAGAAGAATTGAGCCGTAGAAACGGCGACGCGGAGCGAATCTGGGAGGATTCATGGTCGAGATTATCTCCAAGCGGGATGGCCCGCGGCGCGAGGACGCACACGTCAAAAGACTGATCGAGCAGAACCGCTCGACCATCGTCCGCCTTGCCGACCAGATCAGCGGTGGCGGCTATTCAGCTTCCAGGAAGCCACGACAGCAACCAAAGGCGGAAGGTCTGATCATCCATGTTGGCGGCGGCGCGGCACCGGTTGCCGAGGCCAAGCCGTCCATCCAAGTCACCATGAACGGCCGCGTCATTTCGAAGGATCGGAACACCGGCCGTCAACTTCATCACATCGGCGATATCCGCGACCGCGGCGGCGACCAGGTCTTCGTGCTGGCAACAAAGCAGAATGGCTTCTTCTCGCCGGTCGACGAAATCGTTGCCGAGGCGCTTGCCGACATGGACGGATCCCGCCTCGCTGCCACCTATACCGAAGAACAGCTTGCCTTCGACATCGGCGCCAAACTCGGCATCAGCTGATCAGGCTAACGCCTGGGCGTGCTTCTTCACGTCCAACTCGCGGCAGCCTACGAACTCGACAGCATACAGAAATGGCATGCCTCAAAGGTTCTGTGATGACTGAATGAAACGCGAGATAGCCCCCAATCAGATGAAGATCGATGCCCTTCCGGCACGTAGGTCGCTGGCCACCGGCCAAATGGCTCTGAGCAACATCGACTATGACGAGCATGCCACCATGCGCGCCTGGGAAAGTTTCCTGGCTGACGAGCCCAAATGCGCCGGCGATGCTGTCCACCCAAGCCACGTCCGCTCCCTCATTCACGATTCCTGGTATCGCAGTGCCACCGGCGGCATCAACGCTCAAGGCATTGAAGCGCCGCTGAGCAGTGATCGCGACGAAATCGAATATCTTACCCGGGCCAATGCAGAACTGCTTTCGGCGGCGCGGCGGTCGTTCGCATCGCTTGGCCAGTTACTGGACGGGACCGGCGCGATGCTGGTTCTGGCCGACAGCGACGGCGTGCTGATCGACGCCATCGGCGACAAGAAGACGCTGCATGACGGTATGGATATCCACTTGGCCATCGGCGGCAAATGGAACGAGGATGCCGTCGGGACGAACGGCATCGGTACGGCGCTGTGGACCGGCGAGCCGACTTTCGTGCATGCGGCCGAGCATTTCTGTGCCGGCATCAAATCCTGGACCTGCGCCGGCGCGCCGATTCGCGACCCGCTGGACGGCAAGATCATCGGTGTGGTCGACCTGTCAGGCTATTCGCCGATCTTCAGGCCGCACAACACCGCGCTCGTCGCCGCGACAGCCCGGCAGATCGAAAAGGCATTGGCCGAACAGCAGCAGGAACAGCGCACGCGCCTGCTCGAAGCTTTCATTTCATCGGCTCCCGGCTACCGCCGAAAGGACGGGCTGGTAATCGTCGACCACCGCGGTCGTGCCATCTTCTGCAACAATGTGCCTGATGGCGAGGCCACTGAGATGATGGACGGCCCGATGGAGCCAGGCCGTGGCCGCTGGCTGATGAACCTTCCGTCCTCCGGCTCCGAAGCCGACCTTGCCAGGACGCTGCCGGCCCATCTGCGATCCTGCCATATCACCCCGCTCAAGCTCGATGGCGACCTCCGCGGCGCGGCGCTGGTGTTCCCCTCCGTGCCGGCAGTCTCCAGTGCGGCGGTGGTCCACCGGGAAGTGAACAAGCATCTTCAGGATGCTGTCGCCATGATCGTCGGCGAAAGCGAAGCGCTGCATGCCGCCATCGACGTCGCCCGCCGCGTCGCCCGGTCGAGCAGCGTAACATCGCTGTTGGTCGAGGGTGAAACAGGGGTCGGGAAAGAGCTGTTTGCGCGGCTTGTCCATGCCGGCGGCCGGCGCACGGCGAACGATCCGTTCATCGCCATGAATTGCGGGGCGATCACCAGGGACCTGTTCGGCAGCGAGTTGTTCGGCCATGTCGCCGGCGCCTTTACCGGCGCCTCGCGTGAAGGCAAACCGGGGGTTTTCGAGCTCGCCCATGGCGGCGTCCTCAGTCTCGACGAGATCGGCGAATTGCCGCTCGAGATCCAGCCGTTTCTGCTGCGTGTCCTGGAAGAGCGCGTGGTCAACCGCATTGGCGACAGCCGGGGCCGCCCGGTGGACGTGCGCCTGGTCGCCTCGACCAATCGCGATCTCAAGCACGAAATTGCCACAGGCCGATTCCGCCGCGATCTCTACTATCGAATTGGCGCGGTTTCGATCACTGTTCCACCGCTGCGCGAGCGTGGCGAGGATGTGCTGCTGCTGGTCGAACATTTCAACCGGCAGATCGCCACCGCAGCGGGCGAGGACCCGCTGGAATTTTCCCAAGAAGCGCTCGATGCCCTGCTCGCCTATCAATGGCCGGGCAATGTACGCGAACTGAGGAACCTCATCGGGCGGTTGCATGTCCTGGCGCGGGGCCGAGATATCGGGCTCCACGATCTCCCCGGTGAAATCGCGGCGCCCAGCGCCACGTCCGATGATGGCAAGACCCTGTCGGCCGAGTCGCCTGGAGGCACACTCATCGAGGCGGAACGCCAGGCGATGAAGAACGCATTGGCGGCCGAGGGCGGCAATCTCAGTCGGGTCGCGCGGCGGCTCGGTATTTCCCGGCCGACACTCTATCGCAAACTCGACCAATACGGCATCCGCCGCGGTTTCCTCTAGAATCAGAACCCGTCACCGGCACAAAAGCGCCGAGCGGCATTCGCGCCACTGGCTGGGGAAAGTCATGCCAATGGTCAGCGAAATTGCCACAGCCGCGCCGATCTTGGTGATGCCGCCCGGACCCTTTCTCTCCCTCTAGATGTGACCGGACACCGCACCCGACCGCGCGAAATCCGGCCCATATATTTCAGGGCACGATGACGCCGCGGCCGGTGAACCGGCGGTTCTTGAAATCGTCGAGCGCAGTGTTGATGCTGGCAAGGTTGTATTCGGTGTAGTGCATCTTCACCTTGCCGTCGGCGTTGAGCTCCATCAGTTCGACAAGCTCGGTGAAATTGCCGACCAGGCTGCCGCCGATGTTGATCTCCTCGATGACGAGATGGGCGGTCGGCACATTGATATTGCCGCCATAGCCGACGACGAACAGTTGCCCGCCCTTGCGCACCATCTTCCAGCAGATGTTTTCGACGCCGAGCTCGCCGACGAAATCGATGACCACATGGGCGCCTCCGCCGGTGATCTGGCTGACCTCCTCGATGACGTTCGGCCCGCCATCGAGGACGAAGTCGGCGCCGAGATCCTTGGCCAGCACCTGTGCTGCCGGCTCGCGATCGACGGCGATGATGCGGCAGCCCGAGATCGCGTGCAGCGATTGCAGCGCGATGTGGCCGAGCCCGCCTATGCCGAGCAGCACACAATAGCTCCCTGGTCGCAGCAGTTTGGCGGCGCGCTTGGCGGCGCGATAAGCGGTGATGCCGGCGTCGGCAAGCGGCGCCACCTCGATCGGCGTGACGTTGGCGTTCAGCTTGATCAACGAACGCTCGCTGGTGATGAAATACTCCGCGAAACCGCCGTTCATGCCGAGGCCCGGAAATTGGCCGTTATCGCAGTACATATCCTCGCCGTGGCGGCAGTTGAGGCAGATGCCGCACGAGCGGAAGGGGTGGCAGATCACGGCGTCACCGCGCTTGACCGACCTGACGCCGCTGCCGACCTCCTCGACCCAGCCTGCATTTTCATGGCCCATGATGTAAGGCAGCAGCGTCCCCTCTGGATCCATGGTCGGCTTCCACACACCCTCGATGATGTGGAGGTCGGTTCGGCAGAGGCCGGCAGCACCTACCCGCACTATGACCTCGTCGGGAGCGGTAATGGTCGGCGCCTTGACCTCCTCGACCCTGAGCTGGACGTTCATATGCGGGTCGTATTCGTACAGTCTGGCAGCTTTCATCGTCGTATCCTTTCAACGTCGAGATTGTTCGGATTGCTTCAGGCGCGGCCGAGCTTTTCAGAGCCGCCACCGCGAGCCGGTCCGGCCGTCGGGTCCTCGTCCTCGGCGAGATGGCCGATCAGCGTTTCGGTGGTCAGGATCAGCCTCGCCACCGAAGCTGCGTTGGCGAGTGCTGTGTAGGTGACGCGGACCGGATCAATGATCCCTGCCTCGAACATGTTCTGGTAGCTGCCGGCAGACGCGTTGTAGCCGTAGCCGCCGTTGATGCGCGTGACTTCCGCCACGACCGCTTCGGGATCGGCGCCGGCATTGACGGCTATGCGCCAGAGCGGCCGCGACAGCACCGATCGCACCAGGCGCACGCCTTCGGCGACATCGCCGTCGACGTCTGCCGCCACCCTGTCGAGCAGCGGCGCGATCTGGGCAAGCGCCGAGCCACCTCCGGCGACCACGCCCTCTTCGGATGCGGCGCGCACCGCATTCAGCGAATCCTCGATGAGCTGAATGGTTCGCTTTTGCTCGACCGGCGTGACACCGCCGGCATAGAGAATCGCGGTGCCGCCAGAAAGCTTGGCCAGGCGTTCGCGCAACTTGTCCTGATCGATATTCGGCGGCGAAGCTTCATACTGCCGCTGCACCTGAGCGCGACGCGACGCGATTGCCGCGTGGTCGCCGCCGCCGCGGATGATCGAGGTGTAGGACGAACTGGTCTTCACCCGGTCAGCCGTTCCGAGATCGTCGGCGGTGATGTCCTCCAGCCGACCGCCGAGGTCGCGCGCGATCACCTTGCCGCCGGTGATGATCGCCAGATCCTCCATCATCGCCTTGCGCCAATGGCCATATTCCGGCGGATGGACAACGAGGTATTTTCCAGGTCCTTGCTTGCCGAGCAGCGTTACCACGACTTCCGGCGACATTTCCTCGGACACGATCAGCAGCGGCCGACCATCCTCGGCGGCAATGCGGCGAGCCGCATCCAGCGCCTCGGGCTGCTTGATCTTGAGATCGGTCATCAGGATGTACGGCCGTTCGAGAACAGCCTCCATCTTCTCCTGGTCAGTCACCATGTGATGAGAGAGATAGCCGCGGTCGAAGGACATGCCCTCGACCACATCGAGCGTGGTCTCGGTGGTGACGCTGAAGTCCGTGGTGATGACGCCTTCGGCCCCCACCCGCTGGTGGGCTTCCGCCACCAGTGCGCCAAGCTTGGTATTGGTCGCCGCAATGTTGGCGACCGAGGCGAGAATGCCGTTGCCCTTAGCCGGTTTGGCCGAAGCCTTGAGCGCCGCCACCACCGCTGTCACGGCAAGGTCGATGCCCTTGCACAGATCGACGGATTTCACGCCGCGTTCATTCGCCTCCACACCGCCCTGGATGAGAGCGTTGGCGAGCACGATGGCAGTCGTGGTACCGTCGCCGGCGACCTCGTTGGTTTGCATCGACACTTCGCGAACGACCTGCGCGCCCATGTTTTCGAAACGGTCGTGCAATTCGATCTCGGAGGCGATGCTGACGCCGTCACGGGTCACCATCGGCGTGCCGATCGGCCGATCGATCATCGCGTTCATGCCTTTGGGGCCGAGCGTCGGCTCGACGGCAGCGGCCAGCCGAAAGACGCCACGGGCGAGAGCACGACGGGCGTCGGAGTTGTGAAGCATTATTTTGGGCATGATTCCTCCTTCCGCCTTACGGGCGGGTTGTTGGTTAGGGGCCTCGTGCGAGGGAGGCCGTTGTTTTCGGCTCTACTTCAGGCGGTCGGCGCGGCTCGTGCCGGCACGCGATCCATGATGAAATCGACCAGTGTCGGTTCGCCGTCGACCACATACAGTTCCTTGTATCTGGTCTGCTTGAGCCCACGGCAAAGCGCGCCGTTGAACTCCATATTGACGCGCACACCGCGCAGTTCAGCGAGATGGGCGCCGAGTCCGGCAGTCTGTATGCGTTGCCCTTCCCAGGTCACGAAGACAGGATCATCCGCCCGGCGGCCGGGAAAACGCTCGATCAGAGCCGCCCGGTATCTCGGCTTCTGTTTGGCCGCTTCGCCCGCCTCGAGCCGCGCGACGTCGTATGCCGGCAGGTCCATGCCGAGGATTTCCCGATCCGTCAGACCATGCTGCCGAAGGCCCCGCAAAACCGCCTCCTGGCGCCGCTTGAATGCCTTCATCCTGAAGGTTTCGCGCAAGGCGCCGAGACCCTGATCCTCGGCAAGTTCAGCGAAAATATCGCCGAACGTCTTGCCGGCTGCCATGCCGCGATTGACCTCTTCCGCGAACATGTGGTCGTGCAGCTTGACGCGATAGGCCGGCGACCATGAGAGTTGGTCGAGCGCCTTGCGGACGCCGTCCAGCATCAGGAACGCGAAGTTGGGCGAGCACCAGTAGGTCGGCAGGCGGAAATCTATCTCCACGCTGCCATCGCCCGTCATCACGGCTCGCTCGACGAAGCCCATCTCGGTAATCGGTTCGTCGAGTTCGGGGTCGTTGACCTCACCAAGGCACCGCCAGAGCTCCTTCTCGCGGTTGCCGGAAACGCTGGCGGCGGTTGCCATGGCCCCTACTCCGCCGCGATGCTGAAGGGCGAACTGGCGAGCGCCTTCTTCTTGGCTGCGATGTCGATGTTGTAGAGACGCGCGGCATTAAGACCGAGGATCTTCTCCTTGATCTCGTCGGTCAGCTGCACGCCGCGTTCTGCGGCGATGTCGTCGGGGATCTGGTAGGCCCAGAATTTCTCGACCAGCCAGCGTGGCGTCCAGATCGCGTAGTCGGAACCGAACAGGATTTTCTCCGGCCCGATCCAGAACAGCAGTTCGGCGATGACTTCGCCGAAATAGCGCGGGCGGGCATGGATGAAGGGCAGCGCTACCGCAAGCCCGCCATAGACGTTGGTTTCCTGCGTCGCGATCCAGCAGAAATCGTCGAGGCGCGGCAGGCCGCAATGCTCGATGATCCAGTTGAGGCCCTGGAAATCCGTCGCCGCATGATCGACGTCATGCACGTCGAACGCATCCTTCGAGAGCGGCAGGATCGTCGGGCCCTTGTGGACGTGGATGTTCCTGATGCCGAGCTTGTCGCAGAGTTCAAAGCATTTGTAGGCATCGGGATCGGTGAGCTTCCAGCCCTTGGAGGCGCCGTTCCATTCGGCCGTGTACATCTTCACGCCCTTGACGTCGTAGGTCTCCTTGAGGAAATGGATGTACTCAAGCGCCTTCTCACCGTCGCGCGGATCGAAGGCGCCGTTGACGATGAAACGCTCCGGATAACGCTTGGCCACCTCGGCGTTGCGTTCGATCGTGTTGAAGCCGTTCTTGTAGAAGTCCTTGAGATAGGTCGACTGGACGATCGCCATGTCATCTGGACCGTCGATGAACAGGTCGCGATAGAGATCGTCGGCACTGTATTTCTCGAACTTGCTCTTCTCCCACAGCTGGTCCTTGGGGCTCATCCCCGTGTGATAGGCGTAGAAGCAATCGATAAACTGCTTGCCGTGAATATTCTTCTGGTTTTCCGGGCTGCCGTCCCAGAAATGGGTGTGGCCGTCGACCACGAAAATATCCTTGCCTTCCGGTGTCCTAAACATTCTTTCCTCCGCAAGATGCGTGTTGATCGGTTCGGCGTGCCGCAACCAGCCGGCACGCCTGATTTTTTGCCGGCTATTCGATGTATTCGAACATCTCGTCCATGTTGCCGAACAGGATCACGGTGTTGTCGTCGATGCGCACCATCCGCCCGTAGTGGGTCGAGCTGTTGACCTCGAACGTTTCCGCCGTCATCTCGCGGCCGAGATATTCGCTGATCTCGTCCATCTTGAAGATCAGTTTGCCGGTGCCGTCGATCCGGATCATCGCCGGTTGGTAGGTTACGGTCACGTTCGGCTTCAGGCCCATGAATTCAGCGATGGCCCTGGCTTCCACCGAGTCGTTCATGGTGACGCCGCACTGATGCGAAATCGTCTGTTCGAAGGTGATGTCCTTCATCGCCCTGAAGATGTTGGATTGCGATGCGTCGCGTGCTGCAGTTGACATGACGGTTTCTCCTTGTGTCAGCGCTTGAGGCCAAGTTCGCGGAGTATCTGACCAATCCGTTCCTCGGATTTGGCACGGACATCCGCAAAGGCGACCGGCTTGGAATGCGGCATCGACCAGATCGGCTGCAGGCCGGTGGCTGCCTTGTCGGCGAGCGCGCCGTGTTTCTCGACCCAGCCCTGGAAGAGCTTCTTGTTCGCCGCGCCGTGCTTCTCGTCGTTGGCGAGCATGTGCATGAGGTCGATCGTGTTGGCGAGGTTGCGTTCGTAGTCGGCCTCGGCGGCCGAGATCACCGCAGGCGTTATGAAGTCGTGGTTGGCGGCAGCGATCTGCATCAGGAAGCCTGAGCGGAATGCCTCCCCGACCAGCGGCTCGAAGACGATGTTGATGGCGAAATACTGTTCGAGATAGTCGGTCGCGCCCATGATGGTTTCGACCGCCTCGCGGGTACCTTGCCAGTTGTTGTCCTCGAGCCAGGCCTTCTTGCCAAGTTCGTCGTCCCAGCCGGGAAGGTCCATGCCGATCTCGGCAAGGTAGAGCGTGATGTCCTGGGCAAGCCGCAGCTTGTAGGACGAGTTGGTCAGCGTCGCGTTGTTGATCATCTGGGTGTAGCCGTAACGCTGCGCCTGCATCAGCGAGGTGCCGAGCCCGAATTCGGAGTGCTTCCAGGCGCCGAGCTGCGTCTGCAGAATCTTGACCCAGGCCTTGTCGAAGGTCTTGGGCGCCCCCGACTTGCGGGCGTTGTTGATGACGCTCTGCACCATCGTCTCGATTTTCGACTGGCGCTGGTAGTGCGTGCGTTCCCATTCCTGATCGGGGGCGCGAAAGGCATGCCAGTTGGAGCTCTGCGCAGCAGTGTTCTGCTTGACATAAGCGCCCTTGCCGTCGGCAAAGGAGATGATCCAGTCCTGGATCAAGTAACGCTCCGGGTCAGGCTGCACGTCGACCGTCATGTCTTCGTAGTGCGTGGCGCGCTGGCCCTTCGGGTCGAAATACCGGTACTTCCGGCTGTCGGAATCGGCAAAGATCGCCGCGCCGGCGGCTCCGGATCCGACTGAACTCGAGATAGCTGGCATAGTCTTCACTCCCTTGTTGCAGTTGTGGTTGCAGTTGCGTGGCCGTCCCCTCAGTGGGTCGGCGTAGCACCTGTCGATGTGGTGAACTTGTCGAAGAAGATCCGCTCGGTCTCGAACCCGTTCATGAATAGAACCGGCTGAAGCGCATCAATCATCGGTGGCGGGCCACAGGCATGGACATCGCCCTGCCCGTCGACCGCAAGTTGCTTGAGCTTGGCATCGACACTCTGGTGTACGAAACCGCGTTCGCCTTCCCATTCGGCGTCATCAGTCGCGTGCGACAGCACGGGAATGAAAGTGACATCCGAATGCTGGCCGACCAGCTCGGCGATCCTGTCGAGATAGAACAGGTCGTTGCGGGTCCTGGCACCGTAGAAGAAATAGACCGGACGTTTCTCGCCGCTCTTCAGATGGTCGTTGAGGATCGACCAGATCGGCGACATGCCCGAGCCGGCGCCGACCAGGACTAGGGGTCCTTGCCGTTCTTCCCGACGGAAACAGGTTCCGTAGGGTCCGACGACGGTGACTTCGGCTCCAACCTTGATTCCTCCGGAATCGAGTTCTCCAGAGAACTTTCCCTCAGGGTATTTTTTGATGATGAAGCAGAGTTTTTCGGTTTGGTCCGGCGTATTTGCCATGGAGAACGAGCGCGTAATCGTCTCCCCTTTTTCCGTGGTAACCGTGATGTCGACATATTGCCCCGCCCAGAACTTTATCGGCGAGCCGAGTTCGATCTCGATGCCGCGAATGTCGTGGGTCAGGTGCTCGATCAGAGCAATCCGGCCGTTGAACGTCTTCACGGCGATCGCTTTCGCCAAAATCTCCTCGTCGTAGTTGAGAAGCTCGACTTCCAGATCGGAGTAGGCGATGCAGCGGCACAAAAGGACGTGGCCGCTCTCCTTCTCCATGTCGTTCAGCGCGAAAGTCGAGTATTTCAGCATGTCGACTTCGCCTTCGAGCAACACGCTCTTGCAGGCCGAGCATTGCCCTTCCTTGCAGCCGTGCGGCAGGGCGATGCCCTGGCGGAAAGCGGCGTTGAGTACCGTTTCGCCATTTTCGACATCAAATTCGACGCCGACCGGGCTGAGCCTGACCGTGTGGGTTTCCGACATACGGACCTCCAGTGAAAGGAAGGGGCGGGACGAACCCGCCCCCCTTTGGCCTGATCAGTTGCAGGGATTGATCGTGAAGCCGGCCCGGTATTCCGCCAGGTGCTTCTCACGATCCGCGGGTGACATGGCACGCAGCGCGTTGAGCGGCGACCCGAGCTTGTTGCCTCGCACGTCGTCCAGCGTCCACATCTCCTTGTCGGCGAAACGCATATGCGGCTGCGGGACCAGCGTCTTGCCGTCAGAGCGGACGAAGTTCAGGTCCTTGATGGCATCGGCCAGATCCCAGCCGTCATAGAGCGTCTCCCATTCGCGCTTGCCGCTGAAGCGGCCCATCGCGGGCGTCGGACGGCCCTGATATTCGTCGGCGAACGCCACGGTGGCAGTCCACTTGTCGAGTTCGTGGGCGAAGGTGTGCAACTGGCCGTCGATCTCGCCGACCACCATGTCCTCGCGGATCAGGCAGGGAACAAGGCAGGACCAACAGCGATGCGGATAGACGTAGCCGACGTCGCTGTTGAACAGCAGTACCTTCTCGCCCTTGTGGCTGAGCTTGGCGTACCATTTCCAGAAGTCGCCGAATTCGGCGTACCAGCCCGGATATTTGTGCTCGAACCACTCGAAGTCCTTGTCGGTCTGGGCTTCGATGCGCCAGAAGTTGACCGGCCAGCCGACCGCGAAGAACTGTCCGACCTTGTGGACATAGTTCTTCTTGGTAATGCGTTCCCAGGCCGCCTGGACGTCGTCGTGATGGACCTTGATGCCGTATTTCTCGAGCGGCAGCATGTAGGTGCGGTAGTAATCCTCATAGATCCAGCGGTGCCACATTTCCGCGTAAGACTCCTTGTTCTTGTCGCGGTTGGTGGTGCCGTATTCGATGAAGGTGCCGATGGCCGCATCGACGATCGCGTGGTTCTGCCAGAAGGCATAGCGCAGGTCGCGCTCGAGCAAGAGGTGATTTTCCGGCTCCTTGAGCGCCGCCATCAGCAGTGAGTGGCCATTACCGATATGCCGGCTCTCGTCGGACTGCACCGACAGGAAGACGGTCGGCAGCGCATAGTCGCCGTTGCGGGCGGCTTCCGAAGGCATGGCGACAAAGAGCGTGTTGGTAAAGGCGGTCTCGGCCACCACGGTCAGGTACATGCAGGCGGCAGTCATGGTGTCGCCGGTGATGAAGCCTTCAGCGAACTGCCGGCCGATGGTCGTGGCGTAGCATTTTCCGAAGGCTTCCTCGGTGATGTCGAAGCCAGCCGGATCTATGTAGTTCTCCATGTACCATTTCTTCAGGTTCATCTGGATCGTCGAGTGCCGGAACTCGTCGATCATCTGCATGGTGAAGCCGGTCCTGAGTTCCTCGCCGGGTGCGATACGAGCGACCATCGCCATCGAGCGGGCGGCGGAGATTTCCGGGAAAGGAATGATCGCCAGGAAGAGCTTCATCCACTCGACCCAGCGCGGTTCCACATTGCGGAACATGTCGCCGCGCAGCGCCGCATCCAGCGCGCCGTAGACCCGGTTGTCCTTCTCTTCCTGCATCGGGAAGTAGGACCGCAGGACCTGCTTCATCGGGTCGCGCGGCGTCTTGTTGATCTTGTAGTCCGTCGGAAACGTCATCGCTTCCTGGACGTAGGAAGGATTCCAGCCGAGATCGGCAATCTTCTTGGTTGCCTCGCCGACGGAGATTCCGCGTTGCGAGGTAATCTTGTTGAGCGTCAGAGACGTCATGGTCATAAGCCTCCACCAGGTTTGAGCCGCAGGTCCCTTGACCCCCGGCATGGAGCGGCGCACAGCACCGCTAGTGAGAGTGCGAACGGCACGACAAAGGGTTGCGCAGTCAGGCGCGACTCATGGTCCGGCCATTCAAGTGGATCGCGGCAAAGGTGTTAGAGTCTGCAGGGACCGCGGCGCCAACCGCATATGCGATGGGCGTATCGAAGCGGACGTGACCTGCTTCCTCCGTTCCTTCGTTCTTTTGGCACCGCGTCAAAGCGCGATGGGCTTCTTGTGGAAATGTATAAAGCAAGCGCCGTGCCAATTTGAAAATGGCGCCCGTGCCTGACGCTAAAAACAAATCGCAGCCCTTTCGGCACATGAAGAGGACGGCAACTGTAACGTTCTTTTACAGTTGTAACGTACGCATGTAATATTTAATATCTATTCGCAATTGCGATATATCAAGTTAGCATTCGCAGCAAATTTGAAAAACACACATCATCTATTTTATTCTTGTCTTTCTCTACTATTTGAGGCCGATGGCTCACGGACGGGCCTCGCACTGGAGAAAAACCGTGGCGAACGACAAAGACAGCCGGAGGGAGCCCGAGCCAGTGTCCGGTCAGACCGACGGCGTCACCGGCGATCTTGTCAGGCTGATGCCGCGCGATCTGGTCTTTGTCATGCGCTTCATGGGCGAGAGCCAACATCGCCTCCAGAGCCACTTCCAGGACTTCATCCGGGCCGAGCTTGCCGCCGGCGGTGTCACCACGGAAACGCATCCGATGATCCATCTGTTCATCAAGAACCATGCGATCCTGTTGCGCGACTTCGTGTTTTCCGGCGTTTCGCTGTCGCGGCAGTTCCGCGTCGAGGAGATCGAGCGCCTTACCGGCGATACGACATCGATGATCCGCGTCGACATCTGGGATCAGCTCAAGAGCCACATCGAAACGGCCGAAAAACAGTTCCAGTCGCAGGCCGGCACATTGCCCAAATTGCTGTCGGCTTTCGAAAAACCACCCGGACCGACGGCTGGGACCGAAAAATGATGGAGGATCCGATGGGGCAAACTACCAGGCGTGACATGTTGCTCGCCCGCCGGCTCGATCTTGTCGCCAACGTCTCCGCGCTGACTGCCGATGCGCTGCGGCTCAATCAGAAACGCGCCGGTATCGAGATGGAGGTGCTGCGCCTGGAACTCGAAATCGGCAGGAGCGGCGCCAGCGCGCAACTGGTGCAGGATTTGCATGAGGCGGAGGAGAGAGCCGCGGCGGTCATGCAGGAAGGCGCGAGGTGCGAGCAACGCATCGCCGCCGCGGAAGCCGACGTCGAGGACGTCGACCGCAGCCTCACGGCGACGGTGGGTAACTGACGAAGGGAAGGGTCATGAACCAGCACGCGATACAGAACCTGACCTTGTTCGACCTGCTGGCGCGAAGCTGGCGTCGCCCGTCGGCGATCGCCAACCTGCGCTTCAGCGCCGATGGCTCGGCTGTCGCATGCACCAGCGTGGACGGAACGGTCGCCATAGCCGCGGTCGCGGACCAGGAGCCGCCGGAATCGCGGATCAGGGTGAGCGGCGATCTCGGCCAGACGACGATCCGCCCGCGGGAGAAGCCACCGGCACCATTGATCGCCACCGCTGCGTTGGGGGATGGAGACGTCCCGCTCGCCAGCTATTTTTCCTTCGGCTTCCTCGTTGGAACGGCGGCTGGCGAAGCGGTGCATCTGGCCGCGGACGGCAATGTGATGGAGACGCTGGTCAAGATCGACGGGCCGGTCGTCGCCGTCGACCACAACCCCCGGACGGCCATCACAGCCGTCAGCAACGGCCAGGATGTCTTCCTGGCACGCGGCCAAGGCGATGCAGTACGACTGCGACACGATGCGACACCGTCCACGGATGCGCTAGCCTTTTCGCCAGGCGGAAGGCGCCTAGCCTGCGGCCGGGATGATGGACTATCGATCTGGGCGGTCGACGGCGACGCTACCCCGATACGCGACGTTTCTTTTTCGGCGCGCCCGGTGTCGATCCGCTGGAGTGGCGATGGCACATGGCTGGCCTGTGGGCTCGAAACAGGCGGCTTTGCCCTGGTCAGCATGACCGATGATCGCTACGGCATCGTCGCGGGATTTCCATCGCCGGTCAGGACACTGTGCTGGAGCCGGCCGGAGCATGCGCTGTTTGCGTCGGGCGCCTTCCGGATCGCCGGCTGGTCGATGACGGCTCCGCCACTTGACGGCGACACCTCGGGCGCGCTGGAGACCGGCCGAGCCGGGCTGGTTCCGGTCGAGACAGTGGCTGCGCACCCGGAGAAAAAACTGATTGCGGCCGGCTATGCCAACGGCCGGATCACCGTCGCTCAGATCGGCGCGCGAGACGAACTCCTCGTCAGGCCGCTGGGCAGCGCGGTGACCGCGCTTGTCTGGTCCGGCGACGGACGCCATCTAGCAGTGGGCGCAGCCGACGGCACCGCCGCGATCGTCACCTTTCCCGCACAGATGTTCAAATAGCAAAGGCAGGCCGCATGCAAAAGGAGCACAAAATGCAAACCGAACCCACCCCCGAGGACGAGAGCAAGGACGAATTCTTCGAACGGCTCGCCAAGCTGTCGGAAGAAATGGTGGCCAAACACGGCAAGGATTTCAGTATGGGCGCATTGGTGCTTGCCGCCCGCTGGATTGCCGAAAACCGCGTCGGCCAGTTGAATACCAACTAAACTCACGACCAATCAATGCGCTCGAAAAGCCAAAGCTCCGAAGGAGCAACAGGCGGAGTCTCCGTACAGGTTTTGCGCTGGGCTGGCTGTGTATGCCATTCCTTCAGATTGCGACTTACCCTGGTCGAGGCTCACCCAGGCGCGACTCAATCCAGCGCTCGCAGATGCCGCAGGTATCACCCTACAGTCGGTGCGCTGGCGATCGGCGCAGGTACCAGTTGCGCCGTAGTCATTGATGGCCGTGTCCATCACGGAGCGCATGGGGAGCCTTAGTTATGAGCGCACCACCAGAGGCACCAGACCCTCATGGCGGTGGTCGAGATAACACACAACACGGTCGCCAATGCGCTCGAAGATGAGATCGACTTTCGCCTCGCCGATGGCCAGGTGGCGGATAACGATGTTGTCGATGCCGATCGGCAGCCGCGGGCGTTCGACGGTGATTTCGCGTTTCCAGCCGTCAACCCGAATGCCCAGGCAAGCCTGCAGCATCATGAAAGCGGCGCCAGCCGACCACGCCTGCGGCAGACAGGCGACCGGGTAGGCCACCGGTGAATCGCTGGCGGCACGCGTAAAGCCGCAGAACAGCTCTGGCAGCCGCATATTGAAACGGACCGCCGCCTCGAACATACCGCTCATCAGCTTCACGACGCTGTCGCGCTCGTGATAGCGGGCGAGACCGGAGGCGCAGAGCGCGGTGTCGTGCGGCCAGATCGAGCCATTATGATATGACATCGGGTTGAATGGGATCTCGTCGTCGGCCAGTGTGCGAACGCCCCAACCGCTATGGAGATGACCAGAGAGCAGCTGGGTGGCGACTGACTGAGCCCGTTCCGCGCTCGGCAGCCCGACGTAAAGCAGGTGACCGGCATTGGACGTGCGAACCGCGCATTGCTTGCCTTCTCCGTCGATTGCCAAAGCATAGAAATCGCGGTCCGGCATCCAGAAATGCGTCTCCACCGCCTGACGGATCCTCTCTGCCAGGGCGCTCCAGTGCGCCGCCTTGGCGTCGTCGCCGCGCCTGGCGGCCAGCGCCGCCATCCCTAGATATGCAGCGAAGGCATAACCTTGCACCTCGACCAATGCGATCGGCCCTCTGGGGATGGTGCCGTCGGCATGGAATACGGCATCGGAACTGTCCTTCCAGCCTTGGTTGAACAGACCCGTGTCGGCCGCCCTGTTGTAGGTCACAAAACCTTCGCCGTTGCGGGCTCCGACTTCTTCCATCCAGGCAGTGGCAGCGCCCAGCGAGTCCCACATACGGTCGACGAACGCCTCGTCCCCGGTGCGTTCGGCGTAGGATGAAGCCAGATAGATATAGAGTGGCGTGGTGTCGACGCCGCCATAGTAGCGGCCGAACGGCAACTCGCGCAGCACCGCCATTTCGCCCTTGCGGGTTTCATGCATGATCTTGCCAGGTTCGGCATCGTCGAACACAGAGGTCTCGGTCGACTGATAGTGGGCCAGGAAGGCCAGCACCCCACGAGCAAGGTCCGGATTGAGCCAGAGCATCTGCAAGGCGGAAATCACGCCATCGCGGCCGAAAGCCGTCGAAAACCAGGGGATGCCGGCGTAGGGGTATGGCCCGGTCTCCAGATCGGTCGTCAGCAGCGCGATGTCGGCGCGCGTGCGTGTCAGCCAGTCGTTGAACACGCGGCCGGAGCTGAACACGGTGGCGCCCTGCCGGCGCTTTGAGCGCATGGCAAAGCGGGCTCGCGCAGCGGCGGCGCGAAAGCGGTCGCTGGAGGGGGTCTCTTCGCTGTGGCCGACCTCCAGGTACAATGCTCTGGCGCCGCGCCTTGCCACGCGAATGACGAAATCGGCGTGGTTGGGGTGGACCTCGTCGGGTCGGATCGAAAAGGCGATGACCGACTGACGCGCCACATTGTCGAGGCCTTCATATCGGAACGTCACGCTCGCCTCGCCGACCAGCGCGTCATGGGCGCGGCCGCGGCGGCTGCGCGTGGTGCCGCGCACCTCGAACATATCACGGAAATCGGCGTCGAAGCCGAGCCGGACGGGCAGAACCACCTCGCGCGCGGAGTAGTTGGTGAAGGTAATGCGCTCGAACATGCGATCCTGCCAGATGAACCGCGTCCGATCAATGTGGACGACGCCCGGCAAGGTTTCGCTGCCATTCGGCCCAATAGTGGCCAGGTTGGTGAGATTGGCGGTGAACAGGATATTGTCCTGCGACAGCGAGGCGCCGAGCAGCGACGGCATCCGGCCGCCGATGAACAGGCGGAAGCGCGACAAAACACGCGTGTCGTCACGGAAAAGCCCGTCGCCGGTGCCGCGTATGTCGCCGTAGCTGTCTGCGACGACGAAGCAATCCTCGTGTTTCAGCGCAAATTGCCGATGCGGCTCGCGCGGCGCCGTTTCGTCGATTGCCGGCAGCGCCACGGCTGGATCAATCTTGCGATCTTCGAGTTGAGTGGTCATGGTCAACCCCTCCCGTCCAGAAGCGACCAAGGCGGCTCAGGCGCTGATTCGAGCAGCCGAGCCGTCGCCTTGCTCGGTCAGGTAGACATAGTCATCATTGCGGCATTTTTAGCGCGCTCGTTTTGAGAGCCAAGTGCTTTCGTTATGTCCTCCGAGAGCGAGCCATAGATCGCCACGTAGTCGCGGCACATGCGCTCGACCGTGAATCGCTCTTCAAAAGTCCGTCGCACCTGCGCACGATCGAGGCCGTTTATCCGCCGCACCGCATCCACAGCTCCGTCTGCTGTGTCGACGATCAACCCGGACAAACCATCGTCGATGACCTCCGGAACGGCACCGCGCCTGAACGCTATCACAGGCGTGCCACAGGCCATCGCCTCGATGGTTACGAGTCCGAAGGGTTCTGGCCAGTCGATAGGGAACAAAAGCGCTGCCGCATTGCCCAAAAAGTCTGCTTTTCGCCGTTCGTCGATCTCGCCGATGAATTCCACGTTCGAATTTCGAAGCACCTGGGGTTCGACCGTCTCCTTCCAATAGGATTGGTCTACCTTGTCGATCTTGGCGGCGATCTTCAGCGGCATTCCGCTACGCGCAGCGATCTCAATAGCCGTTTCCGGCCCCTTTTCCGGAGAGATGCGGCCGAGGAATGCGAGATAGCCCGAGGCTTTCGGGCGAAACGGCAGAAGATCGCGAGGCAGACCGTGATACACCGTTCCGGCCCAACGGACAGGCGGCATGGGCCAGCGTTGATCGTAAGAAATCGAAACCAGCGGAATGTCATCAAACATCGAATAAAGCTGAGCCAGGTCGGGGAGGTCGAGCCGTCCATGGAGCGTCGTAACGGTTCGCTCGGCAAAGTCCTGGACCACCGGGAAGTGGAAAATATCGATGTGAAAATGCAGCACGTCGAATTCATCGGCCCGCCTGCGCACCTGTTCAAGCATCATCACGTGGTGGGGAATGTCGTGCCGAACCCTGGGATTCAGGCGCAATGCAATATCGCAACACGGGACCAATTCGGCAGAGGTGCGTGAATCACCGCTGGCGAACAAGGTCACGTCATGCCCCTGTCGAACAAGCTCCTCAGTCAGATATGAAACTATCCGCTCGGTCCCGCCATAGGTCCGCGGCGGCACGGCTTCGGTAAGGGGGGCGATCTGGGCAATTTTCATCTGCAACACTTCTCGAAAGCGAAGGTCATCCTTCAAAAAGCTCCGACGGCAATCCCCTTCCTCGCGTTCATTGCAGTGCGGTCCTCCCGGGCCAACTCTCGAAGGGTCGATATGTTCCCGGCGGGAACAATCGCCGCGTCAGGCGAGTTCAACTAGGGACCAAAGGAGAACCAGAATGGCTACGAAGCTTCAGGACACAAAAGCCGTCAAGGGATCGAGCAGCGAGCACGGCGGCAACCGCGCTGGCAATCAGGACAAGAAGGACAAGCCGCAAAAGAGCAGCCAGGCTGCCGGCAAGGATCCAAGGCGTGGCAAGGACTAACCGACGCCCTGCCCCGGAGGCGGACAATAATGGCTGCGACCATCGAGAGGAGTGACACATGGCAAAGACAAACTTGTCTGCGAAAACCAACCAGCCTGTATCGGGAAAGAGGGCAAGCGGCAGCGACAAGGCCAAGCTACCGGCCAAGGGCGGCGCCCAAGCCAGGAACGCCCAGGAATGGGGCGGCGGATCGAAAGCGTCGAAAGGCAAGATCACCCGGGCAGACCGGGAAAACCCCAACTCAAGCCAGCGCAGCTAAGCTTTTCGCATTCATCTAATCAGTCGGCCCAATCAGTCGGGGCGGAATTTCGAACTGCTCGGCCGGATGGGTTCGGATTGGGGTTGGGTTCGGATCCCGGCACGTCTCGCCGGTCGTTGGCGCCGCTTCGACATTGCAATTCGAAAATGATCGAAGGCTCCGTGCCACGGCGCCGGTAATTGCGGCCTTGACGCGATGTGCATTAGGTCGTTTGTTGCGGGCGGAAGTGCCACGGGAGGAAACCATGGAAGTCACCCCGGGGGCGGATGGCCTCGCAGCGCGGTTCCACGTTTTCACGCCGATGACCGGCGAGGGCTGCCGCGCATGAATTCCGGAGCGATCCTCGAAGCAGCGGGATTGACTAAGGAATTTGGGGGCTTTGTCGCTGTCAACAATGTCAACCTGACGGTGGAGCGAGGATCGGTCCACGCGCTGATCGGCCCCAACGGCGCAGGCAAGACGACCCTCTTCAACCTGCTGACGAAATTCCTCCAGCCAACGCGCGGCGCGATCCGCTACCAAGGCCGCGACATCACCAGGATGCAGCCGGCCGACATCGCGCGGCTGGGCCTTGTGCGCTCCTTTCAGATATCGGCGGTGTTTCCGCACATGACGGCACTCGAGAATGTCCGCATCGCGCTGCAGCGCCGGCGCGGCGACAGTTTCGATTTCTGGCGCTCCGAAAAAGTGCTCTCCAAGTTCGATGGCGAGGGTGCGGCGCTTCTCGCCGATGTCGGCCTGACCGCGTTTTCAGACATCCGCGCCAGCGATCTGTCCTACGGCCGCAAGCGCGCGCTTGAAATCGCGACGACGCTGGCGCTGGACCCTGAAATGCTGCTTCTCGACGAGCCCATGGCCGGCATGGCGCAAGAAGACATCGAGCGCATCTCGGCGCTGATCCGGCGCATCTCCAAGAACCGCACCATTTTGATGGTTGAGCACAATCTGTCGGTCGTCGCCTCGCTGTCGAACCGCATCACTGTGCTCGCTCGCGGCAAAGTCCTCGCCGAAGGCGACTATGCTGCGGTTTCCAAGGATCCGCGCGTTATCGAAGCCTATATCGGGGCCGGACATGCCTGAAGTTGAACTTGCAAACAGGCCGGCTGCTGGCCCCTCGACGAGACCCCTGCTTCGCGTCGATGGCCTGCAGGGCTGGTACGGCGAGAGCCATGTGCTTCACGGCGTCAGTTTCGAGGTTGGCGAAGGTGAAGTGGTGACGCTGCTCGGCCGCAATGGCGCCGGCAAGACGACGACGCTGAAGGCGATCATGGGAATTCTTTCCAGGCGCTCGGGCTCGGTCACGTATGAAGGTCGGGAAACGATCAAGCTGCCGTCGCGGTTGATCGCACAGATGGGCATCGCCTACTGCCCCGAGGAACGGGCGATCTTTTCCAGCCTCTCTGTCGAGGAGAATTTGATGCTGCCGCCGCAGGTGCGCCCCGGTGGGCTCACCGTCGAGCAGATTTTCGAGCTCTTCCCGAACCTGAAGGAACGGCTTTCGAGCCAAGGCACCAAGCTATCGGGCGGCGAACAGCAGATGCTCGCCATCGGCCGGATCTTGCGGACGGGCGCCAAGCTCTTGCTGCTCGACGAGCCGACCGAAGGGCTTGCGCCGGTCATCGTGCAGCAGATCGGCCGCACCATTGCCCGGCTCAAGGACGAGGGATTCACGATCGTGCTCGTCGAACAGAATTTTCATTTCGCCGCGTTGGTCGCGGACCGTCACTACGTGGTGGAACAGGGGCGCGTGATCGACACCATCCCCAACCACGAGCTCGACGCCAACATCGACAAGCTGCACGCCTATCTCGGCGTCTAGACATCATCAACGGCGCGTTGCGCCGCAATCGGAGGGAAGTAGCGATGAAAAAAATGGGATTTGTCCTGGCTTCGACGGCGAGCCTGCTGATGGCCGGCGCGGCCTATGCCACAGATGTCAAGATCGGCGTTCTGAATGACCGTTCCGGCATCTATGCAGACATCGCTGGCGAAGGCTCGGTCATCGCGGCCCAGATGGCGGTCGAAGACTTCAAGGCGACGGACAAGGGCATCAATGTGTCGATCGTCTCCGCCGACCACCAGAACAAGCCGGACGTCGGCTCGAACATCGCCCGCCAGTGGTACGACACCGAAAATGTCGATGTGATCGCCGATGTGCCAACCTCGTCGGTGGCGCTCGCCGTCAACGAGATCACCAAGGAGAAGAACAAGATCTTCCTCGCCTCGGGTCCGGCCTCGTCCGACCTCACCGGCAAAGCCTGTTCGCCCAACACCGTCCACTGGACCTACGACACCTGGGCGCTTGCCAACGGCACGGGCTCGGCCATGGTCGCACAGGGCGGCGATAGCTGGTTCTTCGTCACAGCCGACTACGCCTTCGGCCACGCGCTCGAGCGCGATACGACGGCGGTCGTCGAAGCATCGGGCGGCAAGGTTCTCGGCGCCGTCCGTCATCCTTTCCCCGGCCAGGATTTTTCGTCCTTCCTGCTGCAGGCACAAGGGTCGGGCGCCAAGGTCGTCGGCCTCGCCAATGCCGGCGGCGACACGATCAACGCGGTCAAGCAGGCGTCGGAATTTGGCATCACCCAGGGAGGCCAGGCGCTCGCCGCCCTGCTGATGTTCATCAACGACGTGCATGCGCTTGGCCTCGAAGTGGCGCAAGGCCTCGTGCTCACCAGCGCGTTCTACTGGGACAAGAACGATCAAACGCGGGAGTTCTCTGCCCGTTTCCAGGAGCGGAATGCCGGACAAAAGCCTTCGATGATCGAGGCCGGAGTCTACGCTTCTGTCCTGCATTACCTTAAGGCCGTCGAGGCCGTCGGCGACAAGGATGCGGCCAAGGTGATGGCCAAAATGAAGGAAATGCCGACCGAGGATCCGCTATTCGGCAAGGGCACCATCCGCGCCGACGGGCGCAAGCTGCACGACATGTATCTGTTCCGCGTCAAGAAGCCGGACCAATCGAAGGCTCCATGGGACTATTTCGAGACGGTAGCCACCATTCCGGCCGACAAGGCGTTCCGCCCGCTCGCCGAAGGCGGCTGTACGCTCGTCAAGTAAGCGAGCCTCGCCAACGATGCGCCGAACAGCTCGGCGCGTCGTTTTGTCGATAAGTCAGCTGGAGCGACCATGTTCGAACTGCTTGGAATTCCGCCTCAGGTCCTGTTCGGGCAATTGCTGCTCGGGCTGATCAATGGCTCCTTCTATGCGGTTCTGAGCCTCGGGCTGGCGGTCATCTTCGGTCTCCTGAACATCATCAATTTCACGCATGGCGCCCAGTACATGCTGGGCGCCTTCGGCGCCTGGATGCTGCTCAACTATCTTGGCGTCGGTTACTGGTGGGCTGTGTTCATCGTCCCGCCGATTGTCGGCGTCACCGGCATCGTGCTTGAGCGCGTCCTGATCCGACGGCTCTATCACCTCGACCATCTCTACGGGCTGCTTCTCACATTCGGCCTGGCGCTGATCATCGTCGGCTTCTTCCGCCAGTTTTTCGGCGTATCCGGCCTGCCGTACCCGCCGCCGCCGCTTCTGAACGGCGGGTACAATCTCGGCTTCATGTACCTGCCCAATTCGCGCGCCTGGGTGATCGTGGCTTCCCTCGTCGTGTGCCTCGCGACCTGGTTCATCATCGAAAAGACCCGGCTTGGCGCCTATCTCAGGGCTGCGACCGAGAACCCGACCATGGTCGGCGCGTTCGGCATCAACGTGCCGCTGCTGGTCACACTCACCTATGGTTTCGGCGTCGCACTCGCGGGTTTCGCCGGCGTGCTCGCCGCGCCGATATATGCTGTCAATCCGAACATGGGGGCAGACCTGATCATTGTCGTCTTTGCCGTCGTCGTCATCGGCGGCATGGGCTCGATACTGGGCTCGATCCTCACCGGCTTCGGGCTTGGGCTGATCGAGGGCTTGACCCGCGTATTCTATCCGGAAGGCTCGGCGGTGGTGATCTTTGTCATCATGGCGCTCGTGCTGCTGGTCAAGCCCGCGGGTCTGTTTGGACGGAGTGTGTGATGACAACCGACACCAACCCGATCGCTATGGCGGCCATAACGTCGGTCGGCGCTGCGGGCATGCCCCGTCATCACCTTGCGATCTTCGCCGCGCTGTTCGTCTTCCTCGTCGCCGCGCCATTTCTGCTCTATCCGATCTTTGTCATGAAGGTGCTGTGCTTCGCGCTGTTTGCCTGCGCCTTCAACCTGTTGCTCGGCTTCGGCGGTCTCCTGTCCTTCGGCCACGCGGCCTATTTCGGCATGGCGAGCTACGTCTCGGCCCATGCGGCAAAGGTGTGGGGCCTGACGCCTGAACTTGCCATTATCGCGGGCACGCTGGTGGCAGCCGTGCTCGGTCTCGCCATCGGCTCGCTCGCCATTCGCCGCCACGGCATCTATTTCGCCATGGTGACCCTGGCTTTTGCGCAGATGATCTATTTCTTCTCGCTGCAGGCGGCGTTTACCGGCGGCGAGGACGGCATCCAGGCCGTGCCGCGCGGCCATCTGTTCGGGCTGATCGACCTGAGTTCGAGCGAAGTTCTCTATTTCTTCGTGCTCGCCATCTTCTTCGCCGGCATATTGCTGATCTATCGGATCATCCATTCGCCGTTTGGCCAGGTGTTGAAGGCGATCCGCGAGAACGAGCCGCGCGCGATCTCGCTGGGCTATCGGGTCAACCGCTACAAGCTCGCCGTATTCGTGCTGTCGGCCACGCTCGCCGGCGTCGCCGGCGCAACCAAGGCCATCGTGTTCCAGTTGGCGTCGCTTACCGACGTCTACTGGACGATGTCCGGCGAAGTCGTGCTGATGACGCTGTTGGGCGGCATGGGCACGGTGTTCGGACCGATCGTCGGCGCGGCAGTCATCGTCACGATGCAGAACTACCTCGCCACATTCGGCGACTGGGTCACGATCGGCCAAGGCATCATCTTCGTTGTCGCGGTGCTGTCGTTCCGGGAAGGCATCGTTGGGGTCCTGGCAAAATGGATGCGAAAACCGCTCTGACCGGGTCGTGAAACCTAAATTTCGGATGATCCTGATCCACGGTCGACCAAGTGGGGCCGCAGCGACACGGCACACAGCGTGGTCAGCATCCTCAACTAGGCAGATTTCTCATCGGATGCGACAACCAGCAGTTCGAACGTCACGCAGACGGGGTTAGCGTCGCGGCGAAGGCGACCTGAGCTTATCACACCGTCCATGCCGACCAGCGCGATGTCGAGCGTGCAACGACCGGAGCGCACGGCGCCGTCCGTGACGAGAACTTCCGTCGCATAGGAGAAGACCGCCGAGCCGTCGTCGAAATCCGCGCCGACCAGGCTGCCGATGCCCTGGATCGAGGCGTGGTCAAAGCCGTGCCGTCGGCAAAGGGCTTCGATCGCCTGGCCGATATCCTCGTTGGGCCTTACCGTGCAGATGGCGGCGCGGCGGCCGCGGCGCTCACCCAGGAGCGGAGCCCTGATCGGCGCGAAAAGGCGAAAATTCGTCTCGGCGTCGTCGCGCACGTCGAACAGCGCGCCCTCGATACCCCAGGCGGTGACCTCAACCGGCTCCGCCAAGCGCGAGTCGAGCGGCAGGAGATGGCCCATGCGGCGCACGCCGTCGGGGGTGCGCCAGATGCCATGGCAATGAAAAAATGCCCGCTCGTCGCGCCGGCCGGCGACGAGGCCCGCATCCTCGATGACCGTTATGCCTTCCGGTGCGAATGTATCGCTGTACCACGCGGCGTGCGTGCCATCTGGAGAGGCGGCGGGGACGACGTAGCGCATTGGGTCAACCCGCGCGTTGCGCAGGCGGATATATCCGCTGCTGAATCCGGCGACCGCGAGGGCCTGCGCCACGGCGTCATTGATCGAGCTGCCGGCTTCAAGCCGCAGCGTCAGCGACTCTGCGGCGCAGGGCATCGCTGCGAAACGTTCCGATGCGATCGGACCGGGATGGCGGATGCTGCGCATCGGAGCCATCTCAGGCGACAAGGCCGGCATGGATGAAGCCGCCATCGACGGCGAGAATCTGGCCGTTGATGTAGCTGGCCTCGTCTGAAATCAGGAAAGCCACCGCTCCCGCGATCTCGCGCGGCGTGCCGTAGCGGCGCTGCGGCACGCGCTCCAACCACTGCCGACGAACATCCTCGGTGTGGACAGACTGCGTCAATGGCGTTTCGATCGGCCCGGGTGCGACGGCGTTGACGCGGATGCCATCGACGCCGAGCTCATTGGCCATGACGAGCGTGAGCAGATTCTGACCGCCCTTCGATGCGCCGTAGGCGCTGCGGCCCTTGTTGCCGCAAAGACCAGAAACAGAGGTGATATTGACAATCGCCCCCGGCAGCTCCCGTTCAAGCCAGTAGCGCGCCGCAGCCCGCGAGACAATGAACGTTCCGGTGAGGTTCACGTCGACAATCCGGCGGAAATCCTCGACGCTGGTCTCGACCGACGGCCGGTCCATCGCTATGCCGGCGCAGTTCACGACCGCGGCGAGGCTGTGCGCGGCGGTGATCCGGCCGATGGCCTCGTCGACAGCCGCTTCGTCGACGACGTTGCAGACGATGCCGCGTTCCTCGCTGAGGCCGAGATCCGTGCAGGCCGAACCCAGCGCTGGCGCGGCGAGGTCGAGGAGGAAGACCTCGAAGCCGCGCTCGGTCAGCAGGCGCGCCGTCTCAAGGCCGATGCCCGATGCGCCGCCGGTGATCGCCACGGCGCGGCTTTGGTGGCTGCTGTTCATCGCCTGCTCCTCATGCCGAGAGCTTCGGCTCGGACGGTCCCAACTCGCCGCGGCGCTCCAGCTCTTCGCGAATCAACTTCTTGGCGATCTTGCCATAGGCCGATTTGGGCATCGTCTCCCACCACACGAAGCGCTTGGGCATCTTGTAGCGGGCGAGCTTGCCTTCCAGCCAGCGCTCAATCGCGATCGTTTCGCGCACAACGCCGGCGCGGGCGACGCAAACCGCGACGCCGACCTCGCCCCAGACGGGATCGGGAATGCCGAGAACAGCGGCTTCGCTGATGTCGGGATGGAGCAGGATCTTCTCCTCGATCTCGCGCGGATAGATGTTGGAGCCGCCGGAGATATACATGTCGGACGAGCGGCCGGTGATGTAGACGAAGCCGTCCTCGGACATGTGGCCCAGATCGCCGGTGCGGAACCAGCCGTTGCGGAACGCTGCGGCGTTGGCTTGCGGGTTGTCGTAATAGCCGGCGAAGACTGCAGGCCCGATCACGCAGATTTCGCCGGTTTCGCCCGGCGAGACGGCATTGCCGGCGTCGTCCTGGATCTCGACCTGCATGGCTGTGCGCTCGAAACCGCAGGTTCCGATGCGCGCCTGCGGGCCATCCTCGACGGAATGATAGGAAGGAGGCTGCACAGTGATATTGCCCGTGACTTCCCCCAGGCCAAAATACTGGACCAGAACCGGCCCGAGCTTCTCGAGCGCCCGCTTCTGGTCGGCGCGGTACATCGGCGCACCGGCATAGATGACATAGCGCAACGAGGAATGGTCGAACCGGTCGACGCTGTCGTCCTCGACCAGCATCTTGAGGATGGTCGGCACGGTGAAGGCGTTGGTCACCCGCCATTCTTCGACCAGCGCCCAGACCGTCGGCACGTCGAGCTTGTCGGTTGGCAGCAGGATAGACTTGGCGCCGTGCGCCACCTGCACGAGTTGATGAATGCCGGCCCCATGCGACAGCGGCGCCACCACGATCGAGGCGTCGTCGCGCGTCGTGGCGGGCATCAGGTCGCACAAATGATTGGTGATGACAAAGCCCATCTGGCCATGCGTGAGCACGGCGGCCTTTGGCCGGCCGGTCGTGCCGGAGGTGAAGAAGAACCAGCAGGGATCGTCGCGATCGACGGCGACGCTGGCAACGGTCCGGCCGGCAAAACGGGCGGCGACGGCGTCGTAGTCATCGCCGAAGTCGGCCGCGCCGATCGACAGGACGAAGTCGATCCCGGGGGCTGTTTCCCGGCAGGCAGCAGCATGAGCCGGGAAGCCCGCGCCGCAGATCAGGCCACGCGCGCCGCTCGCCTTGGCGAGGTAGGCGACTTCGTCCGGCGACTGGCGGTAGTTCGCCGGCACCCAGACGGCCCCGAGCCGGAAGCAGGCGAACATAGATTCGAACATCTGATTGCAATTGGCCGACTGGACGAGGATTCGATCGCCCTTTGTCACGCCGAACGCGTCGCGGAGTGCAGCGGCCATCGCGTTGACGCGCGCTTCCATCTCGCGCCATGTCCACTGCCGCTCGCGCCAGACGAAGCCAATATCGTGCGGATTGCGGCGTGCCGCCTGGGTCAAAAAATGCGAGAGGTTCATGACGCGCGTGGAGGAAGGCGTCACGCCGCCTGCAGCCATGGTCATGACTTCGCGCGCTCCAGCGAAGACACGTAGACGAAGATGGCGGCGACGTCGCAGGGCTCGACACCGGCATGAGCAAGCGTGGACGCCGCTGCCGTCGCCATCAACTGCCCGGTGTTTTCCAATTCCGACTTTCCTAACGCGGAATGCGCCCGTCCGTCGGTGTGAGCCTCCGTCATTGTGACAACCTCCTGGTGCGCGGCTTTAAAGTGGGGTGCTCGCGCATATGCGCGCGCGAGGCGAACATCTGGGCAAGCCGTTCCTCGACGCGCTTTGCCTCCAGCATGAGATATCCGACGAGTTCGATTTGCCTCGCCGGCTGCATCCGGCTGTCGATCGCCGCGATCGACAGCGCGCCGACTGGCCGTGCGTCGGCGCTGCGAAGCGCAACCCCAACGCCCCAGGAATTGGCGACGATGCGGCCGGGATTGAGCGAATAGCCGTTGGCGCGCGTCGTCTCTACATCGCGCCGGATCTGCTCGACCGGCAGCATTGGGTAGTCGGATTTGAGCACCGCGTCGTTGGCGGCAAGCACCGCTTCCACTTCCTCGTCGGGGAGTGCGGCGAGCATGGCGAGCGAGCCGGCGCCGACGCCCAGTGGATGCTCGAAGCCGGCCTGCAGCGCGTGGGTCCTGACCGGATAGGTCCCCTCCTCGCGATAGAGGCAGACTGAGTATGTGTCGCGGCGGACCGAGAGGAAGCTGGCATCCTCAGTCTTCTTCGAAAGGCGCAGCAGACTTTCCATCGAGACCTGAAGCAGGCCGAAACGTCGCGAGGCGAGGCTGCCCAGCACGTAGGCCTCCTCGCCGAGATAATAGCGCCGCGTCGTCTCGTCCTGCTCGATCATTCCCGCGCGCATCAGCGCCAGCAGCAGGCGGCGCGTTGTCGGCTTGTTGAGCCCACTTTCCTCGACGATATCGGAGAGCGAAACACCGCGGTCGGCGTGCCGGCCGACCATCGAAAGAAGGCTGAGCGCCCGGTCGACGCTCTGCGAGCCGGTCTGATCGCGGTCTGGGGGCGGCGCCATGTCCATGGTCAGCGGAGCTCGCAGACGGCGCAGCTTTGGCCGCCATCGACAGGCAGGCAAACGCCGGTGACGAAGCGCGCCTCCTCGGAGGCAAGAAACACGGCCGCCGCAGCGACGTCCCACGCTGTTCCCATCCTGCCCATCGGCACCATGGCGTTGCGGGCGGCCACCATCTCGTCAGCCGAGCCGTATTGGCTGGAAATCTGCTGATAGATCATCGGCGTGTCGATCAGGCCCGGCATGATGCAGTTGGCGCGAATACCTTGCCGGGCATATTGCATGGCCAGCGCCACAGTGGCCTGGTTCACCGCGGCCTTGGCCGCATAATAGGCGAAATAGGGATAACCGACGTAGCGTATCGCGGCGAGTGACGAGATATTGACGATCGCACCGCCGCCGCCCTTGAGCATATGCGGCAACACCGCCTTGGCGGTGCGGTAGACCGATCCGATATTGAGATCGAGGGCGGCCTGGAACGCGTCCTCATCGAGTTCAATGGGACCGCCCATTTGGGTCACGCCCACGTTGTTGTGCAGGATGTCGATGGCGCCGAACGCCTCCATTGCCGCCGCTGCTGCCAGTTCGACTGAGGCCAGATTGGTCACGTCGGCCGACAACGCGATCGCCTGGTTGCCTTCGTCGCGGATGATTTCAGCGGTTTCAGCGGCGGCCGCCGCAGCGAGATCGAC
The DNA here is from genome assembly GCF_055811235.1 of Mesorhizobium sp. WSM4810. NCBI lineage: Bacteria > Pseudomonadati > Pseudomonadota > Alphaproteobacteria > Hyphomicrobiales > Phyllobacteriaceae > Mesorhizobium > Mesorhizobium sp. WSM4810. Next base: position 70,430 of record NZ_JBVVQV010000018.1, on the reverse strand, counting down.
GCAGGCGACGCGCGCGCCTTCGCGCGCGAAGGCGACCGCGGCTGCCTTGCCGTTGCCCCAGCCGGGTCCGGACGACCCGGCGCCAAAGACGATTGCGGATTTTCCCCTGAGCCGGTCGACCACCATGGAATTCCTTACAAAAATCGCGGCAGTTATCGGGCGGTTGAGCCACATGCCCTGCCCGCCCGGGAACTGCCCTGCGCTCAGGTCAGGCTGGCGCCAACAGCCTTTTCCAGGATGGCCCAGGCTTCGTCGCCGTACTTGCCCTTCCACTCGGAGTAGAAGCCGGCGTCCTTCAGCGTCTGCCGGAACGGGGCCGCATCCGGATGGTTGATCTTCATGCCCTTGGCGGCGAGCTCCTGCTCAAGCGTGGCATTGAGCTTGGCGACGTCCTCGCGCTCCTTCACGCCGGCCTCGTTGAGGTTCCTGGCGACGATCTCGCGCATGTCCTGCGGCATCGCCTCCCAGGCCCGCTTGTTGGCGAGGAACCAGAAGCCGTCCCACATGTGGTTGGTGACCGAGCAGAACTGCTGCACCTCGTAGAGCTTGGCCGTCGAGATGATGGCGAACGGGTTTTCCTGCCCGTCGACAATCTTCGTCTGCAGCGCCGAATACACTTCGGCGAAGTTGATGCTGGCCGGCGCCGACTTGAAGGCGGTGAACATCGAGGTCCAGAGCGGGCTGACCGGGACGCGAATCTTGAAGCCTTCGAGGTTAGCGGGCGTCTCGATCGGGCCGACGGAACTGGTGATCTGGCGAAAGCCGTTGTCCCAGATCTTTTCCATGACGACCAGGTTCGATTTCTCGATCTCGCCGCGCACATATTTGCCGAGGTCGCCATCCATCGCCGCCCACACGGCGTCGTAGTCCGAGAAGGCAAAGCCGATGCCGCTGATCGAGGCATTGGCGACGAGCGTGGAGAGGATCAGCGGCGACAGCGTAAAGAATTCGACGCCGCCCGAGCGCACCTGGCTCAGCATGTCGGTGTCGGCGCCGAGCTGGTTGCTGGGGAATATCTGGATGGCGACGCGGCCGCCGGTCTCCTCGCGGATCTTCTCGACGGCATCCTGCGCGCGCAGGTTCATCGGGTGGGTGAGCGGCAGGTTGTTGGCGTATTTGTAGTTGAACTCCGCCGCCTGCGCCCCGGCGTAGCGGATGGTGCTCACGAGCGGGATGGATGCGGCTGCGCCTATCATCAAGCTGCGGCGGGTGATGGTCATCGTGTTTCCTCCTGGTTGAATCCGAGTGGTTAGAGATAGGCTACCGACAGCGCCGGGACGGCGGCGATCAGCAACAGGCCGGCAAGCAACGCACCGAGGTAGGGCCAGATGGCGCTCATAGCCTCGTCGGGCGAGACGTCGCCGATCTTGCAGGCGATGTAGAAGCCGATGCCGATAGGTGGCGCCATGAGTCCAATGTTCATCGCCGTCACGACGACCATCGAATAGTGCACGTCGTTGATACCCAGCCGAGCGGCGATCGGAAACATGATCGGCGCCATCAGAACGATCGCTGGCAGACCTTCAAGGACGCAGCCGAGAACCATGAAGACGGCGATGGTGACGAGCATGAAGGAGAACCAGCCTCCCGGCAGGTCGGTCATGTAGATGGCCAGTTGGTTGGCGAAGCCGGTTTGCGTCAGCGCCCAGGCCATTGCCGAGGCGGTGCCGAGAATGAGCAGGATGGCGCCGGACAGCGCCGCCGTCTCGACCAGCATGGCGTAGAATTTCTTGGCGCCGATGCCGCCATAAAACAAGGCGCCGATGACCAGCGCATAGAGCACGGCGATTGTGGAAACCTCGGTGGCGGTGGCGACGCCGCCGCCGACGGCGCCGCGGATCAGGAAGGGAAGCACCAGTGCGGGGGCGGAGACGAGCAGCGTCTTCCAGACGAGCGAGAACGGAGCGCGATGTACGCCTTCCATGCTTTCGCCCGAAGCCTTCCAGCGCGCGAGCACCGCAAGGACGAGCAACAGAACCACGGCGATGACGAAGCCGCTGGTGAAAAGCGCGGCGATCGAAACGCCGGCGACCGAGCCGAGCACAATCAGCACGATCGATGGCGGCACCGTATCGGCCATCGCAGCGCCGGTTGCGAGCAACGCGATCATCTCCTTGGGCTTGTGGCCGCGCCGCTTCATTTCGGGGAAAAGTGCCGGAGCGACAGTCGCCATGTCGGAAACCTTCGAACCGGAAATGCCCGAGACCAGGAACATCGAGCCCAGCAGCACGTAAGACATGCCGGCCTTCACATGGCCGAGCAGCGACGCCATGAATTCGACGATCGCCTTGCCCATGCCTGTCGCGTCGAGCACACAGCCGAGCAGGACGAAGATCGGCACCGACAGCAGGATGAGGCTCGACATCCCCTCGTCGATGCGGCCGACAAGCACGATCATCGGCACGTGCGTGCTGAAGGCGATGAAGGCGATCGTGCCGACGCCGAAACAGAAAGCGATCGGCACACCGAGCAGAAGGCAGACCGCCACCACGCCGACGAGAAAGATGACGATGTTGGCGTAGCCGAGCGTGAGGAACAATGGCGAAAGCAGCCAGCCGACCACGGCCAGTGCGGCAATCACTGCGACAGCGGCGGCCAGGTTGGCGAGCGTCGCTGCGCGGATCGCGTGGCCCACGGCGATAACCGACATCAATGCCAGCCCGGCGACAATTGCCGAGGCGCGGAAGCTCATCGGAATGTTGAGCGCTGCCGAGGTGACGTACCACTCTTCCTGTACATACTGGCTTGCCGGCACGATCAGCGCGAGCAGCACCGTCGCCACGACGAGCAAAGCGAGGGCGTCCACGAAGTGGCGGCCGCGCTCGGGGATCAGGTTGAGGAAGATGGTAAGACGCAGATGCTCGTTGCGGTCGATGGCGATCGCCGAGCCGAGCATGGCGAGCCAGAGAAAGGAGATGGAGGCGGCCTCATCGATCCAGACGATCGGCAGCGATAGCACGTAGCGCGAGATGACGCCGGCGAGCAGCAGACCGATGACGAAGACGAGCAGGATCGAGGCCACCGCCTCGACCGGCCACATCAGCCGTGACCCTGGCCGCGCATCCAGCACCTCGGCCGGCGTATCGATGATCATCGTGTTGTTGCTGGCGGCTGCCATGCTTCAAGCTCCTCCGCTCGGACCAGGCAACAACGCCTGCTCACGCCGAAATCGGGAACGAGGCGATCTCCTCCCGCTCATTCCAGATTTTCGCACACAGGTCTATATCATGGACCAATTATTTCGCATAACCGATTTTTGCCATGCGATCGGCTGTATATCAGCGACTTGCGGCGAAAACGCGATCCATATTGTGGATCGATGTCGCTAGTCGCGACTATTTATGGTTGCAACAAGACATGTGGCAGCGCCGAGGCAATCTCCCGATCACTCGCAATCGAGAAGCCAGGTATCATCGAATTCCATGCCCGCAGTGGCTGCTTCGCACGAGACGATCACTGTCGTTTGCGCGGCACGCGCGTGTGCAAGAACGGCCGCAAGCAAGTCCCGGTCCTTGCAGACATCGATGTCGTCGATAAGGAGCACGGCCGCTGATCGAACCAGCGCTCGTGCGGCACGGATCCGGGCGGCCTGCATGGCACTGATTTGAGGGGGCTCCAGTCTCTGGCCGCTGTCTGGCGGTCCATCGACTGCCAGGCCGCACAGCGAGGCCGTGGCGATTATCTCTTCCTGCGGGGTCGCTGAGGGCGCTCCCAGGGCTATATTGTCGACCATTGTAGCCCGCACCAACGGGATCGCCGGCGACAAAAGGGTGATTGCCCGCCGCCGGTCGCGCCGCGAAATCTTGTCGACAGGAATGTCATCGAGGAAAATCGCCAGGCCGCTGTTTTCCTCAAAACCTGCGATGCTGGAAAAAAGCGCGCTGCGTGCTTCAGGCGTATCACCGCCAAGCAGGATCGAGGCGCCGGGCGCGGCATCCAGCACTTTTGACGGCGTGCCGTTTCGGCAATGAAATTCGATGCGCAGCCGCCGGCCTGACGTCGAGCGCGGCAGGGGAACTGGATTCACAGCATCCGCAAGCACCGGCCTTGCCAGGATGGAGGCAATCCGGCGGCGGGACTCGACATAGGCAAGCCGATAATCGGCGGCGCGAGCGAGGTCGGAAAGCTGGCCAACCGTCAGTCCGGCGAGGAGCAATAGCGTGCTGAGATCGCCAACCAGCATCGCCGGGCGGCCCGAAAACGCATAGGCCACGAGAATGACGACGATCACGGGCATGACGAAGTCGCTGGACGCGCGCGCAGCCCCCGACCACCCTGCCCGGCGAACGAGCCACATGTTGAGCGCTTCCGACATCCGGTCGATCTTGCGTGTGGACGTTCCGCTTTTGCCGAAATGGGCAAACGCCGCCCGGGCGGCAACGATGTCGCCGAGACGACCGGCAAGCCGTCCCCGCCTCCGCCGGCTTTCGCGGATGGCCCGGTGAAGAAACGGCAGGGCAACAAGACAGACGATCGACCAGGCAAGAACGCCGCAAAGCAGGAACGGCGCAACCCCTGGGGCAAGCCAGAAGGCGCCAACCACGATGAGAACGACGGAAGGACCCGCAACAAAGAGGGAAGCCACGCCGTCGGCCAGCCAGGATCTGATGGCGGAGAGGTCGGTGACGAGGCGGGTCATTACCAGGCCGAGACCGGTCCGGCCGGCGCCAGGCGGCAACGCGAAGAGTTGCTCGACCAGCAGTCTGCGGACCTCGCGCACATAGTCCAGTGCAAAAGCTGCCCCCTGTCGGCGCTGCATCACCCCGAGTGCGAAGAGGGCGATGCCGAGCGAAAGGCTGGCCACGATCAGCCTGCCCTGCCCGAGCGGCTGCGGTTCCCCGGAAACCGCCGCACCGACGATGGCGACAAGAGCGAGCGACGTGGCGGCCTTGGCAAAGCCGATGGCGACAAGAACCGCAAGGGCGACCAGTCGCGTGCCGATCAGGATTCCTGGTAGAGGCATTGTGCACCTCCAGCGATCACCATCAGGCGCGGGTTCAACATCCCTGAGACTATGCTTGCCGCGGTCGCCGGATCGGTGAGTTCCTTGACGCCATAGACAAGGACGTTGGCAGCGCCTGCTTCCCGGCGCGCCAGCGGCGAGCAGGTCAGGACCCCGCTGAGCCCGAGCACGTCGTATCCAAGCTCGCGCAGCCTTTCGCAGCCCGCCACCGCCCCCATCGCATCGCCTGCGGCAAACAGCACGCCGCCGGTCAGCTCGCAGAATTTCGGGGACTTTGCCAGCGCGGCCGTCTCGGACTGGAATAGCCCATCCGCGACCTCCAGAACCGCGATCTCCGCCCCGATGGCGGCAAGAGAATGCAGCAAATGCTGCGCGCCCTCGACGATGGCATCGATTGGGGCAAGATAGGTCGTGGCAAAGCCGGCATCAGTAAAATCAAGAGCGGCGCATGCTCCGGCATCCATCATCGACCAGAGATCATTGCCGGCTCCGGTTCCGGTCACCTTTGCCGCACCAACTGCGAAACCTGCCCTGGTCAAACCACGCACGAGGCTTGCAGCTGTTGTCGTCTTGCCCGAATTCATCGACGTTCCGAAGACAACGATTGTCGGCGGGGTGAGCCGCACCGGCTGCGGCGCGACCGCAAAGTCTGCAACGTTCAGAACGCGGCCGCATGAGTTGGTGACGAGGCCGAGCGGCACGATCGCAGTCGGAGACATGGTCTTGTCGTGCCATGCCAACGCCCGCGAAGCCACTCCGCCTGCCGCCATCATATGGCACGGTCCGAGATCTGCCGGAACGATCGCCTCGAACTGATCAGGGGCGTAGCGGTTGCCGTAGGCCAGGACGACTTCGTCCGTCGCGGCAAGTGCCGCCTTGCGTCCCGAGGGCAGCTCGACCGACTTGTGGTGACCGAGCGCCTCGATCCGCGCGAGCACCAGGTCGCCTGCCTTCGGTTCGGCGGGAGGCGAAAGCAGCATCCGCATGCGCTCAGTGGGAATTCGGCGGGTCGTGAAAGCCCGCTTGGCCTTCGCGATGCGTTCGCAGTCAAGAATTTCCATTGTGGTCTCTCCGGTCACCAAGGGGGCGCTGTTACCTGGGGGAGAACGCGGTCGATCCAGGATTATTCTCGGTGGAGTTGCAATTCTTTTCGCCACGATGGCGTAGACCCAAGCCGCGGGGACTACGCACACGCCGCGCGAAGCAGCGGACGAGAAACAGGCGTGCGGTCATAGCGGACGGCAAGTTCGGCATAGACCGCATCGTTGATCAGCAACGGCCCATTGAGGCTTGCCGCCTCAAGCCGGACGATCGACCAATCCGCCCAGTTCGCATCGTCCGTTACAGGATCGAGCCGACCAGCGTCACGCGTCGCCACGCGTCAGCGCCAGGATCGCGTCGGTGTCGAGGCCCTTGCCGGCATGGCCGCGCAATTTCGCAAAGCGGCTCGCGGGCTGCTTCATGTCACTACGCACAATCACCACATTGCCGTCATCGGTGCGGCGGAAATCAACCTTGCTGCCCGGAACGATCCCGAGCAGGTCCCGGACCGGCTTCGGGATGGTCACCTGTCCTTTGGCTGTGACTGTGTTGGTCATGTCGCACCTTGGTAGTACCCATTTTTCGGTAGTATTATGTGGACCGAATTTCAACCTCCACAAGCGGCTGCCGAAGCCGTGATTTTGTGGCTTGTTTCGCCGGGCGCGCCTGTCGACGTCGTAATCCGCAGCCACGCACCCTATCTACGCCGCATGAATGACATCACGAACAGACGCGCGCTTCTACTCATCAATCCAAAGGCACGACGCGGGCAGGAATCTCTCGCACCGGTCGTCGAGCGGCTGGAAGCCGGAGGGCTCCGCGTCAGCGTCGAGACATTTGAGGCACTGCCCGAGATAGCACGCGACATCGTGCGCCTTCGCCATAGGGCCGATCTTGTGATCGTGTGCGGCGGCGATGGCTCGGTGTCCTCGGCGGCGGTCGCGGTCATGGAAAGCGGGCTGCCGATGGGCATCATTCCGATGGGGACGGCGAACGATCTGGCGCGCACCCTCGAAATACCGTTGGATCTTGGGAAGGCGGCCGACGTGATAGTAGAGGGCGGACGACGTCTGATCGATATCGGGACCGTCAATGGCCACGCTTTCTTCAACGTCGCGAGCATCGGCCTCAGCACCGATCTTGCCCAGGGGCTGGATCCGGCGCTGAAAAAGCGTTTCGGCAGGTTTGGCTATGCCCTGGCGGCCATGAAAGTGTTGACCAAGGCCCGCCACTTTGAAGCAAGGATTACCGAAAAGGGCGCAACGACCGAAGTCGAGACTTACCAGATAGCGGTCGGCAACGGCCGCCACTATGGCGGCGGCAACGTCGTCGAGGAGACGGCGGAGATCGATGACGGCCATCTCGACCTGTACAGCCTGGAAATGACGAATCTCTGGAAGATGGCGCTCTTGTTGCGCTCGTTCCGCTCGGGCACGCACGGCGCCTGGAGCGAGGTTCGCACGGCCAGATGCGTCGAGTTCGACATCGAGACGAAAAGGCCGATGCCGGTGAACACTGACGGTGAGATCGTCACCTCGACCCCGGCGCATTTCAAGGTCCACCCGAAGGCGATTTCGGTGTTCGCGCCTGCCGCCGCGCGCATACAGCCCCGCACAAAGGTGCTTGGTGACGCGGTCAGCGCAAACAGCGGCTAGACTGGCGATCAAGCGCGCGTCGAACAAACCCAATCGCCCGCGGTCATCTCTCGATCAGAAGTCGGCGCCCATGGAAGAACGCCGCGGGCTGATCGGGCAACAGCAACATAGCCTTCCGGGCATGTCTTCGATCATTGCTTGACGAACGCGCCCGTGTAGGTCTGGCCGGCAAGCCTGACGGTTCCCGCCAGGGTTCTGTCGGGCCGCATGACAAAACTGACGTCTGCGCCACTCGGCAGGCGCTCAAGCTTCAACGTAGTCCCCACAATTTTTCCAGTGCCGGCGGCCTCTCCCGGATGGTTGTCGCCCAGAGTTCCCCACGCATAGGTGACCGTCACCTTTCCATTGGAAGAAATCGTCTGAACAGCAAGTTTGGCGTCATACATCCCCTCCAATCGTCCGGCCCATAGACCCGAAAAAGCAGCATATTTTGTCGGGACGGTCTTGGCAGGCGGAGTGACCGCCACGGATTGATCAATAATTGCCGAGCCGGAAGGAACAGCGGCAGGATCCGAGGCGGTTTGGGCCGGAATGGGTCCAGGTCCTAACGGAGGTTCGACAGTGGGTCGCGGCGTTTCAGGCGCCGATTGGCACGCGGTTATGGCAAGCGCCGCGAAGCCAAGCATTGCGTTGCACATTCGGCGTGCCATCATCTGGTGCCCCGGCCATCTCTAAATCTAGCGCAGGCTAACCTTATCGCGCGTTTTCATGACCTCTGTCTACCCAAGGTATCTCGTAGAACAGCAGCTCGTCGAAGGACGTGCAGTGGTCGTGAGTGAATGCCTACATTCGTCGCCAAAGCAGCCGCGATGGTGATCGAAAACGTATTTGATTCAAAGATTTACGCCATAATTTCGATCTATTTTCTAGGCTTTTGGCTTTCGACCACAGATGCCTTAGGCTGCTATCGATGCAGTCGCTGCCGTTTCGGCGGCAACGCCGTCCACCATGACATGACTAATACCCCGCGAGCAGCGCTCGATTCTGGCCTCGACGCGGTACACACCACGCAAAAGCGCCGGCGTAACGACATCTTCCGGCGTGCCGCAGGCGACCATCCGCCCCTCGGCGATGACGATGCATTTGTCGGCGAAGCGCAGGGCCTGATTGAGGTCGTGAATTGCGATCAGCACTGCAATTCCGTGCTTGCGCGCAAGCCCGCGCATGAAGGTCAGCACCTCGACCTGCCGGTGCAGGTCAAGCGCGGACGTCGGCTCGTCCATCAGCAGGATTTCAGGTTCGCGAGCCAGGGTCTGGGCGATGCTTACCACCTGCCTTTGCCCGCCGCTCAATTCTCCGACGTTGCGAAAGGCAAGATCCGAGATGCTGAGCGCGGCCAGGATGCCGTCTATGAGTGCGAGGTCGCCGTCGCTGACCGACCATGCCGAGCCCTGCTTGCGGGCGAGCAGAATCGATTCATAGACGGTCAGCACCGCGTTGGCTGCCGTATCCTGCGGCATATAGCAGATGCCGTCCGGCCCCTTCACCGCTCCCTCGAGGCAGACGCGTCCCGGGCCCTTCAGAAGTCCTGCGATGCGCTTGAACAGCGTCGACTTGCCCGCTGCGTTGGGTCCGATCACGGCGACAACCTCGCCACCCCGGAACATGGGAGTTGAAACATCCGAAAGGACGAGCCGCGCCCCGTGGAAGGCTCCGAGACCATCGAGCCTGATCGTTACCATGAGCGCCTCACATTCGAGAGGATCAGCGAGATGAAGAAGGGAATGCCGATAAGCGAGGTGACGATGCCGATCGGGAAGATCGTGCCTGGAACGAGCGACTTGCTGGCAACCGAACTCGCCGAAAGGATGAGCGCCCCCGAAAGCGCCGAGGCGGGCAGGAAGAAGCGCTGATCTTCTCCGATCAGCATGCGGGCGATGTGCGGACCGACAAGCCCGATGAAGCCGATCGTGCCGACGAAGGCGACGGGAATGGCAGCAAGGAGGCTCACCATCATCATGGTTTCGAGCCTGAGGCGTGCGACCTTGACGCCAAAGCTCGCGGCCTTGTCTTCGCCTAGCCGCAGCGCCGTCAGCGCCCAGGCGCGGCGCACGAATATCGGAAGTGTTGCAAGAAGGATGAGGCTGGTAATGATGAGCTTGGGCCAGGTGGCTTTGGTGAGGCTTCCCATCGTCCAGAACACGACCGCGGCGAGCGCCTGCTCGGAGGAAAGATACTGGACGAGCGACAGCAGCGCATTGAAGGTGAATACGAGCGCGATGCCGAGAAGCACGATGGTTTCGACCGTCACGCCGCGCTTGAGGCTCAGAAGGTGGATGACGAGCGCGGTCAGCATCGCCACCACGAAGGCGTTGAGCGGCACGATATATTCGATCGCGGCCGGGATCAGCGCGACGCCGAAGGCGAGCGCGAGGGCTGCGCCAAAGCTGGCCGCCGCCGAAATGCCGAGCGTGAACGGGCTGGCGAGCGGATTGTTGAGGATGGTCTGCATCTGCGCACCGGCGACCGACAGTGCTGCGCCGACGACTACTGCCATGAGCGCGATGGGAAGCCGGATGTCCCACAACACGACGCGCACCTGAAGCGGCACACTGCCGGGAGAAACCAGGGCGAGCACCACCTGGTCGAGGCTATAGCTTGCGGGCCCGAGCGCGAGGTCGATGCAGAGGCTCAGCAACAGCGCCAGGGCGAGCCCCGCCAGGATCAGTTGCTTGCGCAGGACAAGGGCGCGGTAGAGCCCGCGCCCTTGTTTGGCTGACAGTGCGGCCGGTTCACTGCTCATCGGAGAGCGAGACCCAATGGCCAGGCCTGTACCCGACCGGCAGGAACTTCTCGTGCAACTCCTTGAAGGTGGCCTCGGCGTCGAGATCGGCGAACAGGTCGGGATGCAGCCATTTGGCCATCTGCTGTATGGCGACGAACTGATAGGGGCTGTTGTAGAACTGGTGCCAGATGGCGTGGACCTGCCCGTTCTCCACCGCCTTGATGCCGGTCAGCGCGGGCCGCTCGGTCAGGCCCCTGAGTTTCTTCAGTGCCGCGGCTTCGTCGGCGCCGGGACCGACGTCGACCCATTTGCCGCCCGGCACATAGGCCTCCCAATTGCCGCCCGTCACAATCACCTGGTCGGGATCGCTGGCGATGATCTGTTCGGGATTGAGCGCGCCAAACGTGCCCGGGATCAGGTCGGCCGCGATATTGGCCCCGCCGGCCATGTCGACGAACTTGCCAAAATTGTCGTTGCCGAAGCTCATGCAGCAATCATCGGAATAGCCCCCGGCGCGATCGATGAACACGGTCGGGCGCTTGGGGTTCTTCTCTGCGATCACATCGGTGACGCGCGCGATCTGGGCCGCGCGGTAGGCGATGAACGCCTCGGCCCGCTGTTCCTGGCCAAGCAGCTTGCCGATCAGGCGCATGCTCGGCTCGGTGTTGGTGAAGGGTTGCTCGCGGAAATCGACATAGACCACCGGAATGCCGACGGCGGCGAGCTTCTCGATGTATTGCGCGTCCTCGGTTGCCTGCTTGGACTCGATGTTCATGATCATCACGTCCGGGTCAAGTGCGATGGCCTGCTCGATGTCGAAGGTGCCGTCCTTGAAACCGCCGAAGGTCGGTATCGCCGCCATCGACGGGAATTTTTCCAGATAGACGGCGTAATTGTCCGGATCGGCCTGGGAGAAATCCTCGCGCCAGCCAACGATGCGCTTGAAAGGGTTGTCGGTATCGAGCGCGGCGATCAGGTAGATCTGCCGGCCTTCGCCGAGGATGACCTTCTCGACCGGCGTCTTCACCTCGACCTTGCGGCCGGCAATGTCGGTGACGGTCTCGGCGCGCGCGCCTGGGGTAAGCGGCATCAAGGCCGCGAGCGCGACCGCGGCCGCAAATATCGATTTCAAAATCATTGGGCTCTCGCAATTCAGTTGCCGGCCCCGCTTATGAAACATGAATTGCATAATCAAGATTTTTCTTTTAGAGCAATTCCAATGTAGCCGCTTTGGGGAGTGCGTTTCGGGCAATGACGGCTCACGCAAACTATTCGCTGCGCGACGAGATTCGGGACTATTGGTCCGACCGCGCCGAGACATTCGACCTGCAGGTCGGCCACGAGATTTTTTCCGAGCAGGAGCGTGCCGCCTGGCACGCGCTCATAACCAGGCACATTGGGCCAGGCGCCGGGCGGGCGTCTCTGGATCTCGCCTGCGGGACTGGCGTCATTTCGCATCTGATGCACGATCTGGGCTTTGTGGTGACAGGCCTCGACTGGTCGGAAGCCATGCTTGCCAAGGCGCGCGCCAAGGCACAAAAACGCGGCGCCGATATCCGCTTCATCATGAGGGATGCAGAACGGACGCTCGAGGACAAAGCGAGCTACGATGTCATCGTCACCCGTCACCTGGTCTGGACGCTGCTCGATCCGAAGGCGGCCTTTGCCGAATGGTTCTCGCTGCTGAAGCCCGCCGGCAGGCTGCTGGTCATCGACGGCGATTTTGTCAGCCGCAACTGGGCGACGCGTATGCGGGAACTTTGGGAGAAGCTCACGGCCGGCAAGTCCCAGGTCTCGGACGATGACGGCGCCGCCATGGCCAGACGCCACCGGAATGTTCTTGCTCGTGTCTATTTCTCAGGCGGCGCACGGGCGGAAGAGATTGTTCGCTTGCTGGCCGAAGCCGGGTTCGATCAACCTGTCGTCGACTGGAAACTGGGCGCGATCCATCGTGCCCAGGCTCGACGGATGAGTTGGCCCAAGGCGCTCGAACGCGCCACTCAGCATCGCTTCGCGATCTGCGCGACAAAGCCGCAGTAAAGCTCCTCGGCGCTGCCGGCGTCGGTCGCTCCATGCGCCGAGGATTATTTCTCCTGGTTGGCGTCCTGCAAGATCATTTCCGATGCCTTCTCCGCGATCATGACCACTGGAGAGTTGGTGTTGCCGGAAACGATCGCCGGCATGATCGAAGCATCGACGACGCGCAGGCCAGAAATGCCGTGCACCCGCAGCCGGCCGTCGACCACTGCCGTCGAGCCTGCGCCCATCTTGCAGGTGCCGACCGGGTGGAAAATCGTCGTGCCGATATCGCCGGCCTTGCGGACGAGATCTTCGTCGCTTTCATAATGTGCGCCGGGCAGCATTTCCTCAGGCGCGTAACGGGCAATGGCGCGCGCCTTCATCAAGCGGCGGACGTGGCGGAGCGATGCCACAGCCGCAGTCCTGTCTCCCTCGGTAGACAAATAGTTCGGCCGGATCTTCGGAGCCGCCTGCGGATCGGACGCCTCCATGTGGACGGTGCCGCGGCTTTCCGGTCTGAGATTGCAGACCGAAACCGTGACCGCGGGGAAGCGATGCAGCGGCTCGCCCAGCCGGTCAGTGCTCAACGGCTGGACATGGTATTCGAGATCGGGCGTCTCCAGGCGTGGGTCGCTCCTGGCGAAGATACCAAGCTGGCTCGGCGCCATCGACAGCGGTCCGCTGCGACGGATAGCGTATTCGACGCCCATAGCCGCACGGCTGAACAGATTGTGGTAGCGCTGGTTTAGCGTCGAGGCGTTGGCGACCTTGAAGACTGTGCGGATCTGCAGATGATCCTGCAAATTCTCGCCGACGCCTTCCAGCGCGTGGCGAACCGGGATTCCTGCTGCGCCAAGCACGGCAGGTCGGCCGACGCCGGAAAGCTCGAGCAGCTTCGGCGAATTGATCGCGCCGGCGGCAAGGATCGTCTCCCCTGCCCGCGCACGATGCAGTTGGCCGCCCATGCGAAAGACAACGCCGGTGACGCAAGCTCCGTCGAAATCCAGCATCTCGGTCTCGGCGCCGGTGACGACGCGCAAATTCGGCCGTCGCAGCGCGCTGCGCAGGAACGCCTTAGAGGTATTCCAGCGCACGCCTTTCCTCTGGTTGACCTCGAAATAGCCCGACCCTTCGTTGGTCCCGCCGTTGAAATCCTCGGTCCGGGGGATGCCGAGTTCCTCGGCAGCATCGCGGAAGGCATCCAGGATTGGCCACGACAGGCGCTGGCGCTCGACGCGCCATTCGCCACCGGCGCCGTGAAGGTCGTTGGCGCCACCAAAATGGTCCTCGGACTTGCGGAAATACGGAAGCACGTCATCCCAACCCCAACCGAGATTTCCGGCTTGCCGCCAGCCATCATAGTCGGCCGCCTGGCCGCGCATGTAGATCATGCCGTTGATCGACGAGCAGCCGCCCAGAAGCTTGCCGCGCGGATAGTTGAGCGCACGACCGTTCAGCCCGGGCTCCGGCTCGGTCTTCATCAGCCAATCGGTGCGCGGGTTGCCCATGCAGTAGAGATAGCCGATGGGAATGTTGACCCAGTGGTAGCGGTCGCTGCCGCCGGCTTCCAGAAGTAGCACGCGCATGCCTGGATTGGCCGACAGTCTGTTGGCCAGCACGCAGCCGGCTGAACCCGCGCCGACGATGATGAAGTCGTACTGTCCAAAATCGGCAGCGGTCTGTGTCAATTGGACGTCCGTTGGCTTGCCATCCTGTCCCATAGCGGACCCATGGCCTTGTTGATCTCACCATAGAGACGATAGCGCCGCTCGTAGACCGGTGCGATCGCGCAATTGGGCTGGTAGCATCGGTCGGGCGCGGTCATCGCGGCGGCGCCCGCAGAGAAGTCGGCAAATAAGCCGACGCCTGTCCCGGCTGCAATCGCAGCTCCCAGCGCACCTGTCTCACGGCTGCGCGCCACGGTCACCGGCACGTCCAGCACATCTGCGAATATCTGCGGCCAAACGGCGCTGCGCGAGCCGCCGCCCGAAAGAACCGCCTGGCTGACTATGGCTCCCGCTCGACGCAACGTCTCGACATGGCGCCGGTGCTCGAAGACGACGCCCTCGAACAGTGCGCGCAGCATATGAGCCCGCGTGTGCCAGCCGGCGATGCCGTAGAAACCGGCACGCGCCTTGCCATTCTGCTGCGAGCCGTAAAGGAATGGGTGGTAGATCGGCATGTCTCCCGCGGGATCGACGGAAGCAACAAGCTCGCTGCAGATCTCGAATGGCGATGCGCCTGCCGGGGGCGCATGCTCGAAGAACTCACGCACGATCCACTCGAGATTTGCGGCCGAAGTGGCGCTCGATTCGATGGCGAGGTAGCGCACCGGATCGAACGTCGACAGCATGAAGATCGACGGATCGCGGATCGGCTCCTGGGTGATAACCTGGTTGATGCTCCAGGTGCCGGCAATGATCGAGGCTGCGCCGGTGCTGGTGACGCCCGAACCGATGGCGCTGGCGACGACGTCGAACAGGCCGGCCACCACAGGCGTGCCCGCAAGAAGGCCGGTGGCAGCGGCGACATCGCGCGTGACATGGCCGGCGATGTCGGAGGCTTCCAGCACATCCGGCAGCAGTTCCATGCAATCGTCGAGACCGTAGGCGGCCAGCAACTCAGGCTCGTAGCGCCGGCCGGGCATGTGCAATAGCCCGCAGCCCGACATATCCGAGGTCTCGGTCGAGCGCGCGCCGGTGAGGCGGTTGACGATAAAATCCTTGCACAGGAAGACGGTGCCTATTTTGGCAAAAAGTGCCGGGTCATGGCGCTTGAGCCACGCCAGCAGAGTCGGCGTCTGCGCCGCCCAGGGCCGTTGCAGGCAGTGGATATAGGTCCGGTCGCCAACGCCTGCGGCCGCCCATTCGCTGACGATGCCGACGCCGCGCGTGTCGAGCGACTGGATGCCGAGCAACGGGGCGCCGCCGCGGTCCAGCGCGTAGAGCCCGTTGCCGTGGCCGGCGCAGCCGATCACCGCGATGTCGCGGGGGTCGATGCCCGACTGGTCGAGGCACTGGCGGATGACCTCGACGGCGTTGCGCCACAATTCGCCAAGGTCGCGCTCGACATGGCCGGGCTCTGGCATGCAGGAGCGGCCGTCGCGAGCGGCAAGTGCGAGTTCGCGACCGGCGGTGTCGAAGATGATGGCCTTGATGACGGTATTGCCCGCATCGAGACCAAGAATGTATCGCTGCATTGAAGCTCCTCCCAAGCTGCAAAGACTATTGTTGCTGGTAGAGCTCCCAGGCCGCCGCGCCATCGGCATTCTCGTGGATGATCGCCATCAGTCCCCTCACGACGGCGCGAGGGTTGGAATGCTGGTATATGTTGCGGCCATAGACCATGCCTGCCGCGCCTTGTGCCATCAGCGCCGCCGACTTGTCGAAGACGGCGCGCAAATCCTCCCTGCCCCCACCGCGCACCAGGACAGGACAGCGTGCCGCCGCCACCACCCGGTGGAAGTCGTTCGGATCGATGGTCGGGTCCGCCTTGATGATGTCGGCGCCCATCTCGCTGGCGAGCCGGGTCAGGGTGACAATCTTTTCGGGGTCGCCGTCGACCATGTAGCCTCCGCGCTCCGAGTTGGGCAGCATCGCCAGCGGCTCGATCATCAGCGGCAAGCCATATCTTTCACAGTCGGCGCGAACCCTGGCAATGTTGTGGACGCATTGCCGGAACAGGTCCGGCTCGTCGGGCAGCATGAATAGATTGACGACCACGCAGGCCGCGTCCATCTCCAGCGCGCCGATCAGCGGCTCGGCTTCGTTCTGCAGGATGGCCCACATCGAGCGATGGCGGGTTTTGTTGTATGGATTGCCCATGTCTATGCGCATGACCAATGCCGGCTTGTCCTTGCCGGGCAGGGACTGCAGCAGATCGGCCTGGCCATAATTCATCTGAATGGCGTCCGGCCCCGCGGCGACCAGCTGGCCGACGACGCTGGCCATATCCTCCAGCCCCTCCAGGAACGACGGCTCGTTGCATACGCCATGGTCGATTGCGACGTCGAGACAACGCGCCCCGCCGAACAGCCGGTTCATGCGGACTTTCTTGTTGATGCGCATTCGGCGCTCCTTCCTTGGTCTTTTTGCGATAGCTGGTCGAGATCGACGCCGTGCTGGCGCTGCAGCAGGGCGAGGAAATCGGTGCGCTCGAATGTCTTGCGCGCAGCGTCCCAGCTCTTTTCGACTGCGAGAATATCGAGAACCGCATCGAGAAGGTCGCAAGAGAGAGCACCGGTGATGGCAATTGTCGTGCGGCGGAGCAGCAGGTCCTCCAACTGCTCGACATATTCATTGGCGATGAGATACTGAATCTCCCGGACCGAGTAGTCGCTGCCAGGCAAGAGCTCATCCTGTCCCGCTGCCAAAAAAGCGGCGACGGCATCCGCCACGGTGCCGTAGCGCTCGAACAGGCTGCGCATACGGTCAAGCGACAGGCCATGCGCCGCCGCGCGTTCTGCGCACCATTTTTCGGGGGCCATGGGAAAATGCCGGCCGCCGCCGATGGGCATGTTTTCGGTGCCGACGATGCGCTGTCGGCACAATCGCTCGAGCACGATATCCGCTGCCAGTTCGCCGAACGACCGGAAGGTGGTCCATTTCCCGCCGATCATGCACAGCGTCGGCGGCACCATACCGGCGCCCTCGATGAGCTCGCAGAAATGATCGCGGGGAATGCGCCCGGTAAAACTGTCCCGGCTTATCGGTAGCGGCCTCACCCCGGTGAACTGAAAGACGATGTCGGTATCAGTGATCTCGATCCCGGGAAACACGAAGGACACGGACTGCCGGATGTATTGCCGCTCGTCGTCCTCGCAGCGCGCCTGGTCGGGATCGTCGGCACGGATATCCGTCGAGCCGACCAGCACATTGCCGAGATAGGGGAACAGGATGCAGATCCGGCCGTCCTCGTTCTCGTAATAGATCATGTGGCCGTCGAGCGCGTCGTGAAGCTCGAGACTGTCGACGATCAAATGCGAACCTTTGGTGCCGCCCATCAGCTTCGGCGCAACGGCTCCGATCGCCGAATTGGTCAGGTCGATCCAGCCGCCTGTGGCGTTGACGACGAGCCGCGGCTTCACGGCGAGCGTTTCGCCAGACAGTCCGTCGTTAAGCGCAAGGCCCGCGTCACCGAGCGATACGCGTGCATAGTTGAGCGCTCGAGCCGATGGCTTTTCGTTCATGGTGTCGCGCAGCATCTCGGTACCCAGCCGCTCGGGGTGGCTGACCCAGGCGTCAAAATATGTCGCCGAATTGCGGACAGCAGGGTTTATTGCGGGCCAGACCTCAAGTGTTTCAGCGCGGCTCCTGAACTTGTGCGTCGGGACGATACGCCGTGCGGCGGTGAAGAAATCATACATCGCCAAGCCGGTCTTGATGACCAATGCGCCGCGCCGACCGGGACGACGGCTTAGCCCAAGGAAGCGGAACGCGCCATTTGCCATGCCTGAGAACAGGTCGAAGATAGGCACTGTGGTTGGCAGTGGCGCAACGTAATGCGGCGCGTTCTTCAATAGCCGATCGCGTTCGAGCAGAGATTCGCGAACCAGCTTGAACTCGCCGTTTTCAAGGTAGCGCAAGCCGCCATGAACCATGCGCGAGAGGGCTGCGCTGGCGCCGCCACAATAATCGCCCTTTTCGGCGAGCAGGACATCGACGCCCTGCAAAGCGAGCTCGCGAAACACGCTGATGCCGTTGATGCCGCCGCCTATCACGAGGACGTCAACATCGGGGTTCTCGCGCAAGCCGGCGATCGTCTGGATGCGATTCATCTCAGGACGCGCTTTCGATCACGCGTCTATCGCTACGAGATGCCCGGCCACCGCCGCATCGATCGTCCCCAGTTCCGCCGCGCTCAGTAAAATCTCCCCTGCCCTGGCGTTGTCGAGCGCCTGCGTGGCCTTTCGCGCTCCACACAACGCGAAGGTTATGCCGGGTTGCGCCAGCGTCCAGGCGATGACGATCTGCGCCATGCTTGCCTGGTGGATCTCAGCGACCGGGGTCAGGGCATGTTTCAACGCGGCTACCTTGCGCCGGTTAGCCTGAGAGAAGCGCGGATTGTCTTTGCGCTGGTCGTCGCCGCTGAACTCGCGCGCCGGATCGATGGCGCCTGAGAGCAGGCCGAGTGCAAGCGACGAATAACTGAGTGCTGCAACTTGATGCTGGCGCGCGATCGGCAGCAATGTCTGCTCGATGTCGCGATCCAGCATCGAATATCTTTCCTGGATCGCGTCGAGCTGGCCAGCGGCGACATACTGCTGCAGCTCGGCAGCATTGAGATTGCTGGCGCCGATGGCGCGGATCTTGCCAGCGGATTTGAGGCGTTCGAGCGCTTCCATTGTTTCGGCAATGGGTGTCGTCGGGTCCTGCCAGTGGGTGATGTAGAGATCGATATAGTCGGTGCCGAGCCGCCGCAGGCTCTGTTCCACTTCATAAGCGATGCCGTCGGCGCCCAGATATCGGTTCACCGGCGTTCCATCCTGATCGAAGAAGTGGTTGCCCTTTTTCGAATGCCAGTTGAGGCCGCATTTGCTGGCGATGACCGCGCGGTCGCGCCGGCCCTTGATGGCCTTGCCGACGATCTCTTCGCTGCGGCCAAGACCGTAAGCCGGCGCGGTGTCGATCAGCGAAACGCCGGCATCGAAGGACGCCTGGATGGCGGCGATCGATTCTGCTTCATCCGTGCCACCCCACATCCAGCCGCCGATGGCCCAGGTGCCGAGTCCCACCGCCGAAGCGACAACGCCGGACTTGCCGATTGAGCGGGTGATTTGTCGAGTATTCATGCTGCATTTCCTTCGGCGAGCTCGAGGATCTTCAAGCCGGTGGTTTCGTCGGTGACGAGAGTGTCTAGGTGAGAGCCGCGCATGGCACTGAGGATCGGGACCACCTTGCTGGCGCCGCTTGCGACCCCGATCGACTGCGGAATGGTCGCGAATTCCTCGAGCGTCAGCGAGACCAGTGAGCGGTTGAGGCTGTAGTCCGCGAGCTTGCCGTCGCCGTCTATGAGATGGGCGAGCAGCTCGCCCGCCGCGCCCGAGCGCTCGATGGCCAGCCGGTCGGCGCTCGAGGACGGGTGCAGATCGTAGTAGCTCGAATCGTCAGCCAGGATGGAGCCGATGCCGACGACCGCAAGCGTTGCTTCGCGCGCCTTGTTGAAGACGTCCGAAACGGCCCGGACGCCCATCAGCATGTCACGTTGGGCCGGGCTGTCGGCAAACAGCGGTGCGTGAATCTGATAGGCGCGCCCGCCGAGTTTGTCGGCCATCAGAGACGCGACATGATTGACGTCGGTGTAATGCTTGCCCTGGACCAGGCCGGTCGCGGGAACAACCTCGACGTCGTAGCTGCGGCTCGGCTTGAGGCCGGCGACGACGGCACTCACCCCCTTGCCCCCGGTGATGGAAATCGTGTCGCCGTCCTTGATCGTCTCGAGCACCAGCCTGGCTGCGGCCTCACCGACACGCTGAAGCGCAGTCTGCGGATTGTCCGAAACGGAGGGAACGACGACGGCCCTTTGGAGTCCGCCGATCGCGACAAGTCGCGCCTCGATGTCGATCAGTTGCTCGACCGGCGACTTGATCTTGATCTCGACAAGCCCGAGTTGATGACCGCGTTTGATGAGGCGGTTGACGGTCGCATGCGAGATGCCGAGCTCCTTGGCGATTTCCGCCTGCGTCTTGGCTTCCATGTAATGAAGCACAAGCGCCTGATACATCTGGCGGACGATCGTGACGTCGTCCCGCGAATTGGGTGGTGACATGATGGATGCTCAACTCTCGCGCTGCTGCTCAGGACTTCCTGCGGTGCAGGAAGTGGTCGATCGATACCGCCGCGAGCAGGATGCATCCCTTGATCATGTCCTGCCAATAGACGGAAACGTCGAGCAGGATCAGCGAGCTTGTGACGACCGAGAGCAGCGCCATGCCCAGTATGGCGCCGAAAATGGTGCCCGAGCCGCCATTGAGCGATGCTCCGCCAATCACCGCCGCGGCGATGATGTTGAGCTCCATGCCAGCGCCGAAGGTCGGGGTCGCAGCGCCAAAGCGTGACATATAGATGATGCCGGCAAAGCCCGCGAGGGTGGAGCAGAGAACCGTGACCCAGAATTTGACCTGCTTGGTCTTGATGCCTGAAAATTGGGCCGCCTTCTCGTTGCTGCCGGTATAAAAGACCTTGCGGAAGGCCGTGGCACGCCGAAGCAGAAAATCGAATATGGCCACGACCACAACAAAGATGACGATGACATAAGGCACATTGCCGAAGCTGCCCTGGCCGATCGCCTTGAACCCGGGCGGCAGGGTGAACAGCGACAGCGGGGTTCCCTTGGTGATGACAAGACAGAGACCGCGCACGATCACCATCGCCGCCAGCGATGTGATGAAGTGATTGAGCCCGATAACGGTCACGAAGAAGCCCATCACCGCGCCGATCAGCGCGCTGGCGCCTATGCCGATGAGGCTCGCGGTCCACGGGTCCAGACCCATCAGGAACAGAGCGCCTGACACGACCATGGAGAAGCAGACCACCGACCCGACGGAAAGGTCGATGCCGCCGACGATGAGGAGTATCGTCATGCCGACCACGACGATGCCTTCAATCGAGAAGCTCATCAGCATGGCGCGGAAATTTCCCCAAGTCAGGAAATGCGGCGAAGCGAATGTCATGGCGATGCACAGCGCCAGCATGATAGCGATCAGCCCCGCCTCGCGCATCGACCCAAGACGCAGCCAGTTGCGCCCGCCAAGCCCGGGGGCGCTCGCCTTGATTTCAGCGTCCATGAGGGTTCCTCCGGTCTGTCTAAGCGACATTCTGAACCTGCCTTGCGTTTGATCGTTGCTGCCGGAGACCCGAAGCCAGCAGCATGATTGCCTCTTCGGTCAATTCGTCAGCCCCCAGTTCGCCGAAGATGGCACCTTCGTGTATGACAAGCACCCGGTCGCTCAGTCCGATCAATTCCGGAAGCTCGGATGAAATCACGATGACGCCGACGCCCCGCTCGGCGAGATCGCGAAGCAGGCGATGAATTTCCACTTTGGCGCCGACATCGACCCCGCGTGTGGGCTCGTCCAGAATGACCACCTTGGGGCCGACCGAAAGAAGCCTGGCGATGGCGACTTTCTGCTGGTTGCCACCGCTGAGCGTCGACACCTGTGTCTCTATGCCGCCCATGCGCACATTGTGGCGCACGACCAGGTCGGTGGCTTGCTTTGCCTCGGCGCGGCGATCGAGCAGCCCAAGCGGCGTGGTCAGCTTCCGAAGGTCGAGCGCGGAGATATTGGATGCAACCGACAGGTCGAGGAACAGGCCGGACGCCTTGCGGTCCTCCGAGAGGTAGACCAGGCCTGCGCGCACCGCATCGCTGTAGGTCCTGATGCTGATCGGCTCGCCGTTGAGTTCGACCGATCCCGACACTTTCGGGCGCAAGCCGCAAACGGTCTGGACCATCTCGCTGCGACCGGCGCCAATCAACCCGCCAACGCCAAGAATTTCGCCTGCTCGAAGCGTGAAACTGACGCCAGCGGAACCCTGTCGATAGGAGAGATTTTCGACCGACAGCACAGGGCGGTCGGTACGCCGTTCAGGCGAGAGCTTTTCGGGATAAAGCTGCGTGATTTCGCGCCCGACCATCTTGCGCACGACATCATTGGGAGTGACCGAAGCGATAGAATCGGTTGCTACGTATCTGCCGTCACGAAACACCGTGACGCGGTCGCACAGGCTGAAGATCTCCGCCATGCGATGGCTGATGTAGATGATTGAAATTCCGCGCGCCTTGAGATCGCGGACGATTGCGAAAAGGCGCTGCGCCTCGGTCTCGGTCAGCGCGGCCGTCGGCTCGTCGAGCATCAGCACCCGGCATTCGAGCGTCAGCGCCTTGGCGATTTCCACGAGTTGCTGGTTGGAAATAGAAAGATCGGCGACTGGCGTCTCGACCGGGATCGGTGCCAGCAGGTCCATTATCTTCTGCGCATCGGCGTAGAGCCGGCGAAAATTCATCAGCGGCGCGCGCCGATTGTTGACGGCCGCCATGAGGATATTCTCGGCCACCGTGGCATCCTGGCAGAGCGCGATTTCCTGATGGACGAGGCCTATGCCAAGCCGCTGCGCGGCGGATGGCGATGTGATGGTGACGTTCTTGCCTTCGAGACGAATGGCGCCTTCGTCGGGTTGCACAATGCCGGCGATGATATTCATCAGCGTGGACTTGCCCGCACCGTTCTCGCCGCACAGCGCATGAATTTCGCCGCGCTGCAGCGTGAAATCGACCCCGGTCAGCGCTTTGATGGCGCCGAACGATTTCGAGATGTCGCGGATTTCAAGAATGGCGGCGGCAGTCACTCCGTCCCCCTTCAGCGTTGAAATTGATGATATGGCCCGGGTCGAGGGGGGGGGGGGGGGGGCCCCCCCCGGGGGGGCCCCGCGGGGGGGGGGGGGGGGGGGGCCGGCCCCCCCCCCCCGGGGGGGGGGGGGGGGGGGGGGGGGGGCGGCCCCGGGGGGGGGGGGGGGGGGGGGGGGAGGGCGCGGGCGCGGCGGGGGGGCGGGGGGGGGCCGGGGGGG
>NZ_JBVVQV010000018.1:0-47452 GCF_055811235.1 Mesorhizobium sp. WSM4810 | reverse complement strand
GCCCCTCTCTTTTTTTTGTGGCCGTTTTTTACATTGGGGGGGGGGCCCCCCCCCCCCCCCCCCCTTTTTTTTTTTTTTTTTTTTGGGGGGGGGGGGGGGGGGGCGCCCCCCCCCCCCGTCCGGTCGAGCATTCCGAAGGAGCTCGAAGAGCGGCTGGCCTTACTCCTCGATGCCCTTGGTGCCGCGCCGCTTGAGGTAGGCGTCCCAATAGAAATCGTCGGCATTTTCCGCGGTGACGATGGAAAAGCCGTTGTCGACGAAGGGCACGCTCATGGCGTTGAATCCCGACCGCCGGGCGTCGTTCATCGGGTCGATCAGTTCGGGATGCTTGGCCATCCACAGCAGCATGAACCCCATATAGCCCTGCATGCCCTGGTTCGGGTTGACTGAGCCAAAGATTTCGCCGGCCTTTATCATGTCGAGGATCTTGGCGTTGACGTCGGCCAGCATGACCCGGATCTTGCCGCCGCCTTCCTTGGCGGCCTGAGCTGCGCCGATTGCCGAGTTGGCTTCCGGCATGAACACCGCGCCCAGATCGGGATGCGCCTGAGCAAGGCTGAGCACGGCCTGATAGGCCTTCGTCGCATCCTGGTTCGACGCAGCGCGGCCGACGAGCTTCATATCCGGCCATTTGGCTTCCATGCGGGCGATGAAGGCGGCAATGCGCTTGTCGTGATTGTCCTGTCCGGGGTTTTCGAGGACCGCGTATTCGCCCTTGCCGTCCATCGCCTTGGCGACTGCATCGGCAGCATAGGTGCCTTCGGCGACGTTGTCGGAGGTGATGTAGGATACGCGTTTGGAGTTGGGCGAGTCTGCGGCGAATGTGACTACTGCCGTTCCCTGCTCAATGGCCCGATTGATTGGCTCGATGAAGGGATCGGAGTTCATCGGATGGACCAGGATGCCAGCCGGCTTCTGAGCCAGCGCCTGGTCGAACGTCGCTATTTGCTTGTTCACGTCGTATTCGGGGGTCCCGGTGTATTCGGTCTCGCAGCCGAACTGTTTTCCAGCCTGCTTGAACATCTCGTAGACCGGGAACCAGTATTCGACGCCGGAAACCATGACGTTCATGACGTATTTTTCACCCGGCTCGCATTTGAACGGGTTAGCGGCCTGGGCAGCGGCGTGGCTTGCCCCCAACACTGTGGTGGCGGCTGCCGAAATGGCGAGCATGCTCAAAAATTTGCGCAAGAGTCCTCCCTCGGCCGAAGCCTGGTCAATTGGGCGGTCGGACACTTGCGTGCCGCCGCTTGTGGTTGATGAGGCCGAACCTCCTCCCGAGGCCCAGCGGTTGATCATTCGCAGCAGTTGGCTCGAGTGTCAATAAAATTCACATACAGAAATATATTTCACAACTGCTCGTGCACCCGCCCCCGAGACGACAAGCGCCGCCATCGCAGCGGCTGTCCTCGTTCACGAGGACCGGCGCCGAAGCCGTTAGGGTCGCCAGGGTTGGTGAGTGAACAGCCAGGGAAGCTCAGGTCAGCGGTTTCAACTGACCTGGCGATGCTTTCCTGAATGACCTACGACCGTTGTAGGTCAAGGCAGGCAGGGATTGAATGTCAGGGACGGGCCTTCTTCCCCTCTCAGGGGACTTCAGATCGTCCAGCCTTAGACATGCACGGCAATCGAATTGCGCTCCACCAAGCGGGCCGCCAGGACACGGTGCTCGAAAGGTAAGGTGGCCTCCGCCAGCCTCTTCAAGAGAAGCTCCGCCGCCGCCGCTCCGATCAAATGGGCGGGTTGCGCGATGGCTGTGATACCTTGTGCCACGAACTGCATCCAGTCGAGATCGTCGAAGCAAAGCAGCGAAACGTCTCCTGGAATCGCAAGCTTCAGTGCGGAAGTCGCCTCCAGAACGCCTGTCGACATCACACCGTCGGCGGTGAATAGAGCGGACGGCGCATTGCGCATCGTCAGCAGATCGAGCGCCTCTTTGCGGGCCGCCTCGCTGGAATAGACCGTCACGCGGCGGATCAACTGCAGATTCGGCTCGATTCCTGCGGCACGATGGGCTTCCAGATAACCCAACAGCCGTTGCCAGCTTGGATGGTGGTAGCGAACCTCGGCGCTGGAGAGGTCGACGTTCGCCACAAACGAGCCGACATCATCGCGCTGGCCCGGACCTAGTTCGGCCAGTATGCCGATGCGGCTGTGTCCGGCCTCAATCATTGCAGCGATGCTGCTGCGCGTTACAGACACGTTGTCGACCACCACGGAATCGGTTTCCAGGCCTGCCACGATGCGGTCGAACTGCACCACCGGACAGCGAGCCGCGACCGCCTCACGAAGATGATCCGGCTGATCCGCGAAGGTCGACGAGACGATCAAACCATCGACCTGTTTTTCCAGCAGCAGTTGGACTGCCTCTCGCTCGAGTTCGGCATTTTCGTCACTATTCGTAACGATAACCCCGAAGCCGCCACGGCGCGCGACATCCCCTATTCCACGCAAGACGCTCGCGTAGAACGGGCTTTCGATGTCGCCGACCACAACTCCGATAGTCTGCGTTTTACCGGTGATCAGACCTTTTGCCAGGCGATTGGGGCGATAGCCGAGCGCTGCTGCGGCGGCGCGCACCTTCTCCTGAACCTCGGGGCTGCTGTAACCGTAGTCGCCAAGCACACGCCCCGCCGTGGCGGAACTGACCCCGGCGCGGCGAGCAACCTCTATGATGGTTGCGTTTTTTGACGATCTTTGAATCACTCAGCAAGCTCCGCCGCCCATTCGTGCGTCGTAACGACGAGCTAGTGGCAGTTAGGTCCACCCCGCAAGCCCGAACACAGCAGCACTCGCCGTTGCACACACTATTGCAATCAGAGCACCTCAGACAGAAAGCGCCGAAGACGTGGGCTTTGCGGATTGTCGAAAAGGTCCGCTGGTCGCCCTGCCTCGACAATCCGTCCCTCGTCCATGAATACGACCTGGTTTGCAACCTTGCGAGCGAAGTTCATCTCGTGCGTAACGACGACCATCGTCATCCCGCCCCGTCCGAGGTCGGCCATCAAGTTCAGGACACCCTTCACCAATTCCGGATCGAGGGCGCTGGTGACTTCGTCGAACAGCATAATTTCGGGTTCGAGGGCCAGGGCTCGCGCGATGGCCACCCGCTGCTGCTGTCCGCCCGAAAGATTTGCCGGCCGATGGTCTTTTCGCTCCAAAAGTCCAACTTCATGCAGCCTTGCTAAGGCCGCGCGCTCAGCCGCCTCGCGTGACATGCCTTTTACCTTGCGCAGCGCCAGGGTGATGTTGGCGAGCGCACTGCGGTCGGGGAACAAGTTGAATTGCTGGAAAACCATGCCGACACGCCGCCGGAGCTGGTCAGGGGTCTGGCTGTAGATGCTTTCGCCATCGAGCAGGATGTCTCCGGCTCGACACTCGACGAGGCGGTTGAGGCAACGCAGCAAGGTCGACTTGCCCGAGCCGGATGGCCCGATCAGGCAGGTGACCGTCCCGGGTTCCACTTTCAGACTGACGTCATGGAGCACCTGGACGGCGCCGTAGGCCATGTCGATATTCTTGACCTCGATGCTGC
This sequence comes from Mesorhizobium sp. WSM4810, assembly GCF_055811235.1. Classification (NCBI taxonomy): domain Bacteria; kingdom Pseudomonadati; phylum Pseudomonadota; class Alphaproteobacteria; order Hyphomicrobiales; family Phyllobacteriaceae; genus Mesorhizobium; species Mesorhizobium sp. WSM4810. The sequence continues at coordinate 43,917 of NZ_JBVVQV010000018.1, read as the reverse complement.
CACCCTTGAAGCGCGCGGGCGACTTCGCTGCGCCCGGTAAACCGGCGTCAGCCAGCTCGGCGACTTCCTTGAGGCCGCTCTGCACGCCGCTGATACGCTTGCCGACGCGCAGGCGCGCGTCGATGTAGTTGACGAGGTGGGTTAGCGGCACCGTGATCACGAGATAGAACACGCCGGCCAGCAAGAGTGGTGACAGGTTGCCGGTCAGCACGGCCTGATCTTGGCCGACACGGAACAGTTCGCGTTCGGAGGCGAGCAGGCCAAGGAAATAGACCAGGCTGGAGTCTTTGACGTTGCCGATGAACTGGTTGACCAGTGCCGGTAGGACGCGGCGGATGCCTTGCGGGATCACCACCAGGCGCATGCCTTGGCCATACGTCATTCCGAGAGTGCGGGTGGCGTCGATCTGACCACGCTCGACGCTCTGAATGCCGGCCCGGAAAATTTCTCCGATGTAGGCGCCGGCAATAAGGCTGAGTGCCAGAATGCCCAGCGGATAAGGCGATGGACCGAACAGATCGCGGCCCAACCGCGCGAAGCCCTGGCCAATGATCAGAATAGTCACGATGGCGGGAAGCCCACGGAAGATATCGGTGTAGACCCGCGCGAGGAGTTTCAGCGGCCGGTTCTCGGAGATCCCCATCACGGCGAGGACCATTCCGATCAGCGTCCCGAAAAACGTTGAGGCGACAGCCAGGATCAGGGTGTTCTTGAGGCCGACCGTCACCATGTTTGGCAGAACTTCTGCCATCGCCTGGAAATCAAGGAAGCTGCGGGCGAAGGTATCGAACCAGCTCATATCAAGTCCATCTATAACTCGGCCGGGCACCGTTGCTCACGGGCCCGGCCAGAAAACACAGCAAAGTCGCTCGAACTCACTTCTTGGGCAGATATTGATCCGGCATGGGGGTGCCCGCGAACCATTTTTCGTGCAGCCGCTTCCAGGTGCCATCATCCATGGCCTCGCGCAGCGCCTTGTTCAGTGCCTCGCGGAAGGCATCGTTGCCTTTCTTGACGACGAACCCGGCTGGCGCATCGAAGGACGGCACGTTCATTGTTATCTTCAGGTTCTTGTAGCGTTCTACATACTGCTTAGCCGACTCATAGTCGGTGAAATGGCCATCGATCGTCCCATTGTTCAGCGCCGCCACTGCTGTGTTGTTGTCGGGGAACTTGACGATGTCGCCCTTCAGATTCTTCTCGGCATAGATTTCCTGCAGCGTCCCCTGGATGACGCCGATGCGCTTTCCGGCGGTGCTCTCATTGCTCGTCAGAGCCGGATCGGCCGAAATGATCGACAGATAGCCGGCGATATATCCGTCGCTAAAATCCACGGTCTTCTTGCGCTCCGCGGTCGTGCCAATGGCAGCGACAGCGACGTCGAAGCGGCCGTTGGCGACGGATGGCAGCAGCGCCGAGAATTCCTGGCCGGTGAAGACAACCTGCTCCTCCTTGAACCCAAGCCGGCGCGCCACGTCGCGGAAGAGTTCAGCATCGAAGCCGGTGAAGTTTCCATTGGCGTCGGTGAAGACGTAGGGCTTCGCATCGCCCATCGTTCCGACGCTGATCGCCATCGGGTCGATGAGATTGTAGGGGTTGTCGCTCGCCTTTGCCTGCGTGGACCAGGCCAATGTGCCAAATCCTGTCACCAACGCGACGGTCAGCGCCAGACCGCATTTCACCAGGTGGCGCCTGCTCGAATTTGTTTGCATGTCTTCTCCTCTTAATCGGCCGAACCCGGCCTTGCGGTTCCACTCGACGTCTGATCCATCAAAAATGCTCTTAGGCGGCGTTTCGTTGAGCGGATGAGAACGTTATCACTTCCCCTAGCATTATCCGTTCCTCGCGTCAATTGTTTCGGAGAATTTCGCAGCTAGACAGCTTTCCCGGGTGGAGCGTGCCGGGCCCCGCGGAGGATCTCAGGCGTCATGTTCCCGATATCTATTGCTGACGCATGGCCGATCGCGCCGTAGTACTGGCAGGTTGCAGCCGCCGCCTCTGCGGCATGGCGGAGAATGTCCTGAGGCGCCTCTTCGTGAAGCAGGCCGAGTAGCGTTCGGGCGATGAAGGTGTCGCCCGCGCCTAAGGTGTCGACGGGTTCGACCAGCCGCGCCGGAGTGTGGTAGGAGACAGAGTCTCTGTGAAGCACCGCGCCGGCTCGACCGCGAGTCACCAAAACCCACTTTGAACCACATACAAGCAGCTCGGATACGATTGCGGCCAATTCCTTGTCGTCGAGACCATCCCCTGAGACGGAAGCCAGATAGCAATAAGGTCCAATCTTTCGCCGATGCTCCGGTTCCCGTCGCGTAGAAAAATCGTAAGATAATAGAGAGTTACCTGACACTGAGGCAATCCACGGGTCTAATCCGCTGGACTGGCCGATATGCACGGCCTGAAAGCCTGAGAGAAAATCCAGATCTTCATGCGTCGGCGTGAACATCGAAACACCGAGGTCGAAATCCAGGAAAATCCGATCGGCGTTGTGGTGACCTATGAGGCAGTAAGCGGTCGGCCCTTCGAGGCGCCGCAATCGGGTGATGTCAACGCGCTCCGACGCCAGTGCCGTGCAGATCAGGTCCCCGGCCTGGTCTTTTCCGATCGCTCCAACATAGGCCGACTGCCCGCCGAAGCGGCTCAGGTGGACTGCGACATTGAGGCAGTTTCCGCCAGGATACATCTCCCCGCGATCAAGATAGCAATCGACCACGTTATCGCCCATCGCGGCAATCTTGACCATTGCAGGACTTTCAGCTTATAGGATGTGATAACGTTCGCACAATGACTGCTGCCTGTCAATTGCGCGCCGACCCCAACTCTGTCAGCGAGACGAGGATACTCATGATTTCCGCCCTGCCTGCCGACGTAGAACGCGCTCTGAACGCCACCGCGGGCAGGCAGTTTTCGCACCTCTTTCTCGTGGCGTGCGGCGGCTCGCTCTCGATCATGATGGCAGGCAAATACTTCCTCGACCGCCACAATGGGACATTCGCCTGTGACAGCTACAACGCGGATGAATTCGTCTGCCGAGATCCGCGGCGGTTGGGACCTGACACGCTCGTTGTCCTTTGCTCGCAGACAGGAACCACCAAGGAGACAGTGCGGGCGGCCAATCATGCCAGGGCGCGGGGCGCAACGACAATCGGCATGACGCTCGACCAGACATCGCCCCTCGCGCGGGCGGTCGACCACCCGATTGCCTACCAGGCTTCGTACACGACGGGCAAAGCAATCGATGCAGCCTGCAGCAATTACGGCGTGCTCTACATGCTGCTCGCCGGTTTGATCGATGCTCGGGAGGATGGCGGGCTGACCGACGACCTGCTGATCTCCCTGGGCCATCTTCAACCGGCCATCGAGCGCGCGCACCGGGCCTACGCAGACCGGTTCGAGGCGTTTGCCCCTCGCTTCGCACCTCGAGAGGCAATCTACACACTGGCCAGCGGTGCCAGCTACGGTGCGGCCTATTCCTACGCCATCTGCGTGCTGATGGAAATGCAGTGGTACGACTCGCAGGCAATACACGCGAACGAGTTCTTTCATGGCCCATTCGAAGTCGTGGATAAGGATGCTTGCTTCATTGTCTTGCTGGGTTTGGACGAGACGCGGAGCCTTTCCGAACGCGCCCGCGATTTCCTTATCGAGTACGGCAGCCGGGAAAACATCCTGGTGCTCGATGGAGCCGAACTCGACCTCAGCGGTATGTCCGAACACATCAAACCCTATCTCGTGCCTTTGGTCTTCTTCGACACTCTATGGCGTTTTGCCTACAAGCTGGCCGGTTTGCGCGATCGGCCAATGCTCGAGGGCCGGCGCTACATGAAGAAGCTGTCGGACTACTAGTCCCGCCGCGCGTGTGGCGATCTCACACTCCCAGCCTGTCTTCCGCGTAGAAGGATTTCCCTATGACTGCATCCCCTAAGCCGCGCCATGTCGTCGTTGTCGGCGCAGGCATCTTTGGCACCTCGACGGCGCTGCACCTCGCCCGCCTTGGCCTTGATGTGACCATGGTCAACGACGGCGCGCCGTCCAACGGTGCATCCGGCCGTTCACTTTCCTGGCTGAACTCAGCGCGACGCGCGGACACTGCCTATCACCGTTTGAGGCTTGCAGGCATCGACCGTTATCGGACCCTGGCCGCCACAAGGCCGGAAACCGCATCGTGGCTTCGCTTTGACGGCGGCCTCACCTGGGATGCGGATGATGAGGCGAACCAGATCGCATCGATGTGGCAGTTGGAGCAGGATATTGGTTATGACTCGCTTCTGCTCGACCCTGCCGAAGTTGGCGCAGTGACGCCCGGCATCGATGCCAGTGCGATCGCCCCGCAGGGCGCCATCTTCAATCCTGGCGAAGGATGGGTTGACCTGCCCTCTTTGATCGATCTGCTACTCAATGAATTCCGCTCCCGCGGCGGCAAGCTTGTTCAGGACGCAGGACGCGTGCGGCTAGTTGCCACAGGCGGTCGCGCACGTGGCGTCGTCACTGCTGGCGGTGCGCCGGTCGAGGCGGATGCAGTCGTCCTTGCCGTAGGGCCAGCGACGCCTTGCATGCTTGCGGGGATCGGAGTCCATGTCCCCGACGCCACGCCGATTTCACTTCTCTTGAAGACCAAACCGATCAAGACCGACCTCCGTGCCGTGCTGAATACGCCGCGTGTTGCGGTGCGCCCGACGCCGGATGGCGCACTTGTTTTGGATTCGGCATGGTCGGAGGAAGAAGTCGTGGTCAACTCAGACGGCACCTACACCGTGCACGACAAAACCGTAAAGGGACTGCTCGACGAAGCTAGCGCCGTGCTCGACGGCAATCCGTGGCTCCAACTCGCAACCTACGCCGTTGGCCCGAAGCCTATCCCCGGCGATGGCGAGCCGGTGCTTGGCTCCGTCGAGACCGTCGCCGATCTTCACGTCGTCTTTAGCCACAGCGGCGCCACGCTTGGACTGATCGTCGGCGAATTGCTGGCCAAAGAAATCGCCTCCGGCAATCCGCACCCCATGCTTGCAACCTTCCGCGCCGCCCGTTTCGGCTAAAAGGGCAATCGCGGCCGAGATCGAACTGTCCAGATGAGCCGCGGTGGCATTGCCCAGATGACCGCCTTCGGAGGTTGATCCGCGCAGCTGACTAGGATAACATGACAATCGTAGTTTAGTTTTAGCCGCGGCCGCAGCAAGGCTGGCCCTTCACGCGCGGCGCCATCAAAACCTTTGAAACTTAGCACAGAGCGCCTGCCCGGCGTCTGTGCGACATGGCGTCCGCAACGAATGATCGACAAGAATCAGATTGCAGCAGAACAGGCAACGTTTCGAGCCTTTGCAAACAGCTATCTGCGTGAGCTGAATTCCGGGAACCCGGTGTTCCACCGCGTTGGAGAACGGAACTTCGATTGCGTGGAGATTTCCCTGCCGTCGCGGCATGCCGTGCTGCGCATCGAAATCAAATCCCGATCGCTTTGCGGAATGCACCTGTTTGGACAGGTCTGGATGCGTCAGGATGCCGGTCCGAACTGGCACGAGATAGAACCGATCCTGGCCGTGCATCTGCTTGTGCTGGGAGCCAGAGAAGCCGGATCGGCCACGCACCGACAAGCCGATGTCGAGCTCCTCGAACGGATTCTTCAGAGCTGTCAGGCGACGAAGCGTTACCTCGACGCCGCCGATCGGGCGCCGTCACCGATCGGCTTTATAGCCGCGGAACAATCCCTGTATTTCGGACATCCGCTGCATCCGACGCCCAAGAGTCTGCAGGGCATGTCGAACTGGCAGCAGGATGTCTATGCCCCCGAATTGCGCGGCGGTTTCCAGCTGGCCTATTTCGCCGCCGCTGCCCACCTCGTCCGCGAGGATTCCGCCGGCATCGCGGTGACCTCGATCGTCAGCTCACTGCTGGGGAACGACGCCGATAAGGTAGCCGCAGGCAACGGCGAGATGCTCCTGCCCATGCATCCGCTTCAGGCGCAAGCATTGATGCTCGACCCGGCGGTGCGCGCGCTCATGGATTCAAGGCAAATCCGGTATCTCGGTCCGGCAGGGCCGGTGTTCTCGGCGACTTCTTCGGTGCGCACGGTTTACAGCGATGACGCCGCCTGGATGCCGAAATTCTCGCTGCCCGTCCGCATCACCAACTCCAAGCGCGTCAACAGGCGGCACGAGTTGGAGGCAGGCGTTGCGGTGGCGCGCCTGTTCGAACGCGCCGGGATCGACATGTTCGAGCCGCGCCTCGGCTTTCTCCATGACAGCGCCTACGTGACGCTGGATTTTTCCGGACAGGCCGAGAGCGGTTTCGAAGTCATCTTCCGCGAAAACCCGTTCCGGGGCCGCGCCGACCACCCCGTGATCACCGTTTCGGCACTGACGGCCGAACCACGTCCCGGGCACAGCTCATTGTTCGAAACCATCGTCCGGCGTGTCGCGCAGGATCATGATATCTCGGTGCGGCAGGCGTGCCGTCGCTGGTTCGAATGCTATCTCGACTGTGCGCTCGATCCGCTGGTCAAACTCTACGATCGGTTCGGCGTCGCGCTGGAAGCGCATCAGCAGAACAGCTTGCTTGACCTTTCGCAGCAGGGGCTGCCCAGCCGATACTTTTATCGCGACAGCCAGGGATTCTATCTCTCGAACAGTTTCAGGGCCCGGTGGTATGGCCTGGTCCCGGAGGTTGTCCAGATCCGCAGTCTTTTCTTCGACGACCGTGAGATTCGCGAGCGGCTCTCCTACTACCTCATCGTCAATCAGATCTTCTCGGTCGTCGCTCGCGCCGGGCATGACGGCCTGGCAAGCGAGGCCGAACTGCTCGCCATGCTGCGTGCGCGGCTCAAGAAGCTGGCGCAAGAGCTCACTGGCGCGGGCGGGGAATTCGCGACTAGCCTGCTGGACAAGCCGCACATCACCGCGAAGGCCAACCTGGCAATCCGACTGCAGGATGTCGATGAGCTGGCCGAGGGCGGCAGCGCCGTCTACACGCATTTTCCCAATCCAGTGAGCCGTGTCGGGCTATTTGTCGCCGCGGAGCAGGCACATGCCATTGCCTCTTGATCTCCACGGCATCCCCGAGCTGCGTGTGATGCGCCAGCTCGCGGAAGCCCTGGTCTATGAGGGCCTGGTCGGTTGCGCGGTGTCGCGAGACGGCGGGAAAGCCCGCTTCGAATGGCGCTGCGGCGGCGCCTCGATACGCTGCGAGGGATCGATCGGCGCCTTCGGTCGGGTCAGGGTTGTCGCCGAGACGATCGAGCGGGGCTGCGCCGACCAATGGCGCCCGGCGACGCTCGGCGATCTGCTTGCGAGCATAGACACCTGCCCCGAACGGCGCGCGCAACTCACGTCCGAACTGGATCGGACGCTCGATTTCAGCGCCTGGAACCAGCTCAATCTCCGGCCCAGACCGCGCCGCAATCTGCCATTTGCGCAACTCGACAGCGCGATCGATGAGGGTCATCCCTATCATCCGTGTTTCAAGGCGCGCACCGGCTTCGACTATGCCGACCACGCTGCGTACGGCCCGGAAGCAGGCAACGCCTTCCAGCTGGCCTGGCTGGCGGTCGCGCCCGAACGTCTGCACTTGGCGTTTCCCACGGACGAGCAGGCTTTCTGGTTGCACGAACTCGGCGCCGAAACCTACGCGCTGCTGGACGAACGCCGTGCCCGGCTCGGCGACAATGCAAGGCGGTTCGGCCTGATGCCCCTGCATCCCTGGCAATGGAAAGCGTTGCAGGGCTCGGAGCTGTCGCGCTGGCTGGCGGAGGGCTCCGCCGGATTCCTCGGCGAGGCCGGCGACCTCTATACCGCCAGCCAATCCGTGCGGACGCTTTTCAATCGCGATCACCCGCGGCGCGCCAATCTCAAACTGCCGATGAATCTCGTCAACTCGTCGGCCAAGCGCATCATCGAACCGCATTCGGTGTGCAGCGCGCCGGTGATCAGCCGCTGGCTCAAGGACATTGTCGCCAGCGATCCGCTGTTCGAGGCGCGCTATCCGCTCACGATCCTGGCCGAATATGCCGGCACGATCGCAGATCGGGAAGGACCGCTGGCAGGACAGATCGCCGCGATCTGGCGGGAGGACGTTACCAGCAGCCTCCAGCCCGGCGAAACCGCGGTGCCGCTCAACGCGCTGATCGCCTTGGAGAGTGACGGCCGGCCGTTCGTCGCGGACTGGATCGATGAGTACGGGCTGGACGCCTGGCTCGACAGGCTTGTGGCTACGGTGGTGATGCCGGTGTTTCACCTGCTCGTCGGCCATGGCATCGCGACGGAAGCGCATGGCCAGAACCTGATCCTGATCCATCGCGATGGCTGGCCAGTAAGGCTGGCAATGCGCGACTTCCACGACAGCGTCGAATACGTGCCGGGCTTCCTGCGCGATCCCTCCACCCTTCCCGACTTCCTCGCCTTGAACCCCGCCTACCGCGACGCCGCGCCCAACCAGTACTACTGGATGGAGAGCGCCGATTTGCTCGGCGAGCTCTGCCTGGACGCGCTGTTCGTCTACAACCTCGCCGAGATCTCGCATCTGCTGCGGCAATGTTACGGTCTTGACGAAGACAGCTTCTGGTCAGGCGTCGGCAGGCGGTTGCAGGACCATTGCCGGCAGTTCGGACTGACACACCGGCAGGCGGCGCTTGGCCTGTTCCGGCCACGCATCCGCACGGAATCGCTGCTGCGACGCAAGCTCGCGCCACCGGGCACCGAATGCGCTCACGAAATCCCAAACAGCCTTGCAGTCGCGTAAGGAGACAGAAAATATGATCGCAATCAACGACACGGTCTTTGATCAAACCTATTTCCGCGACGCGGCGGACCGCATTGCGGCCGCGGTGCAACTCGACAAGCGCGCAGGCGACCGTTTTGCGGTCTGTTTCTCCGAGGCGCAGGATTGGCTGGCGTTCTTCTTTGCCGCGCGCGCGGCCGGCGCCAGCGTGCTGCCGCTGCATCCCTCGACGCCATATGCCGCGGCGCGCCGGCAGGCGGAGACGGCGAAGTGCAACCGGCTTTTCTACAACCGGCTAGATGGCGAGCCGATCTGCGAGGAGCGCGCCAGCGAAGCTGGACAGCTGCTGCAGATGAGTTCTGGCACGACCGGCGAGCCGAAATGCATCGCGCGCGCCTGGAGCGACATAGACGACGAGATCGACAGCTACACCTCGGCGTTTGTCGAGCCACAGGACATGACCCCGTTGATCGCCGGCCCAACCACTCATTCCTATGGCTTGATCTGCGGCGTAATGGTGGCGCTGAAGCGCGGCCAGTCGCCCGCCATACTGGACACCGGGAACCCAAAATTCCTGCTGCGCAAGCTGCGCGAAACGGAGCGCCCCTATCTGATCTCATCGCCGGCCATCCTTCACACGCTGGCTAGGCTCTTGCCGGCCGGCGAGCAGATCTACGCAACGATGACGTCCGGCACCCTCTTGCCCGACCCCTGGTTCGGGCAGATCAGGGCCAAGTCCAGGCACATGTTCCAGCAGTACGGCTGCTCGGAAGCCGGCTGCATAGCGATCAACCCGGATGTGCAGGCGGCTAATGAGGTCGGCTATGTGCTGCCGCGCTTCGCGTTGCGAGACGCCGGCACTTCCAATGAACCGAAGGAAATTGCCGTCGAGCGCAAAGGCGTGGTCGTCGAGACGCACGACCTCGGCTACCGCCGCGACGACGGCATGCTGGTCTTCCTGTCGCGTCTCGACGACCTGATCAACGTCTCGGGCCTCAACGTCTATCCGAAGGAAGTCGAGGACGTGGTCATGACGTTCGCCGGCATTGGCGACGCGGTCGTGTTCCGCAAGCAGGATGCATTCGCGGGCGAGCGCGTCGCGCTTCTGTTCAGCGCCGAACATGCGGTCGACCGGGCACAGCTTCGGCAATGGTGCGCCGAACGGCTTGCAGCACACCAGATGCCGACCGAGATCGTTCAGGTGGAGCAGATCCCGCGCCAAGCGAACGGCAAGATCAGCCGGCGTGACGTGGCTGCGCGCTACGGCACGGGCGAATTCGCGCCGGTACGGACGGAGGCAGCCTGATGACCTACGATCAAATACTCGACGCGATGGGGACGATCCTGCGCGACAAGCTCGACAACCAGCACATGGATAGCTTCGCACCGCAAGCCAGGCTGAACGAGGATCTGTATCTCGATTCCGTGCTCATTCTCGAACTCATGCTGGCGCTTGAACTCGACCACGGTGTCGCGCTTCCCGAGGAGGTGATCAGCCGTCAGGATCTGGACACGGTGGACGACCTGGCGCGGCTGTTCGTCGCCGTCTCGGAACCGAACAGAACACTTGTTAAGCCGGCAAAGGAACTTGTTATCGCTCGCGCCGAAAGAGAGGCGGTTGAGCGGATCGGCGTGCATGGCGAGGACTTCGTCGACATCAAGGTCCATTGCTTCGTCAGCAATGTCTGCCACGCGGTGAAGCAAAGGCAGCTTGATCATCGACCTTTCTTCTTCGGCGTCTGGGATGCGGGTTTCGCCGTCGATAAAAGCTGGCGGCTGGCGTATCACGCGCCTGAAATCAACCACGACTTCTTCCGCGATTGGTTCGAGCGCCTGTACGGCGCCAAGGTCCGCCAATGGTATCGGCCGGACGCAGCCAAGGTAGAGAACCTGGCGACGATGCTGGAGCTTCTGGAGCGCAAGAAGCAGGGCGAGTATCTGATGGTCATGCTCGATCTCTTCCACCTGCCGGAGCGCGAGAACAAGTTCAACCAGAATCCGTTCCCGCACTATCTGATGTTGGAACACACCGAGGATCCCGCAGTATGGATGGTTCTGGATCCGGATTTCCGCTGGGAAGGCAGGATCGAGAAGCAGGTAGTCATCAATGCGATCATGCAGCCGACGGTTGCCGGCGGCTTCATCTTCGACGCTGCCGACATCAGGAAACCGTCCGCCGTCGATCTGCGCGACTATTTCCTTGCCTGTTTCCATGAAGACGACAATCTGCTGACGCGCGCAACGCGCGAAGTCGTTCGGGCGCATCTGGAAGGCCGCGACGGCGTGAAGCTGGCCGAGTTGTCGATGGCGCTGCGCGAGCTGCCGGTCATATCGATCCGCAAATACGCGCTGGAGCATGGCTTCGCCTTTTTCTGGCGATCGCTGCAGCTTTCCAACGCCGGGTTCGACACGATCTGCGACGACATCGAATCTCTGATCCAGGAATTCAAGGCGCTTCACTACGCCATCATGAAACTCAGCCAGACAGGCGACGAAGCCCTGGCGTCGCGGGTGTTCGAGAAACTCGATATGCTGGACGCGATGGAGCGCTCGCTGAAGCGCCGCCTTGCCCAGACATATCGGGTGTGGTGCGACACGCGCGGCCTCCAGCACGCGCCGCGCCACGATGTCGAGGACGCCGTCGCATGAGGCTGTCGCTCTGCACGATCACCTTCCGCCATCATCTGCTGTCGCTGGAGGACATCGCGCGATGGGCAGAGGCGAACGACTTCCAGGGCATCGAGCTCTGGGGCGCACACGCGCGCAACATGCAGCATATGACCGAGCGCAACGCCGAATGGATGGCGGCATTCGGCCTTTCCGTACCGATGCTCAGCGACTATCTGCCTCTCGATGACGATCTGGCGTCGCTGCGCCACGCCACGTCGAACCTCTGCCGTCTGGCCGGCCGCTGGGGCGCCCGCAAGGTGCGCACGTTCGCCGGCAAGTCGGCAAGCCGGGACACCTCGCCCGAAGCGCGCTGGCGACTGTCGGCGAGGCTCAAGGACGCCTGCATGATGGCGCAGGACCAGGGCTGCGAGATCCTGGTGGAGACACATCCGGGAACGCTTGCCGATACACTGTCGTCGACGCAGCGCCTGCTCGAGGAGGTCGACCATCCGGCGCTGGGCATCAATTTCGACACCTTGCACGTCTGGGAAGGCGGCGCCGATCCGGTCGCCGCGCATCGCGCCCTGTTGCCGCATATCCGGCACTATCATCTGAAGAATGTCCGCTCGCGTGCCGACCTCGCCGTGTTCGAGCCGGCAAACGTCTATGCCGCGTCCGGAAAGCGGACGGGCATGACCGCGCTTTTCGACGGCGCGGTGGACTATCTGCAATTCCTCCACGAATTGTTCGAGCGCGAGGAGGTGGATGCCTCGCTGGAATGGTTCGGCGGCGACTGCTTCAACATACTCGCCAACGACGCCCGCAATATGCGCCTGCTGCGGGCGGACCGCGAAGCACCGGTTCGCGCCGGCGTAGCGTAAGCGACCGCGTTTCGAGACCAGTTTCAGGGCCGGCACAGGTCACTCCCGCGCCAGCCTTTTCGACGCGCCGTGGCGCTCCGGGTCAGAACCGCGCCGTGACGCTCAGACGGAACGAGCGGCCAGGATCTTTGTGTGGTTCATTGCCCGGCCCTAGTTCCGCAAAATCCTGACCGTAGGCGGCTCGGTCCGTATAATCTTCGTCGAATATATTGAGAGCGTCGGCGCGCAGCGTGAAGTTCGGCTTCGAAGGCGGCGTCCATTCGACATAGGCGTTCACCACCTCATAGCCCGGCAGTTCCTTCTTTGCGCTTGTCGGGTCGGTGTCATGCCGCACCAAGGTCCTGTCGGTCCTCAAGGCGATTTCGATGTCGCCACCGACTTTGAGGCCCCAATCGTCGAACGTGTAGCCGCCGCCGATCATCACGATCTGACCGAGAGGTGTCGTCAAATAGCGGCCGATCTCCGTATCGGCCGGCATGCCGTCGACGTCGGCATTGATATCGGCATATTTCACACTGACAAAGCCGGCGTCCCAATCATAGCGGCCGCCGATTTCCCAGCCCTTCGAATCGAGATCGAGCGTTCGGATCGATGTATCCCCGGGAAGGTATGGCGCGCGTCCGTAGACCGGCAGGCGTGCGTTGTCGATGTTCGTACGGAACAAATTGGCCTCGAAAGTGAAGCCGTTGTAACGCATTTCCAGCCCCGCAGTGTAGTTGTCAGATGTCACCGGCTCTGGACCCTCGCCATAGGTCCAGACTGGATTCTGGATGAAGTTCTCCGCCAGCGGAACACCACCCCAGACATGCGAGGTGCCGGCCTTGACCGTCAGGAATTCCGGTACGAGGTCGTATTCGCCGGAAATGTTGCCGCTCAGGCCCGCATTGTTCCAATCCGAATCATCGACGCCGGTGAACCATTGATGGTCCCCACGTGCGCCGAAGGAGATCCTGGCCCGATCGAACGGCTCCAGGCGGGCTTGGGCATAAGCCCCGACGTTGCTGGCGCGTTCGTCGGCAAATTCGAAGAAACCGGGGAAGCGCGAATCCAGTGCTGCCTTGTCGCTGTAGAAATCGAGACCCGCGGTGACGCTTCCGACGTCGAGCGAAAAGCGGTTTTCGACCTTGCCGTTGAGGCTGGTCGTTTCTCCAAAGGCTGGCCCAGTGACGCCTGCCTGGGGACCGCGAGGGGCCGTAACTTCTGTGCCCAGTTCGGTCCGGGAATATGCAAGCACGATCTTCGGATCCCACCAGCCTTCCGGTGAGGTGTCGGTATATGTGAAAACCGTATTCTGTCGGCGCAGATCGTAGTTGCGGGTCACTGGCTCCGCGCCATTATCGATATAGACATTGGCGCGATAGGGGCGCAGTTCGTCGTCGCGGACCTGCTCGTGACTGAGCTCGAAACGATGGCCCTCGACGCTCTCGTAGGCGATCTTGGCTAACCCGCTGATCAGATCGGTGCCGGTCCCCGGCATCTCCTGGCCGTTGCCGGCGGTGAAGTTGCCGCCACGGCCGTAATTGATGTAGCCGAGATACTCGAAGCCGTCCTGCCGGCCGAAGCCGCTCACGCCGGTGGTGAACATCTCGCTGTTGGTGTCCCATATGCCGGTGACGAAACCGCCAAAATTGCGGCCGGGTTCGAGCAGGTCGGCCGCATCCTTGGTCTCGAATCCAAGCGAGCCCGCGAGTGCGCCCGGACCGGCGTCGGCCGGCGCAACGCCTGCCTGCACCGACGCGGCCTTTAGAAGTGCCGGGTCGAGCAGATAGGTGCCGTTGTGGTGGAACACCTTGTTGTTCTGTCGCGACCCGTCGACGGTCACCGCCAGATTGTTCTCATCGACGCCGTTGACGTAGATCTTCTGCGTGCTGGGGATCGCGCCGCCGACGGCGATCTGCGGCTCACCGGAGAACACCTCCCTCAAATCCTGCGGTTTCTTGCGGTCGATCTCCTGCTGGTCGATGGTGATCAGGTCGGCGCCGGCCGTCGCGTTGGCGCCTGCCCCCACGTCGACGACGAGAATGGTGTCGAGCTGCGTGCCCCCGGCGGGAGCCTGGGCTTGTTCATTTTCTTCGGTCGTGCTCGCCCCGGCTTCCGCTTCCGGGGCGGGGGCAGACTGCGCCAGCGCTTCGGGACACAAGAAAATGGACATCGCGGTGCTGACGGTCAGCGCTCGCAACAGATCTGATGACATCGGCTAAATCCCCTCGAATACGGTAGCCCCGGCTGGCGCGAACCGCGCCTGTTGGGACTGCCTTAATCCATCGGTTGCGCTGCGGCAATAAACTTGATAATAAAAATCCAGTTATGCAAGCCCTTGTATCTGCTGCGCTCTTCGAGCGCTGCAGCCGCGGAGCTTACTCAAGCGTGGTGCAGGACGGTCAGGCGACCGCCGATGTTTTCGACCTGCATCGAGAAGCCAAAAATGCTCTCCAGTATATCGGGCCGGATGATGTCGCCGGTTTCGCCCGATGCGATAACGGCGCCGTCCTTCATCGCGACGATACGGTCGGCGTACGAGGCTGCATGATTGATGTCGTGGAGCACGATGAGCACCGTCTTGCCGTGCTCGTCGGCGATGCGTCTCAGAGTCCGCATGAGGTTTCTTGCATGAAACATGTCGAGGTTGTTCAGCGGCTCGTCGAGAAGGATGTAATCCGTCCCCTGGCAGAAGGTCATGGCGACGAGGGCGCGCTGCCGTTGCCCGCCTGACAAGGTGTCGACGAAGCGCAGCGCCAGATCGCTGAGATCGAACTGCTCGAGCGACGCCGCGATGATTTCGCGGTCTTTCGCTGTCAGCCGCCCGCGGTTGTGCGGGAAACGACCGAACCCCACCAGTTCGGCGACGCGCAGGCGGCTTGCGACGCCGGGATCCTGTCGCAGGATGGCCATGATCCTGGCCAACTGCCGGCTCGGCGTCGTATCGACCGGCAGCCCGTCGACGGTGATGCGGCCGCTTTGCAGGGGCCGCAGGCGGGCGATCAACGACAACAGGCTGGACTTGCCGGCGCCATTTGGTCCGACAAGCGCCGTGACGCCGCCCTTCGGCACGGTCAGGCTGACATTATCGAGAATCCGGCTGCCGCCAAGAGCCAGGGAGACGCCTGCAATCTCGATCATCGCCGGCCCCCGGCAAACAGAATGGCGAGGAACACGATGCCGCCGACAAACTCCACGACGATGCCGAGGCTGCCTTCCCCGCCCAGAGCATGCTGGAGGACCGTCTGGCCGCCGACGAGCACGATTATCGCCGTGAGCGCGGCTGCCGGCAGAAGGATGGCGTGCCGGTTGGTGCCGACGATGCGCTCAGCGAGCGAAACCACCAGCAGCCCCAGAAACGCCACCGGTCCAACCAGCGCCGTCGACGCCGACACGAGCGCGGCGACAACAACCAGCAGCCCGGCAGCCGTGCCGCGCCACGCCAAGCCGAGCCCGATGGCTGTGTCGGTGCCCAGCGCGAGCACATCGAGAACATGTCGCGCCCGCCAGGCGATGGCGACACCCGCCACGGTGATCACGCCGGCCAACAGCAGGAGATCGGGTTCCACCGCATTGAAGCTGGCGAAGACCGTACCCTGCAGTACGGCGAAATCGTTCGGATCCAGCAGCCGCGCCAGCAACGTCGTCAGCGATCGGAACAGCACGCCCAGCACGACGCCCGTCAGCAGCATCAGCGTCAGGTCGAAACGCCGGCGAAGCATCGGCAGGAACAGCGCCAGCGCGAGGCTGGTCATCGCCGTGAAATTGCCGAAGAAGTGCAGGCGGGGATCGATGCCGGCAAAGCCGAAACCGCTCAGCGCAAAAACCAGCGCCGTCTGGCAGAAGGCGTAGAGCGCATCCAGGCCCATGATCGATGGCGTGATGATGCGGTTGGCGCAAACGGTCTGAAACACGACCGTCGAAACCGCCACCGCTACGCCGACCAGAACCATCGCCGCCAGCCGCACGGCACGCAGTTCGACCACGAAGGCGAGATTGCCACGCAGGCCGATCGTCATGAAGGCTACGCCGACCAGCACTGCGACCGCCGCCATCATCGCGAGGCGGCCCTCGTGCCGCATTAGGCCGCGTTGCATCAAAACTTCAGTCATTGCTGTTTCGGCCAAGCAGCAGGACGAGGAACAGCACCGCCCCGACGACGCCGAGGATCGTGCCGACCGGAACCTCGTAGGGGAAACGGATGAGCCTGCCCATGATATCGCAGGCAAGCACCAGCGCCGCGCCACCGCCGGCGACCCACGGCAAGGTGTGGCGCAGGTTTTCGCCGGCGAAGCGTGATACGATGTTGGGCGCGACAAGGCCGACGAACGGGATCGTTCCGACGACGACCACGGTCAGCGCGGTGATGGCCGAGACGATGACCAGGCCGAGCCGAAGCATGCCGGCATAGTTCAGGCCGAGCCCTATGCTGACGTCCCTGCCCAGCGAAAGCATCGTCAGGCGGTCGGCCGTCCACCAGGCCAATACGACCAGTGCGCCCGCAACCCACAACAGTTCATAGCGCCCGCGCAGGATGCCGGAAAACTCCCCCGTCATCCACACTTCGAGATACTGCAGAAGGTCCAGGTGCCAAGCGGCAAAGATCGCGGCGGCGCCAATAACGCCGCCATAGACCAATCCGAACAGCGGAACGAGAAAAGGTTGTGTAGGCGGCAACCTATGCGCGAGCATAAGGAAAACGGATGTCCCGGCGAGAGCGGTCACCGCCGCGCCGGCTGCCTTCCATCCAAGCGATGCATCGGGCCAAACCAGCGTCACCACCAGTATGCCGAGTGCCGCGGATTGCGCGGTTCCAGCCGTCGAAGGCTCGACGAAACGGTTGCGGGCAAGCGTCTGCATCACAAGCCCTGCGATGGCCAGGGCGCTGCCGGCCAGAAGTGCCGCCAACGTCCTCGGCAAGCGGCTGATCATGATCAGCCGCAAGGCTTCCGGATCGGAGGCCAGACTGCCTATGGCAAGCTGTCCGACGCCGACGAACAGACTGGCCACAAACAGCGCCAGCAGGGTTGCGGCGCCGATTGCCTGATAGGCGAAGCCTTGAGAGCCAAGCGATCCGGCGGTCATTGGGTCCGCGAGAAAGCGTCTCGAATGGTCTCAAGCACGCGCTTCGTCGACTGGACGCCGCCTGCGGCGATGTAGAAATCGGCTGCCGGCATGTAGACCACCTGCCCTTTCTTCCAGGCTGTGGTTTCGGCCACCAGTTCATTGTCCAGCGTCGCCCTGGCGTTCTGCTCCCCCGAGCCGATCGCCGCGGCGCGATCGAGCACGATGAGCCAGTCCGGATTGGCGTGGCGGAGGAACTCGAAGGAGATCGCTTCGCCGTGGGTGGCGGCCTCGACATCCTCGACCGCCGGCGTGAGCTCGAGCGCCGAATGCAGCCAACCGAAGCGGGACTCCTTGCCGTAGGCGGTCACCTTTGGGCCGCTGGTCATCAGGATCAGTGCCGTGCCCTTGCCCTTGACGGCGGCACGTGTGGACGAAAGCGCCTCATCGAGTTCCGAAGCAAGCGCCGCCGCCTCGGCCGGCTTGCCGACGAGAGCGCCGTAGGCCGTCAGGCGCTGCTTCGCCTGCGCGAACAGATCATCGCCATTCATCGTCATATCGATGCTCTGCGCAATCTGGCTGGTCGCCGCCAGTTGCGGCGAGGAGCGCCCGCCGACAATGATCAGGTCCGGCGCCAGCGCGCTCAGCGCCTCCAGATCGGGCTCGAAGATGGTGCCGACGATTTCCGCGCCGTCCTTCAACCCGGCGAGTTCGGGCACATAGAGCTTATCGGGCAAGCCGGCGATCTTCACGCCCAGGCTGTTCAACGTATCGACCGCCGCAATGTCGAACACCGCGAGCGTTTGCGGCGTCTTGCCGACCGTTACCGGGCCGTTCGCGGTCTCGATCTCGGTTGCGAACGCCTGAACGAGGAAAAGCGCCAATGCCGGCAAGGCCAGGACCGACTTGAGCCATCTCATGAGCATGCTCCGTAGCGAAGACGACGCTTCAATCGCGCCAGGCCAGCGGCTGGAGATTTTCGCGGAAGGCGAACCGGAAGAGATGCGATTCGATGACCTGCTTGGTCTCGGTCAATGCGGTGGTGTCGGCCGCTTCCACCACTATGTCCAGCCGTTCGAGACCGGCATTCATGGTAGCCGTGCCGCAGGAGAACCGGCACTGCCCATGCCCATCGCCATAGGCGACCTCGACCTTGTGCGCGAAATGCTTGCAAAGCTGCTGGAGATATTTGCCCGCATTCGGCGTTTCGCAGCGCGTGGTTGCAGTCAGCATGGAGACCTCATAATATGATGTTTACACTCCACTTATCGTAAGCTATCCGTTCGGACAAGTCGGCGCCGCTGAGCAGTCGCCGCAAGAAATGCCTTTAACGACGGCCCTCGCATAGCCATGCTTCCTGGCAGGCCAGACCTTCGAACAGAAAAAGCGTCCCCATGCTGCGCAGATTTTTCGCCTACTACCGCCCCTGGAGAGGTCTGTTCATCCTGGATTTCTGCTGCGCGGTTCTGTCTGGCCTGCTGGAACTCGGGTTTCCGATGGCCGTCAAGCTGTTTGTCGACGAGCTGTTGCCGACTCAGCAGTGGCTGCTGATCCTTGCTGCGTCGGCCGGCCTGCTTGCCATCTACGTCGTGAACACCGGACTGATGGCGGTCGTGGTCTATTGGGGCCATATGCTCGGTATCAACATCGAGACCGAGATGCGCCGGAAGAGCTTCGATCACCTGCAGAAGCTCTCGTTCCGCTTCTATGACAATCACAAGACCGGTCACCTCATCGCCCGGGTCACCAAGGACCTGGAGGAAATCGGCGAGGTTGCCCATCATGGCCCGGAAGACCTGTTCATCGCGATCATGACGTTCATCGGCGCCTTCGCGCTGATGTTCCTGGTCAATCCGCAGCTTGCGCTGATTACGGCGGCAATTGTGCCGCTGGTCGCCTGGGTGACAAGCCGCTATGGCGCGCGCATGACGCGCAACTGGCAGGCGCTTTACGGGCGGGTCGGCGATTTCAACGTTCGCATCGAGGAGAATGTCGGCGGCATGCGGGTGGTGCAGGCTTTCGCCAATGAAGACCACGAGCGCAACCTGTTCGCGCGCGACAACGCCAGCTACCGCAAAACCAAGCTCGATGCCTATCGCATCATGGCCGCAAGCACGTCGCTGAGCTACATGAGCATGCGGTTGATCCAACTGGTGGTGATGATCGCCGGAAGCTACCTCGTGCTGCGTGGCGAACTTTCCAGTGGCGGCTTCGTTGGCTTCCTGCTCCTGGTCAATGTGTTCTTCCGGCCGATCGACAAGATCAATTCGGTGATTGAAACCTATCCGAAAGGCATCGCCGGATTTCGCCGCTATGCAGCCCTCCTCGACACTGAACCGGACATCGCGGATCGGCCCGGCGCAATTGACGCACCGACACTCCGGGGTGACATCAGCTACCGGGACGTCAGCTTCGGCTATAGCGGCGAACGGCCGGTTTTGAAGAACATCAATCTCGACATCGCAGCAGGACAGACCATCGCCTTCGTCGGGCCATCCGGCGCCGGCAAGACCACCCTGTGCTCGCTGCTGCCGCGTTTTTACGAGGTCGACAGCGGGTCCATCACCATCGACGGTCTGGATATCCGCGATATGACGCTGGCTTCGTTGCGCGGCCAGATCGGTATCGTCCAGCAGGACGTGTTCCTGTTCGGCGGCACGATCCGCGAGAACATCGCCTATGGCCGGCTGGACGCGGTCGAGAGCGAGATCGTCGAGGCGGCGCGCCGCGCGCGCCTCGACGAACTGATCGCCTCGCTGCCGGAAGGCCTCGATACGATCATCGGCGAGCGCGGCGTAAAACTTTCGGGCGGTCAGAAGCAGCGCCTGGCAATCGCGCGTATGTTCCTGAAGAACCCGACCATCCTCATCCTGGACGAGGCGACGTCGGCACTCGACACGCAGACCGAGCGGGAGATCCAGCAGTCGCTGGCAGAGCTTGCGCAGGGCCGAACGACGCTGGTTATCGCGCACCGGCTGGCGACGATCCGCAATGCCGATCGCATCGTGGTGGTCGCCGATACAGGCATCGTCGAACAAGGTCCGCATGATGAACTGGTGGCGCGTGGCGGTGCTTACTCACGACTGGGCGCGGCTTCAGATTAAATGAGATGCCGCTCGCAAAGCTCGGGCCGAGGAGAGTTCTCCTGAGACGCACCCGATCGGGCTGCGCAACCAAGGCCGCTCCAGCCCACGCTACGAGATCGAAAAGGATCTTCCCTCCGCTGGGCGTGAGGTGATTCCAAGCGGCGGGCGAGCCCGCCGCTTGGAAGTCGAATCCCGACCGTGTGGCCGAACGCTCTTATCGGCTCCCCCACATCCCCTGTCCGTAACCTGGTGCGGGCTTATCGAAGACCGATTTTCCTGCCGAGGTCGGTGCGCTGTCGGTCGTGTCGACACTCGCTGTGCCGCTCGGGTCGAGCGCGTAGCCGTTGTCGGACACCATCGAATGGTCACCGGTCTTCGGATAGAAGGAGCCATGGCTGTAGTCGGAGCCATAGTGGTCGCTGCCGGCAAAAGCCATGCCGGAGGCAAACAGCAAGGTGGCAGTGGCAAGAACGATCTTGAGCATTTCAATTCTCCATTTTTGAGGGTTAGCGTTTGGCCTCAACGCGCCGTGCCCCGCACCGCATCGATGAGGCCGTCTTTTCATGCCCTTTGGGCAAACCGACCAACCACTATCCTCCTGGATGTGCGGCGGCAGGTTGTTCAGCGCACGGTCTCTTGTTGCGTTCGTGCGCTGTTGGGTGGGCTGCTCAATGGCAGCCGAGATCATCACCAATCGGCAGTGTCAGCGCGGCCGTACGAATGGCGGCTGTTGCCGATCAGCCGTCGCGTAGCGGGGGTGACGTCTGCCCCTTGTCGATCATGGCGTTGCAAGAGCCGGCGAGCCCCTTCATGGCCCGGGTGGTTTTTGCCAACAAGGCTCGCGCGGAGCCGGTCGGGGAAATCGTATGAAGCAACCGGCCTATGCATTTTGAACCTCAGGTTTCGGAGCAAAAAACGTCGACCCTCGCCAAGACTAGATGTCCTGTCTTAGGCTCTGGATATTTTCGTTTCGTCCGTTTATTCTTCCGCGTCTTCGGATCTTATTGTCATACACCGCTTTCGTTTCATGCGTTTTTCTGCATCGCGGTGGGAGTGTTTCGTTTGTTTCAGAGGCACGCGCGACGGGCGGGACGCATTTTGTGGATGATCGTCCTCGATGGCGCGACACCGGCTTGCGCATGCCACAGGCCTGTCCGCCTCGGCTCGACCTAAGGACGGACAGGCTCAGCCTCGGCTTACGGCCGGATGTTGTGGTTGACGCGGAAGAGGTTCGCCGGATCGTATTGGCGCTTGGCCGCGACGAGCCGCTCATAGTTGGCGCCGTAGGCGGCGCGTACACGCGCCTCGCCTTCATCATCCATCATGAAGTTGATATAGGCGCCACCATGCGGGTTGTGCTTGTGCACCGCGGCCCAATACTCGCTTGCCCAGCGCCTCAGTGCGGGCGCCTTCGTCGGGTCGGGGTCGATGCCGGCGATAACCATGGACCAGCGCGCTCGCCGCGCTCCCCAGGCGGTAGCGTCCGGAGCCACTTCCTGGGCCGCTCCGTCGATGGGGTAGAGATGCATCAGCGACAGTTCGCTCGGCGTCTTCGAGCCGTGCTCGGCATGGGCTGCGATGGCCGCATCGGACAGCTCGTCGACATAATCGCCCTTCCAGTACCACTGCAAGCCCTTCGGCAGCAGCGGATCAAACAGCGCCTGCAGATCGACGAAGGGCATCTGCATCATACCGTCCATCAGTGGCCCGGGAAGCGCGTCGCGCACGGGCTGCATCGCCCGGATGCCGTCCTCCTCCGCGCCGTTGTAGCAGCTTATCAGCGCGCAGACGCGCCTTCCCCAGATCTCGCGCGGGAAAGGGTCGCAGGAGGGCACCGTCTTGATGCCGAAGAACATCCCGAGCTCTCGCGGCGCTCCGGGCAGGAAGCCGCGGTACCAGCGCATGATCTCTGCGGTATGCTCGATGTCGAAGAAGATCGGCCCGGCATAGACATCCTTCGCCGGATGCGCCTGAAATGTGAAGCGCGTCACGACGCCGAAGTTGCCGCCGCCGCCGCGCAGCGCCCAGAACAGCTCCGGGTGTTCGTTCTCACTTGCCGTCACGACGCTGCCATCGGCCAGCACGACCTCGGCCGCAAGCAGATTGTCGATGGTGAGGCCGTGTTTGCGCGTTAGATGGCCAGTGCCGCCGCCCAGCGTCAGTCCGGCGATGCCTGTGGACGAGACGAGGCCAGCCGGCACCGCCAGCCCATGAGCGCTGGTGGCGCGGTCGACATCGCCTTGGGTGCAGCCGGCCTCGACGCGGACCGTGCTGGTCCCGAGATCAATATCGACCCGATTCATCGGCGACATGTCGATGACCATTCCGCCGTCGCAACTGCCGAAGCCCGGACCGCTGTGGCCGCCGCCGCGAATGGCAAGAAGCAACTGCTTCTCCCGGGCATGATTGACTGCCGCGACGACATCAGCGACCTCGGCGCAGGGGATGATCCAGCGCGGCCGCTTGTCGATCATGGCGTTGTAGAGCCCGCGAGCCTCTTCATAGGCCGGATGGTTTTGGTCAATAAGGCTCGCGAGGAGCCGGTCGGGGAAATCGTGGGAAGTAACTGGTTTATCCATATTGAACCCTCAGGTTTCAGAGCAAGACGCGTCGACACTCGCCAAGACTAGATTGTTCATCCTGGGCGCTGGACATTTGCGCTTCGCCGGTTGAATCTGCCGCATCTGCGGCTCTTCTTGTCCTACACCGCCTTCGTTTCAGGCGTTTTTCTGTGGTGTGGTGGGAGTGTTTCGTTTGTTTCAGCGCGCCCCCACGGGGATGACAGGCGACACGTCAGCGCCGGCGATGTCTCCTACGCGCCGAAACAGTTGAAACAAATCACGCGTCGCCCGAACGCGTGCTGAAACAAAGAGGGGCTATTATCCGCCCTCGCGGGATCACGCGAACAAAGGGAACGACCATGCGGCCTGATAATCCGGTGCCATCCACACACACAGGCTATGCCCTTTTTGACGCCAACCATGTTCTCGTCGACAGCAATCCGCAGATATTTGGAAGCCGGCGGCTCGACCGCGGCGAGATGC
This sequence comes from Mesorhizobium sp. WSM4810, assembly GCF_055811235.1. Lineage (NCBI taxonomy): Bacteria > Pseudomonadati > Pseudomonadota > Alphaproteobacteria > Hyphomicrobiales > Phyllobacteriaceae > Mesorhizobium > Mesorhizobium sp. WSM4810. The sequence continues at coordinate 20,547 of NZ_JBVVQV010000018.1, read as the reverse complement.
AGCCGACGGACGCCATTGCCGCAGTCGCCGAAGCCCTCTCACGTCTAAAGAGTTTCGACGGCCGCCCCATCGAGCCGGGCAACGCATTTGTTGAAAGCGCCGCGGCGCGATGGACGCAAATCGACGACGCTCCAGTTGAAGCCGAGACATTGGATGGCCGGTGGAAGTTGCTCACCGCACATCCTCGGCCGGATGGCGGCATGGCCCTGGTAAGCGTCGACATTACCGAGATGAAGCGAGCGCAGATCGCGCACCAGGAGAACGCCGAGATATTCCGCTGCATCACGGACAGTCACCCGCTGCCGGTTTGGGTGGTGGACGCGGGAAGCGGGCAGATCCTCTACGAAAGCCTCGATGCGTCGAACCTGCTTGGCCGAAAATGGACGCCGAACGAGCCGCAATTCCTGACGGATCATTTCGTGAATTCTGGCGAATTCGATGAAATCAGTTCTCTCGCCAGCAACAGCGAGATCGTCCGGGATCACGAAATCCAGCTTAGAAACACAAGCGGATCGGCCGTCTGGTGTTCGACCAACTGCCGTCGCGGCGTCTACGGTGGGCGCCCCTCGCTCATCATCGGGGTATTGGACATCACGGAACGCAAGCAGCGCGAGGATCTGTTCGGTTTCCTGATCAAGCATCATCCGTTGCCGGTATGGATGAACGACGCAAGTTCGGGGGAACTCATCTACCAGAGCAATGCTGCCGAACGGCTGCTTGGATGGAGCAAGAAGGCGCAACGCGAGACGGTGCGGCTTGGCGATTACTTTGTCGATCCCGAGAAGCACCGGGAAATCAATCGGGAACTCATGCAAAAGGGCGTCGTCGAAAATTGCGAGGTGCTCCTCAAAAGACCCGACGGCCAGGAGTTCTGGGCCACGGGCAATCTCAGGATCGTCGAATTCCAGGGCCGGCGGGTGGTTCTCGCCGGCATCGCCGATGTGACCAAGCAGAAGAAGCGTGACGGCGAAGTCGCCGCGGCGCGGGAGATGCTCGCGGACGCCGTTGAATCACTCTCCGAGGGATTCGCGCTGTACGACGAAGACCACCGCCTGGTCATGTGCAACAGCCTTTACCGCGAGCTGAACCGCCCGGTTTGGGATCTCGTCGAACCGGGCGTGGAATGGAACGAACTCCTTCGCGAATCCGCCAGGCGCGGCGTGTACCGCAATGCGGTTGGGCGCGAGGATGAGTGGCTCGACGAGCGGCTCCAAAGCCGGATCGAGTTCCACTCCCATTTCGAGGTCCCCCTCTCCGACGGCAAATGGCACTCGGTATCGATTCATCCCACCGATCTTGGCGGCTTCGTCGTAACGCGCACCGACATCAGCGAGCGCAAGAAGGCCGAGGCTTTCGAGCGCGACGCCACGACACTGCTGCAAAAGGTGCTCGATGCCTGCCCTTCGCCGATACGCATGACCACGTTCGAGGGAGAAACGCTCTACCGCAATCCTGCTACCAGAGATCTCTACGCCGACCGTCCTCGGATAACCGACCAGTATGTCGATCCAGACTATAGCGCGATATTGGAGCGCACCCTGATCGAAAAGGGCAGGATCGATGATTTTCGAGTCCAGCAGTACGACACCGAGAACAAGGCCTTCTGGGCTTCGATTTCCGCTCGCCTGATCGATTTCCAGGGAAGGCAGGTGATAGTGTCGAACACGACTGATATCACCGACATGATCACCGCCCAGCAAGAAACGCGCAAGGCCAACGAGCGGCTGATCGACGCGATCGAATCTCTGGCCGAAGGGTTTGCCCTCTACGACAGGAACGATTGCCTGGTGCTGGCCAACAGTAGGTACCGCCAGATGCACGCGATAAGCGCGGATGTGCTCATTCCCGGGGTGAACTGGTTCGATTTCCTCCGCGTGACCGCAGAGCGCAACCAGTTTCCGGTTCCACCCGACAAGATCGACGACTGGCTTGCCGAGAGGGCAAGGGACCGCCGCGAATTCCGGCAACAGGAATTCCGTCATACGGACGGGCGTTGGTTTTTCGTCTCGAACTGTCCGACCCGCGAAGGCGGGTTCGTGGTCACCCGTGTCGACATTACAGAGCGCAAGCGGGCCGAGGAGGCCGCCAAGGAAGCGGACGAACTGGTCCGTAAAGTCCTCGAAGCCTGCCCCGTCAACATCCAGATGACCCGCGCGCATGACGGGAAGCTGCTTTACCGCAGCCCCGCCACCGTTGAGCTGCTCGGCGACGTCACCAGCGCCGTCGACTATTATGTCGACCCTTCAGAGCGGAGGCGATACGTTGAGCGGCTGCTCGCGACGGGGTTGGTCGACGATTTCGAAACCCAGCTCAAACGCAAGGACGGTGGTACCTGCTGGTGCTCGATTTCGTCTCGACTGATCGATTACCACGGTGAGAAGGTGATCGTTTCCCACGCCTACGATCTCACCGACCGTATCGACATGCAGCAGGAATTGGAGCGGCAGCGCGAGACGCTGCACCAGAACGAAAAAATGTCGGCGCTCGGTGGATTGCTGGCCGGGGTGGCGCATGAGCTCAACAATCCGCTCTCGGTGGTGCTTGGCCTGTCATCGCTGTTGAAGGAGACCGCTGCCGACGCCAAGGTCGTGGAACGCGCCGACAAGATAAGTAAGGCAGCCGAACGCTGCGCCAGGATCGTCAAGACATTCCTGGCTATGGCCAGACAGCAGCCGACGCGAACCTCAAACGTTGCGATCGATGACATCATTTCCGAAGCGGTCGAAGTGGCGAGCTATTCGATTCGATCGTCGGACATCGGGCTTTCAGTTCATCTTGAACCTGGTCTTCCCCTGATCTGGGCGGATCCCGATCAGCTTGGCCAGGTGCTGATCAACTTGCTTGTCAATGCAGAACAGGCGTTGCACGGCTGGGAAGCACGACGGACAATCACGGTTTCAACGCGGCTTCATCCCACAACCGGCAACATAGTCGTCAGCGTTGCCGACACGGGTCCGGGAATTCCCAAAGAGATACGTCCCCGCATTTTCGAGCCGTTCTTCACGACCAAGGAGATTGGGGCAGGGACTGGGATCGGGCTGTCCTTTTGTCATCGGATCGTTCAATCCCATAGAGGAACCATCGAGGTCGAATCCCCCGAGGGGGGTGGCTCGACCTTCATACTTTCGCTGCCTGCTTCGGACCATCTCGATGAAGGAACCGAAACGGCCGAAGACGAGCTCCCAAATTCAACCGGCATTGCCTGTCTGGTGGTGGACGACGAAGAGGAAGTGGGTGAGCTGATTGCTGAGGTGCTCAGGCGAGATGGTTTTGACGTCACCATTGCCAGATCCGGCGAAGAAGCGCTGCTGCACCTCAAGAACCGCAGTTTCGCGGTGATCCTGAGCGATCTGAAAATGCCTGATATGGACGGACGGGGATTGTTCAACCAGATTGCCAAGCTCCATCCGGCTGAACTCGACAGGTTAGCCTTCCTGACGGGGGACACGATCAGTCCGGACGCGCAGATGTTCCTGCGCGCCGCGAAACGGCCCTATCTCGAGAAACCGATCAAACCGAACGAGCTCCGTTCGTTTGTCTCTAATCTGGTCAACAACAATGCTTGACAGACCCGTTGATTTGCACGTCACTTTAGAGGCAGCTTATCCATCAGGCTGGTTGCTCGGTGGTCGATCTTGACGACGCACGCACATGTAGTGGTCTGCGATGACGAACCGGATATCCGCTACACGGTAGCGGAATATCTGGAGCACCATGGCTATGCCGTGACGCCCGCCAACGCGGGGCCTGCCCTGCGTGAACTTATTGAGAGCCAGCACGTCGATGTGGTCATATTGGATATCCGAATGCCAGGTGAGGATGGCCTCTCGCTGGCGCGATATCTACGAGAGCACTCAGACGTTGCCATTATCATGCTGACCGGATCGGCGGAAATCGTCGACCGCGTTGTCGGATTGGAGATTGGCGCCGACGACTATGTCGCGAAGCCCGTCGACCTGCGGGAGCTGCTGGCGCGGGTCAAGGCCGTGCTGCGCAGGACATCGGCGAGCGAACGCGCTGCGGGGAAAGCGAGTACTCCGGGCCCTCACCAGCTCCAGTTCGGCAAGTGCCGCTTCGACCCGGACGCACACAAATTATACAATGCCGAGGGAATCGAAATAGCGATCACCCCGATGGAGTTCCGGCTTCTGAAAGTATTCAGCGAACATCGCGGACGCGTACTCAACCGCGATCAACTGCTCGAACTCGCCCATGACCGCGGGTGGGATCCCTTCGATCGCAGCATCGACATTCGCGTTTCGCGCCTGCGGAAGAAAATCGAGGTCGATCCCTCGAAGCCCGAGGTGATCAGGACGATCCGCGGCATGGGTTACCTCTACGCTTGATCGCGCCACTGGCTGGTTGAACCAGCGCCTCGGCCCCTGCGGCTTATGCGGTTTGTGGCTCCAGGCGGGTAGTCCTCTCAACCTCTGATCTTCGGGTGCGTTTCTACTATGACGTGTGGCACTGGAGCGCAGTTACCGGCCAAGCATGTCATTTTCAACCTGGGATTGCGTGTCGCAGCCGGGGTTGCGAGGCTGCGACACGTTTCCTGAGCCGACAACGACGCCGGCACCTTAAGAGCGGGTCAGAGCCGTTCGATGCCGAGAAAATCCGGCGCTCCCACCCAGGCGGCCTTGAAGCGCGCATCCATCTCTTCGGCATCCGCTGTCCTGCCGGTCCTGCGGAAAACCTCGCGCAGGCCCCACAACGCCCAGGCGTTGTTTGGCGTCTGTTCCAGGACGTGCGCGAAGGCTGCCGCGGCCACCTCGTGCTCACCCATGGCCATGTAGACCGCGCCGAGGGTCTGTCGGACCGGATAATACCAGTAGGCCGGTTCCATATAGGCAAGGCCGTCCTCGATCGCGACCGCCGCCTCAAGCTTATCGCGCGCTTCCCGCAGGTTGCCCTGGTGCTGGGCAATGCGGGCCTCCACGATCAGCGCGCTCAATTCCAGCAAATCCGGCGCCGGAAGTCCTCCCGCCGTTTCCGTGGAAAAATCGGTCTCGGCAGCGAGCTTGCGGATTGCGGCGGTCTCGGCGCGCGCCGCCTCGCTCGCACCCTTTGCGGCGAAGGCGACGCCCCGCGCATATCGCCAGGTTGCGTTGACATAAGGCAAGGCGTTTGCCGGCAGCGGCAGCGCGAGTATGGCCTCGGGATCGCTATACTGGGCGTGGGCAAAATAGGTCGCCGCCTTGATCGGCTGCAGCCCGGCCACCTTGCTGGCCGTGGTATTGGAGACCAGCGATTCGAGCTTTTTGGCCGCCTCGGCGATTGCCTCGACGTCGCCCGCCATCTGTGCGGAGGTCATCAGGAAATGCAGGTTGTGCGGATAATAGCCGTCCGTGTAGACACCGGGCGTGCTCTCCGGCGCTATGCCGACGCGCTCGAAATAGGCCTCGTCCGCTGCCACCGCCTCGCGGTTGATCTCCAGGCTGTCGATCCACCGGCCGACCTGGTGATAGATGTGCGCTGGCATGTGCACGATGTGTCCGGCGCCGGGCATGAGGGCGGCAAGCCGGTCGGCATGAGCTTCGGCCCTTTCCGGCGTCGTGGATGCTTCGACGGCATGGATATAGAGATGGATCGCACCGGCATGATCCGGATTGCGCGCCAGCACCCGCTCCAACGAGGCCACAAGCTTGGCCGTGTCCGGCTTTGGCGTTGCCCCGCCGTCAAGCCAGTAGTCCCACGGCATCAGGTTCATAAGCGCGTCAGCGTAGAGCGTGGCGATCTCGTCGTCCTGCGGGTGGCGGTCTGCCAGTTCCGCCATCGCCGCGGCATAGGCCTGGTTCAGGGCACCCTGATCGGCCGAAGTATCGGCGCTGTAGCGCTTGGAGAGCGCGGCGATAAGATCCTTTTCCCGGCTGGAGGCGAGGTGCGCTAGCTTGCGCGCCTGCGCGACGGCTTCGGCAGCATTCGCTGCCGCCTCCTGGCCCATGCCGGCGTTGATGTTGGGGCCGAGCACGTAGGCCTCGCCCCAGAAACACATGGCGCAGGTCGGGTCCAGCTTCTGCGCGACCCTGAAAGCGCGTTGCGCTTCGGCGTGGTTGAATGCCCACGCCCAGCGCAGGCCCTGATTGAAATAGGCCTGCGCCAGCGGGTTGGCGGTGGTGACAGGGTAGGAATGACTGCCGAGGTTTTCGACTAGCGGGACGCTTGTCGAATCCTCTGCAACCGCCGCCTTGGCCTGGCGGTGCGGAACGCCCGTTTCATGGGCATTCGCGGCGGGCGCCGCCAGAAGGGCGGCCGCGCTCGCACAGGCCAGTAGCGGGAGCCTAAATGAAAGCTTCATGGTTCAGCCCGCCTTGTCTTCTTGGCCGCGCTGCAAGCCGCGGACCACCAAGCCAATCTCGGACCGGCTGATCCCGATGTCCTTCAGGAGGGCATCGTCCATTGCCGCAAGGGTCCGTTCCGCCATGCGGTGAATCCGGTAATTCCGAAATGAGCGGTAAGCTGTTCGCATTCTCGACATCGCAATACTCCATTGATTGGCGCCGCGGGGTGCAGCGGTGCCGTTGGATTTAAACCATCGCTGTTTCAGGGGTTTTTCCGCGCCGAACTCGAAGTGTTTCGTTTGTTTCAGCGGCGGGGAGCGCTTCCCACGAAGTGTGAATTCCGAGCTGCCAGAGTCGCACGGGTCCTGGTGATGAATGGTGAAACCGGCGCCCGTGATCAGCCACGCTCGCTCGCGCGTCAGATGGCAGCACCGGGAGCCAGCCCCACAGTCCGTCAAGACGCCTTTGCAGTGTGCTCGAGCGGCGTTTCCCCGCCGCCATGCTCCATGAACACCAGCCGCCGAGCTTCAGTACGCGGCGGAACTCAGCCAACGCGTCCTTCGGGTGCGGGATGGGACAAAGCGATTAGATGACGACTGCGGGATCGGCCTAGTATTAGCCAGAACGTCTAAGGCCGTTGAAGCTGGAGGAGGCATCGCCGGCGCCCTGCCCTTTGAAGTCGATGATTTGCCTTCGAGGCATCCGCCGAAACTTCTGCTTCGGCAAAATTCTGTGAATCGGCTCTGTGCTGTTCAAGCCCGGAAGGGACCAGAGATAATGCAGCCCGCCTATCGATCTAATCGCCGATTATCTGCTGCCTTCCGAAACGGCACAATGCGCCAACTCTGGTTTTTCCCCAGTGATGCTCCGAGGATTGTATGCATTTCGTTGGGCAGCGCAGATCGTTGCACGGCAAGCAGCCTAGCGTCCGGGCTTGCGCAATACAGGCCGTCAGCGAACCCTGTAGAACGGATTCGGCAGCAGGAACAGCTTCTCGGCATGCCCCCCGAACAGGTCGGATGGCTGGTCACCGATATTGGCAATTATCGTGTAGCCGGCCTTTTCGATTTCGGCTCTTATGGGTGCCTTGAAATCTGCAGCGGAAGCATATTTGGCTCCAGGCTGGACCATGTAAAGTTGCTCATAGCCGGCATAGCCCGCCGATTGCAGGTTCTGTTTGGTCGCCTGACGCTGGTCCTCCGGACGTCCGGTGATGAAGAATACTGCGACTTTCGCCGTTCGCGCCTGCCGGAAGACCTCCAGCACAGGGTCGATGGCCGGATCCTTCGCGAGTTGGTCCCAGGCGGCCCAGCCACAGGGACCGTCGATTGCGATGTCGCAGGCGCCCCCGATCGGACGGCCGAAGTTGTCGCGTGTGATCACCTCCCAGTTGGCCAAAGCCGTCTCGTCGATATCGAGCACCAGCGCGGGGCGAGGCACCTCCATAGCGCGCTTGACGACCCAATCGCCTGCCTGCTTCGCCACTGCCGCAAGGTCGCGATCATAGTCGCCGGAATCATGATAATTGGCGGCTGCCAGCATCGCGTCGCCGACATTGCCTGGCTGGGACGGGCTTGTGAGAAGGAGTGAGCCGTCGGCACGCGCCGACCCGGGCACATTTGTGCCAATCATCAGGACGATTGCCCCGGCGGCCGCACCACGCGCAATTCTATTCCAAATAATCGTCTGCATCACGAGACATTGCGGTCGCGAGAAGTCCTCTGTCAAGCAAGGCAAGGCACAGGTCCTCGAAACTGCGGCGCTGAATTAGAGGATTCCGAAATAACCGACGCACGTCCTGAATGCGCCAATTCCATAGTCCGGCCGCCGACGACCATCACTCAAAACCACCTCCTCAACGAGACGGTGGACCAGCCAACCGCAGCGGAGTAAGGGTGCGGTGTTCGAGGCTGTTTGGGTCATCTTACGAAAGCACGTGGCGCCGCATGACGTGCAAACGTTGCGAATGCGATTAGACCGACTATCGGTGGAGTAGTCATGAAGAAGACTGTCGTTAGAGTTGTCTGTGCCATCGGCCAAGCGGGACAGCTCGGCCTCAAAGGGGGCCTTCCCTGGGAAGGCAACCGATCGCCGGAGTTTGTCGCTGACGTTGCGCGATTTTTCGACCTCACCAGAGGGCACGTCTTGCTCGCCGGTCCCAAGACGATCGCGAGCGTTCCCGATTTTGCTCGCGCGGATCGGGAACTTGTCGTCGTTCGCTCCAGCATGGATCCGGAGGACACGCTCCAGCGCTTTGCGGGCCGCGTCGTCTTCATCGGTGGCGGTCCACCGGTGTGGGAAGCCTACGCGCGCTTCGTTAGCCACTGGGATGTCACGCGCCTGCCCTATGACGGGCCGGCGGACCGCTGGTTCGACGCAAGATGGCTTACGGCGGGCGGCGACGTCGCCAGAAATCACCCCGACCAATGAAGGCTCGGCACGTTTCGATCTGGGGAACATTTAGACTACCGGGCGACCCAAGTTCCGATCCGCATTTTATGCAACTTTGACCTGTAGCGGCTAAGTTAAAATGTCCTGGTCTGGCAAAGTAGGAATCTCGCTCCTGCTTATGTTTGCCGATCTCTCGCGTTCGACAGCACAGGAGATTGCAGGTCGGGACTGGCGTGATGAGCGAGCGGGAGCTGCAAGGCAGTGTTGTCGAGAGTTATAGAGCGGCGGATGACGAGCATTGCCAAATCTTGCCAATGCCGCCCATACAACGGCGCGAACAATCGCGCCCATCCCTGAGTGGCTGTTTTTCGCGCTCACCTCATTTTGCCAAGGATACTGTCCGATGTCTGCGACGCCGTGCCTTTGGCCAAAGCCATGACGGATCACTCCGCCGCCACTCGATCAATGTCCCTCGCGAGCCTGGGATGGACGGATTTTTTCGGCGATCAGTTGGGTCCGCATGAGGCAAACCTCGTCCCAATGCGTATTGCAACGGTGCACCGTGATCGCCTGACCGGCATATCTCAAACAGGGCAAATGGATCTGACGCTGCCGACGCATACGAATACTGGCGATTACGCCGTTGGCGACTGGGTCCTTGCCGATCCCCATGCCCACCTGCTGCACCGCCGCCTGACGCGCAAGGCAGTGCTGGAACGCCGCACGGGCACCAAGGTGCCGCAGCTTGCCGCAGCCAACGTCGACACGTTGTTTATCGTCACCTCATGCAATGCTGATTTCAACCCCGCTCGGCTAGAGCGCTATCTGGCGCTGGCGAACGAGGCCGGAACAAATCCAGTGATCCTGCTGACCAAGGCCGATACCGTGGCTGACGCCCGGGAGTACGAAAAGCAAGCCGCCGCACTACAGCGGGGGCTGATCGTAGTGACGTTGAACCCCCGCACGGCTGATGCCGCAATCGCCTTAGCCGCCTGGTGCGGCGCTGGACAAACAGTTGCACTGGTCGGTTCCTCCGGCGTGGGCAAATCGACTCTGGTGAACACGCTGGTCGGATCAGCGCAGCAATTGCCTCAACAGACCGGAGACGTTCGCGAACACGATGCCAAAGGACGCCACACCACCACTTCGCGATCTCTGCACCCCATTGCAGGTGGCGGGTGGGTGATCGATACGCCAGGAATGCGAACGCTGCAGGTTAGCGATGTGGCTTACGGCATCGACACGCTGTTCGCCGAGATTACCGAGCTTGCCCCGCTCTGCAGGTTCCGCGACTGCACTCATGCTCATGAACCGGGCTGTGCGGTACAAGCAGCTTTGGCCGCTGGTACGCTGGCTCCCGAGCGCCTTGCTCGCTGGCGCAAACTCACCGACGAAAACCGCAACAACACGCCAGTTCAAACCCGGCCTCGTGGCAGCAATCTCACCAGCGGTCACGGCAAACGGCGTTGAACGACAAGGCTTGAGCTCAGGCACTGTCCTCAAAGACACTGGAAGCAGCGCGGCACAAGGCCGAGGTAGGCGCTCAGATCGTGGGTCGCCTGAAGCAACCGGGATCAACCACTGCGAGCGACGTGGCGGGCGTTGCCGTTCAACGGGCACCGCGGTGGAACGACCGCGGTGCCGTAGTCTGTACCCGCACACCTAGCAGTTCGCTCCAGTTTGCGGATCGCACGCTTTGTTTTCTTGCTTCTGTGGTTTGGGCTTGGCCGCCTGCTCAGGCTCGGCCTGCTGCTGCTCGGCGGCGGGCTGCTCCTCGGCCTTCGGCTTCTCAGGCTTGGCCGCCTGTTCCGGCTCGGCCTGCTGCTGCTCGGCGGCCGGCTGCTCCTCGGTCTTCCGCTTCTCAGGCTTGGCAGCCTGTTCCGGCTCGGTCTGCTGCTGCTCGGCGGCAGGCTGCTCCTTGGCCTTCCGCTTCTCAGGCTTGGCCGCCTGTTCCGGCTCGGCCTGCTGCTCGGCAGCGGGCTGCTCCTTGGTCTTCGGTTTCTCAGGCTTGGCCGCCTGTTCCGGCTCGGTCTGCTGCTGTTCGACGGCCGGTTGCTGCTCGGTCGTCGACTTCTCAGGCTTGGCGGTTTCTTCCGGCTCAACCTGTTCGCCGGTCGCCGGCGCCTGTTCGGTCGCTGCTGCGCCTTCGGTCGGCTTCGATTTCCGGCCGGCCTGAACCTGCCTCACCTCCTCGATGTCTTTGAGCTCAGCTGGTTTGGCATCGGGATCGGCTTTCACCTCACCTTCAAAGACCGTGACGGTATTGTTTTCCAATTTGCCGGCCTGCTCGGGCGTCTCGGTCTCGCTGACCTCGACGACAGTCACCTGCTGGTTCGTCTCCTTCTCGATCACATCGACATCAATGACTTTGTTGATCACCACGGTGTTCTGGATCGTCACGTCGCCGGCCGGCTCGGCCGCCTCGACAATGCGCACAAACTCCGGCTCATCACGGATAACGACGACAGAAATGTCGTCAGCAAGGAATTCGCGGGTGGGGACCACTACCCAGTAAAAATCCGGCGTGGTGTCGATGGTCACCTCGATCGAAATCAAATCGGGATCGCGGCGCGGCGGCAGCGGAGCCCAGATGACGTGCTCCCTTTCGCGCCGCCAACTCACCCATGCTGGCGCCCAACGAGTGCCGGGAACCCAGTACCAGCCGATGTCGTCGGCATAGCCCCAGCGGCCGTAATGGTAGGTCGCCCACCCGAACGGCTCGTCGGACACCCAGAGCCAGCCATACTGCTCGGTATAGACCCAATGCCCAATGGTATATGGACGCCAATCGTCAGGTACATCAACCGGGACGAAAACGGTCGCTCCCCGGTACGAAACCCAATCACCATGGGAAGACAGTTCATCGTAAAATGTGCTGATCGAAACGGAAACGTCGGTGGCAGCCCTCGCCTCGGACACAAGCGACAATGGCGCCACCGGGCTGGGAATCTCGACGACCGTGAGCAAGCCGGCGGTTACGCCGCCCAGCATCAGCCGTACAACGTTTTGGGCAAGGACGCGTTTCATCGCAGTTTCCTCCGAAACAGATCGCCCTTCATCGTGGAAACTCACCGGCTGTCGAATTGTTCCGGCTTGGCATCACCGCGCCTTGCTACAGGGTCGTCTTGACTTCCCCGATCTCGGCACCAACTACGGTTATATGAACGCCACAAAAAAGACCCGTCGCGATTTTCTTTTCCGGGTTTGCCCCATCGCGGGATCGTAACCCCCGGCTCGGCTGCCATGTGCCCCGGGCCGCGGGGCAAGCACATAAAATCGACATCGAACGTAGGCAGGCCAGCACCGGCTCTGGGGCATCGGTTTTGAGCAAGATCTGCCTCGAATTGGCCCGTTAAACCATGCTTGAGGCAGCCCGCTCAACTGAGAATACGAGTATTCGAAAATGCAAGATAACATCAAGGCGCGGCGCAAGCCGACCATCCGCATCTCGAAATCGGACCATGCGCGTTTATCGGCGCTTGCGAGCACCGTGGCCGCACGAAATCCGCAGGCTTCCGATGACCTGCTCGCCGAACTCGAGCGAGCGCGCATCGTTTCCGATGGTTTGATGTCCGCGGGCGCCGTCCAGATGGGTTCGATGGTGACGTTCAAGCCCGATACCGGTGATGCGAAAACGGTGACGCTGGTTTTTCCTGGCGATGCGGACATCTCCGAAGGCAAGGTTTCAATCCTTACGCCGATCGGCACGGCCCTGATCGGCCTCTCGGCCGGACAGTCGATCATGTGGACCGCGCGAGATGGGCGCCGGCATGAATTGTCGGTGCTTGCCGTGAACCGGCCTGCCCGCGAAGGCGATGCAGCCGATCAGCGTGCACCAGCACCTTCAACGACGGCGGGCGACTAAAGCGCGTCGCGTTTGACCGGCCTCATGCGGCGCGCTTTAGGTTGTTGTTTGTTTCCGCGAAAACTGCGGGCATCAACGAGGACCTCAAGCGCCTTCTCCACGAACGCCTCGTGATATGGACAACCGGTGCTGAAGCAAACGGCCCGGCCCTACGCCGACCCGCTCTTACCAGCCGGCGGTTGGATGGATCGACTCGGGTTAGGTGGGCCTTGCCGCGTGGCAAAAAAACAACAGGTTGGCTGTCGGGAGGCGCACCACTTGTTCGTCCTGTGGACACGAAGCAACGAAACCAGGTGAAAGACCCGTGAGCGAGTTTAGATCATCGAACACATATGCGGTCGATGTAATCCAGGCCGACCTTATGATGGCGTTCATCGGTCCCGTTCAGGCCGGCGAGCCGCCCAAGGGCTGGTTCGACTGAGGTCTGATAGTCGCGGCACGAACAAATACCACCCAAGAACCGAGGAGATTAAAAATGACGAAACTCGTGACCTGCCTGTGGTTCGACCACGGCGAAGCGCGCAAGGCGGCAGAGTTCTATGCCGCCACCTTTCCCGACAGCCATGTGGATCGGCTGAATGCGGCCGCGTCGGACTATCCCGGCGGCAAGGAAGGCAATGAACTGACGGTCGAGTTCACAGTGCTCGGCCAGTCTTTTCTAGGCCTGAACGGCGGCCCGAATTTCAAGGCGAACGAATCCGTCAGCCTGATGGTGCTGACCGAAGATCAGGAAGAGACCGACCGCTACTGGAAGGCGATCGTTGGAAACGGCGGCAGCGAGAGCGCCTGCGGATGGTGCAAGGACCGGTGGGGCTTCTCCTGGCAGATCACGCCGAAGCGGCTGATGGAACTGACGACCAGTCCCGACCGCGCCAAGGCCAAGCGCGCGATGGAGGCGATGATGACGATGAAGAAAATCGATATCGCGGCGCTGGAAGCCGCAGCAGCAGGCTAACCCGATCCACGGCAACGACGCCCTGGTGAACTCAACGAATGGAGATGATCATGCCCAACACCGTTAAACTGCACCGGGTTCTCGCCACCAAGCCCGAAAAGGTCTACCGCGCATTTCTGGAACCTGACGCGGTCGCGAGTTGGCTCCCGCCCTTCGGTTTTACCTGTACTGTGCATGAGCTTGAGGCGAAGGAAGGCGGCAAGCACAGAATGTCGTTTCGAAACTTCACGACCGGGCACAGCCATTCCTTCGGCGGCACCTATCTGAAACTCGTCCCCGGCGAGACGCTCGTCTACAGCGACGTGTTCGATGATCCGAACCTTCCGGGCGAGATGAAAGTGACCGTCACGCTGACGGCCGTTTCAGTCGGAACGGAGATGACGGTGGTTCAGGAGAACGTGCCCGATCTGATCCCCGTCGAGGCATGTTATCTCGGTTGGCAAGAGTCGCTGCGCAAGCTTGCTCACCTCGTCGAGCCCGAAATCACGCAATAAACCGTCTGCGTGATCTCGTCCGACTGCGACAACAAGGAAACCAAATGACCAACCAGCAGATCACCATTGCCACCACGATCGCCGCGCCGATCGAACGCGTCTGGGAGGCCTACACGACGCCCGGCGATATCACGCGGTGGAACTTCGCTTCCGACGACTGGTGCTGCCCAAGCGCGGAAGCCGATCTAAAGGTGGGCGGCGGCTACACGGCGCGCATGGAAGCCAAGGACGGCAGTTTCGGCTTCGATTTCGAGGCGGTGTACGAAGAGGTCGAGCCGTACAAGGCGATCGCATTCGCCATGAGCGACGGGCGCAAGGCGCGTACGACCTTCGAAGCCGCAGGCAACGGTACGAAGGTGACGACCATATTCGATGCCGAGACGCAGAACTCCATCGAGATGCAGCGTGACGGCTGGCAGGCGATCCTGGACAACTTCGGGCGTTATGTTGAATCCAGCGCAGGACATGAGCAAGTTCAAGGAGGTCGCTGAACTCCGCCGGAAGCAGTTTTTTCAAGCCCTGTCGGCGGAGACGATCGTCGAGATGATAGCGCTCTAAACGCCCGAGGCGATGATCGAGATCGAAGCCATAGCAGCCGTGGCTGCAGACGACGGTCTATTCGCCTCGGGACCTTTCAATCACTATCCGCTGCAGTCCTGACCGGTCGCGCTATGCACTCAAGCGAAACCGTGTGACGTCAATGGCCGCGGCCATCAGCGTCTGCGTGTAGAGTGCCTGCGGATTGCTGAAGATCGCCTCGGTCGGCCCTTCCTCGACGATCTTGCCCTGCTTCATGACGATGATGTAGTCGGCCATGGCACGCACGACGGCGAGATCGTGGCTGATGAACAGGTAGGACAGTTCATGGTCGGCCTGCAGCTTGCGCAGCAATTCGACGATCTGCTTCTGGACGGAGCGGTCGAGCGCCGACGTCGGCTCGTCGAGGACGACCACCTTGGGCTTGAGGATCATCGCCCGCGCGATGGCGATGCGCTGGCGCTGGCCGCCGGAGAATTCGTGCGGGTAGCGATTGCGCGCATTCGGGTCGAGCCCGACCTCACGCAAGGCCTCGACGGCGCGGAGGTCGCGTTGCCTGCCCGACAGGGTCGGCTCATGCACCAGAAGCCCTTCGGTGATGACCTGGCCGACGGTCATGCGCGGCGACAGCGAACCGAACGGGTCCTGAAAGACCAGCTGCAATTCGCGCCGCAGCGGCCGCATGGCCTGGCGGTCGGCGGCAGAAATATCGCGATCGCCAAAGCGGATGAGCCCATCGCTTGGCAGGAGCCGCAGCAGGGCTCGGCCGAGCGTCGATTTCCCTGAACCGGATTCGCCTACGATGCCGATGGTCTGGTTGCGTTTCAGCCGTATCGAAATGTGGTCGACCGCGCGCAGGATCAGCGGCTCTCCGGCGAGAAACCCGCCGCCGATCTTGAAGGTCACTTCGACATTCCTGCCTTCGAGCAGGACAGGCGCATTTGGCGGTGGCGGCGCCTTGGTTCCGGTCGGCTCGGCGGCCAACAGCATCTTGGTATAGGCATGCTGCGGATTGACGAAGATCGCTTCCGCCTCGCCCTCCTCGACGACTTCGCCGTAGCGCATGACATAGACGCGGTCGGCAAAGCGCCGGACAATGCCGAGATCGTGGGTGATGAAGACGATCGCCATGCCAAGCTTGCGCTGCAGCTCGGCAAGCAGCATGAGAATCTGCGCCTGGATGGTCACGTCGAGCGCGGTCGTCGGTTCGTCTGCAATCAGTATGTCGGGGTCGTTGGCCAGCGCCATGGCGATCATGACCCGCTGTCGCTGGCCACCCGACAATTCGTGCGGATAGGATTTCATCCGCCGCTCGGGATCGGGAATATGGACCAGCCGCAAGAGCTTGAGCGCCTCTTCGCGTGCTTGCGCCGCGCCAAGGCCACGATGCCGGCGGATCGGTTCGATCAGCTGGTTGCCGATCGAATAGAGCGGATCGAGCGAGGTCATCGGCTCCTGGAAGATCATGCTGATCTTGCGGCCACGGACTTGGTTGAGCTCGGACTTGCTCAGGGTCAAAAGGTTGCGGCCGCGATAGTCGACGACGCCGGTCGCCTCGCCGTTCGAGGCCAGCAGGCTCATCGCCGCCATCATCGTCTGGCTTTTGCCGGAACCGGATTCGCCGACCACGGCAACGGTTTCGCCTGCATTGACGTGGATGTTGATGCCCTTGACCGCCTCGACCACGCCGTCAAGCGTGCGGAAGCGGACGCGAAGGTCCTTGACGCTGAGGATCGTTTCGGAGGTGTCCATCTCAACGATCCCTCGGGTCGAGCGCGTCGCGCAGGCCGTCGCCGACGAAATTCAGCGCGAACAGTGTCGAGACAAGGAAAAATGCTGGGAACAAAAGCAGCCAGTTGGCGGTGCCGATGTTCTTGGCGCCGGTCGAGATCAGCACGCCCCAGCTGGTCATCGGTTCCTGCACGCCGAGCCCGAGGAACGACAGGAAACTCTCCAGGATGATGACTTGCGGCACCAGCAGCGTCATATAGATGACCACTGGGCCAAGCAGGTTGGGAATGACGTGGCGGATCAGAATGCCGCGCTGGCCTATGCCCATCGCCTCCGCCGCCTGGACATATTCCTGCCGCCGGATCGACAGCGCCTGGCCGCGCACGATGCGCGCCATGTCGAGCCACAGCACGGCGCCGACCGCCAGGAACATCAGCACGAAGTTCCGACCAAAGAACACCACCAGCATAATGACGAAGAAAATGAACGGCAGCGAATAGAGCACATCGACAATGCGCATCATCACCTCGTCTATCCTGCCGCCGGCAAGGCCGGCCGCAGCGCCGTAGAGCACGCCGATGACGCCCGCAACGACCCCGGCGAGCAGGCCGATGGCCAGCGAGATGCGCCCGGCCATGAGCGTCCGCGACAGGAGATCGCGGCCGGTATTGTCGGTGCCGAACAGGAAATACTGCTGCCTGATTGAAGCGCTCATCACCGCTTCAAGGCCGTCAGCCGCTTTGCTCTCTATCTTGGTGTTGTCGAAGGCATCGGAACGGTCGAGGTAGCGGACATTGCGGTCGTCGATCGGCTTGCGCGATGTGACGGTGACGAAGATGCGATTGTCTTCCTGCCGCCACTGCTTGATGTCGACCCGCATGCGCTTGATCGCCTCGTTGAGCGCGGTTTCTATCTTGTCGGGCTTCGGATAGGCCGACAAGCTCGGCGGCATGCGCACATAGTCGGCGTAGATGGTGGTGTATCGATGCGGCACCAAAGAGGGTCCGAACACGCTGAGGATCGCGATGAAGGCAAGATAATACAGGCTGAACATGGCGGCGCGGTTGGCCTTGAGGCGCGCCCAGGCATCGCCCCACAGGGAACGGCCGACGATGGCCGGAGCGGTGGCTGCGATGTCAGTCATAGCGCACCCTCGGATCGACGAAGGCATACATGACGTCGACGATCAGGTTGAAGACGATGGTGAACAGCGCGATGACCACCACGGTGCCCATGACCAGCGTGTAGTCACGGTTGAGCGCGGCCTCGACAAAATAGCGGCCGATGCCGGGAATGGAAAAGATCGTCTCGACGATGATCGAGCCGGTGAGCAGTGCCGCCGCCGCCGGGCCGGTGAAGGAGACGATCGGCAATATGGCACCGCGCAGCGCATGTTTGACGACCACCGACCAGTCCGACAGGCCGAGCGCACGTGCGGTGCGAATGTGGTGCGAGCGCAACGATTCGATCATCGAGCCGCGCATCAGGCGGGCGACGATGGCGATCTGCGGCAGGGCGAGGGTCAGCACAGGGCCGATCTTGTTGAGCAGGGCGCCATCGCCCCAGCCGCCGATCGGCAGCAGTTTCCAGGTCAGACCGAACAGAAGCTGGATAACCGGCGCGATGACGAAGGTCGGAATGGTGCTGCCGGCGGTCGCCAGAGCGATCACCGAATAGTCGGCAAGCTTGTTCTGGTTGAGCGCGGCAATGGTGCCGAGGAGGCCACCGAGCAGCAGCGCCAGGATCAGGGCCGAGGCGCCGATCTGGATCGAAACGGGCAGGCCCCTGGCAAACAATTCGCCGACAGTGAAATCCGGCATGTTGTAGCTCGGACCGAAATTGCCGCGCAGCAGATTGCCGAGATAGTGGACATATTGCAGCCAGAGCGGGTCATTGAGACCGAACTGCGCTTCGAGATTGGCCTTGATCTCGGGGCTCAGGCCCCGCTCCTGATTGAACGGGCCGCCAGGCGCGACGCGTATCAGGAAGAACGCCATGGTCACGATGACCAACAGCGTCGGAATGGCGGTCAGAAGCCGCCGGAATACGTAACGCAGCATCGGTTCCCCGCTTTGCTAGCAAACCGGGACCGCCGCCTCTAACGCATGACCCGAGCCGAAGGTCCGGAGAGGATCACGTGCAAAATCAACGCGTTACAGCGCCCTGTGCGCGCCCCAAAGGACGCGCGGCGCTGTAAAAGGAGCGGCAGTCCGGCCAAGGGATCAGTCCTTGGAGATGAAGCGGGACGGATGCACATCCATGACGTTGTCCTCGAAGCCATGAACCTTCGGAGAAACGATATCCTTGTAACTATAGTAGAGAAGCGGGATGTTGCCGACGTCATCGACGAGGATGCGCTCGGCCTCGGCGAGTTCTTTCATCCGCTCTTCGGGCTTGCCGCCGGCGGCGGCCGCCTCGTCCATGGCCTTCTCGAATTCCGGGCTGTTGTAGCTCGAATAGTTGTTGCCGCTTGCCTTGCGGGAGATGCCGAGGAAGGTTTCCGGATCCTTGTAATCCGCAATCCAGCCGGCACGCGCCACGTCGTAGTCGCCCTTCTGCTCAAGGAAGGAGTAGTGGGTCTTGGTGTCGGTGTTGAGCAGCGTGATTTCGACGCCGAGCGGCTTCAACTGCTCCTGGATGGCGACTGCAGTGTTCTTGTGGTTTTCCGACGTGTTGTAGCGGATTTCCATCTTCAGCGGTTTCTCGGGCGTATAGCCAAGCTTCTCGAGTACCTTCTTGGCCTCATCCTCGCGGTCGATCTGCGACATGTCCGCGTATTTGGCCATTGCCGGCGTATAGCCCTCAATGCCCGGAGGCACCATCGAATAGCCGGGCAGCATTGAGTTCTGCCAGACCTTTTCGGCAAGGAAATCGCGGTCGACTGCCATGGAGATGGCATTGCGCAGTTCGACGTTGTCCCACGGAGCCTTGTCGGTCTTGATCGAAAAATAGTAGGTGCCGAGGTAAGGTCCAACGCGAATCTGATCTCCAAACTTGGCCTTGAGATCGGCGAGCTGCTCGGTCGGGAGGTCGTCGTAGCTGTCGAGTTCGCCGGCCTCGAAGCGCTTTATCGCCGACGAACGATCTTCGGTCGGGATGTAGTTGACGACGTCGAGCTTGACGCTCGCAGCATCCCAGAATTTCGGATTCTTGACCAGTTTGATGTGGTCGTTGGGAACCCACTCCGCCAGGGTAAAGGGGCCGTTGGAGACCAGATTGCCCGGCTTGATCCAATCGGCGCCGAGCTTGTCAATGGACGCCTTGCTGACCGGATAAGTCGCCTGGTGGGTCAGCATTTCAAGGAAATAGGGCGTGGGCGCCTTCAGCGTCACTTCCAGAGTATTTGCGTCGATTGCCTTGACGCCCATCTCCTCCGGCTTCGCCTTCTTGGTGTTCACCTCCTCGGCGTTCTTCACGGGATAGAGCATCGAAGCATATTCGGCGCCGGTGGCCGGATCTTCCAGCCGATGAAACGCGTAGACGAAGTCATCTGCCGTGACCGGGCTACCATCCGACCAGACACCGTCTTTGCGCAGCTTGAAGGTGTAGACGGTGCCGTCGTCCGATACAGTCCAGCTTTCGGCGGCGCCCGGAATGACGTTCGCCTTCTGGTCTTGCATGACCAGCCCCTGGAACAGGTCACGCAATACAGCGGCTTCGTATATTGTCGAGGTCTTGTGCGGGTCGAGCGACTCCGATTCGGCGGCGGTGCCGCGGTTGTAGACGACCTCGGCGAAGGCTGGCGTGTAGAACGTGCCGGCGGCCAAAGCCATGGTTGTGGCGAACACCGTCGCCTTCAGCATGTTTTTCAGCATGAAGTTCTCCCTGTCGAGGCGGCCGTTCAGCTGCGCCTCTTGAGTGTTGACGCCCCGAAGCCGATTAGCTGGCCCCTTTGAGCGCGCCGCCGGTTCCCTTTCCGGCAGCTGGTGGGCAAACAGTAACGTGGTGATTTTTTATTTCAACAGACTCGTGAGGTCACCCTAAGTAAGGCGCAGCGACAGCCACTGCGCGGCCGGCAGAACAGCGGTCGAAACCATGGACCGAGCCTTCCAGCTACGCAAAAGCAGCTCGGCCACGCCTCGGCCGAGCGATGACTCGCAGATACCAGCGCCGACGTGACCGGTGAATCTCACCAAGGCCTCTTGAGAAAGTCCCTCCCCGTTACGCGCCAAACAGCCGCCGGTCCCAGTAGACCGGCTGGTGCAGGCCTGTGTGGATTTTTGAAAACTCCGGATGCGCCGGATTGATCAGCACATTGCAATCGAGACGCGCCACGACACTCGGCACCAGCAGGAT
>NZ_JBVVQV010000017.1:7238-146046 GCF_055811235.1 Mesorhizobium sp. WSM4810 | reverse complement strand
TATTCACTATTCACTATTCACTATTCACTATTCACTATTCACTATTCACTATTCACTATTCACTATTCACTATTCACCGTTTAGCAATCGGCACGTAGTCGCGTTCCGGCGCACCTGTATAGAGCTGGCGCGGGCGGCCTATCTTCTGGTGCGGATCCTCGATCATCTCCTTCCACTGCGCGATCCAGCCGACGGTGCGGGCGACCGCGAACAGCACGGTGAACATGGTGGTGGGGAAGCCCAGCGCCTTCAGCGTGATGCCGGAATAGAAATCGACGTTCGGATAAAGCTTCTTCTCGATGAAATAGGAATCGGTCAGAGCAATCCTCTCCAGTTCCATGGCGATGTCGAGCAGCGGATCGTCCTTGATGCCGAGTTCGCCCAAAACCTCATGTGCGGTCTTCTGCATGATCTTGGCGCGTGGATCGTAGTTTTTGTAGACGCGATGGCCAAAGCCCATCAATCGGAACGGATCGTTCTTATCCTTGGCGCGGGCGATAAATTCCGGGATGTGGTCGACTTGGCCGATCTCGCCCAGCATGTTCAAGGCTGCCTCGTTGGCGCCGCCATGGGCCGGTCCCCACAGGCAGGCGATGCCGGCGGCGATGCAGGCGAACGGATTGGCGCCGGACGAGCCGGCGAGGCGAACGGTCGAGGTCGAGGCGTTCTGCTCGTGATCGGCGTGCAGGATGAAAATGCGCTCCATCGCACGCGCCAGCACCGGGTTGATCTTGTATTCCTCGCACGGCACGGCAAAGCACATATGCAGGAAGTTGGCCGCGAAATTCAGCTCGTTCTTGGGGTAAATGAAGGGCTGGCCGATGTGGTATTTGTAAGCCATCGCCGCGATCGTCGGCATCTTGGCGATCAGCCGCATCGATGCGACCATGCGCTGGTAGGGGTCCGAGATGTCGGTGGAATCGTGATAGAAAGCTGACAGCGCACCGACCACGCCGCACATCACCGCCATCGGGTGGGCGTCGCGGCGAAAGCCGGTGAAGAAGCGCGACATCTGCTCGTGCACCATGGTGTGGCGCGTGACCCGGTAGTCGAAATCGTCCTTCTGCGCCTTGGTCGGCAGTTCGCCGTAGAGCAGGAGATAACAGACTTCGAGGAAGTCGCCGTGCTCGGCCAACTGGTCGATCGGATAACCGCGATGCAAAAGGATGCCGGCATCGCCATCGATGAAGGTGATTTCCGACTCGCAACTTGCCGTCGAGGTGAAGCCGGGATCGTAGGTGAAGGCCCCGGTGGTGCTGTAAAGCGCGCCGATATCGATGACGTCAGGTCCGACCGAGCCGCTTCGCACCTTGAGTTCGTGAGTTTTGCCGCCGAATTCAAGTTTCGCGGTCGACGCGTGGGTTTTGCCGCCAAATTCCATTTTTGTCGCAGCTTCGGACATTGCAAACTCCTTTTTGTTTTCTCATGTCGGCAAAGGCAAAATTTCTGCAACGCAAAACGTCGAAAGTATCGGAGTTCGCGCGTTTGCGCCCGCAATTGGATTGCGTGCCAAATTGGGCCAAGACCTAATGTTGCACTGCGAAACCCACCTTTCAATGCCAATCTTCTTGGGCCAGTTTTGCTAATCGATTTGATCCGCGACGCGCGCCAGGCTTTCCTCGCGGCCAAGCACGGCAAGCACGTCGAACACGCCGGGCGAGGTGCTTTTGCCGGTTAGCGCGGCGCGCAAAGGTTGGGCCACTGCGCCAAGCTTATGGCCGCCGGCGAGCGCATATTCGCGGATCGCCGCTTCCGCCGCTGCGGCCGTCCAATCCCCTGAAATCGCCTTCAGCGCCGCATGGGCGCCCCGCAGGATCTCGCGCGCCTCGCCGCCGAGCAGCGCCGCCGCCTTCTCGTCGATCGGCAGCGGCCGCTCGGCAAACAGGAAGGCGGCACCGTCGACCAGCTCGACCAGCGTCTTGGCGCGCTCCTTCAAGCCGGGCAGGGCGGCCAGCAACTGCGCCTTGCGTGTGTCGTCGAGGCGCGCTGCGATCGCCGGGCCGCCTTCGAGATAGGGCAAGGTGTTGATGAAGATATCGAGCAATTCGGGCTCGTTCATGCGCCGCATATGCACGCCGTTCAGCGCCTCGAGCTTGGCGAAGTCGAAGCGGGCGGCCCCCTTGTTGACATCGCCGATGTCGAACCACGCAATCATGTCGGTGATCGATATGACCTCGTCGTCGCCGTGGCTCCAGCCGAGCCGCGCCAGGTAGTTGAGCAGTGCCTCGGGCAGATAGCCCATGGCGCGATAGGCTTCAACGCCGAGGGCGCCGTGCCGCTTCGACAGCTTGGCGCCGTCGGCGCCATGGATCAGCGGGATATGCGCCATTGACGGCACCTCCCAGCCCAAGGCTCGATAGATCACCATTTGGCGGGCGGCATTGGTCAGATGGTCGTCGCCGCGGATGATGTGGGTGATGCCCATGTCGTGGTCGTCGACGACGACGGCATGCATATAGGTCGGGTTGCCGTCCGAGCGCAGGATGATGAAATCGTCGAGGTCCTTGTTGGGGAAGCGGACTCCGCCCTGCACGCGGTCATGTACCACCGTCTCGCCTTCGGCCGGCGCCTTGATGCGGATCGCGCCCCTGGCGCCAACCGGTGCCTCTGACGGGTCGCGGTCGCGCCAGCGGCCGTCATAGCGGGGAGGCAAGCCCTTGGCCCGCGCACTCTCGCGCATCGCCTCCAGCTCGGCCGGCGTCGCATAGCAGTAATAGGCTTTGCCGAGGCGCACCAGCTCCTCGGCAACCGCGCGGTGGCGCGGCGCGCGCTCGAACTGGGATACCGGTTCGCCGTCCCAGGTGAGGCCGAGCCAGGAGAGCCCATCGAGGATGGCAGCGGTTGCCGCATCGGTCGAACGCTCGCGATCGGTGTCCTCGATGCGCAGCAGCATCTTGCCGCCAGTGTGTTTCGCATACAGCCAATTGAACAGCGCCGTGCGCGCCCCGCCAATATGCAGGAATCCGGTGGGCGAAGGGGCAAAACGGGTGACGACCTTGTCGGACATGGAACTCCTGGGCAAGCGCAGAAAACGGATGTGGTGCGCGGACTTTCGCGCGTCGCGCGTTCATGTAGCATAGGAGGTCGAGGGCGCAAGGGGCGAACCCTATGGCTGGACCAGGCCGCGGCGTGGACGACAGCGAGGGCGCGACCGCAAGCGTCAGCGAACGATCGCTGTTTGCCGACGTTCCTCACACTGAGTCGCTACCCGTTTCGCTGCCTGCGTCGCCGCTGAGCATCCAACCTCTTTCGCCGGATCGCCCGGCGCCGATACCGGCTTCAGCACCCGGCCCTGTCATTCGTTTTCGCCGACAGCTCAGCCATCTTTCACCATCCGGTGTCCGCAACAGCGTGGCCGCGGCAGCCGGCCTGGAACTCGACCGGGGCGTCGCCTTCCTGCTGGTGCCGGTTTTCCTGGCATGCGGGGTGATCGTCTATTTTTCGCTTGCCGTCGAACCGGACTTTGCCCAGCCCATCGCCGTCGTGGTCCTTACGGCATTGTGTGCGGCCGTCACGCGCTCACGCCGCAAAACGCACCTGTGCTTCATGGCAGCGTTGCTGTGCGCGCTTGGTGTGCTCGCCGCCAAGGTTGAAACCTGGCGCGCCGGAACGAAGATGCTCGGTTCGGAAATCCAGACCCGGCTGACCGGCCGTGTCGTCAGGCTCGACCAAATGGCGAACGGCCGGATCAGGCTGACCATCGATGTGATGTCGACCGCCCGGCCGACACTGCGTTATGCACCCGAACGTGTCAGGGTGTCGGCACGCAAGATTCCCGCTGAGATGACCGCAGGCTCGGTGGCAACCGGCTATGTGAGGCTTCTGCCTCCGACTGGCCCGGTCAGACCGGACAGCTTTGACTTTTCCTTTGACAGCTATTTCGCCGGTATCGGTGCCAGTGGCTTTTTCCTCGGCAGTCCAAAGATCGTCGTCTCCGAAGATGCACCGTTAACCGCACGCCTTTCTTCGTCGATCGAGAAGGCGCGCGAAACCATCGCCGACCATATCAGGGACAGCATCGGTGGTGCCGAGGGGGAGATTGCCGCTGCGCTGATCGTCGGCGTGCGTGCCGGCATCCCCGAAGAGATAAACGAATCGATGCGGCGCACCGGCATCTACCACATCATCTCCATTTCCGGCCTGCACATGGCGCTTGTCGCCGGCACCGTCATGGGATTGCTGCGCGGCGCCTTTGCGCTGTTTCCCGACTTTTCGTCGCGCCGGCCGGTCAAGAAATATGCGGCTGCTGCCGCACTCGTCTCCATCGCTGCCTATCTGATCTTTTCCGGTATCGTGGTCGCGGCTGAACGCAGCTTCATCATGCTGGCGGTAATGCTTGTCGCCGTGCTGTTCGACCGGGCGGCACTCACCATGCGCAACCTGGCGATTTCGGCCATCGCCGTTATCGTCGTGTCGCCGCACGAGGTGGTCGGCGCAAGCTTCCAGATGTCGTTCGCCGCGACTGCGGCTCTCGTGGGCGCCTATGCCGGTTGGTCCGACTATCGTGCCGACAAGGCCAAGGCGCCGCGACAGCGACGGTCACCGGTCGCTTTCGTCACGCGCAAGCTCGTCGCCGGGGCAGGCACCATCGCAATGACGTCCATCATTGCCGGCAGCGCCACCGCGCTCTTCGCCATCTGGCACTTCCAGCGCGTCTCGCCGCTCAGCCTGTTCGCCAATCTGGCCGTCATGCCGATCGTCACGATCGTCATGTTCCTGGCCGTCCTCAGCGCCTTGGCAATGCCTTTCGGCCTCGACGGCCCTTTCCTCTACATGATGGGCAAGGGCCTGACGGCGATGATTGCAATTTCGGGATGGATCTCGGAGCGTTCGCCGGTCGATGCAGTCGGCCTGATTTCGTTGCAATCGGTTCTGCTGGTGACGGTCGCCCTGGTCATCGCCACGATGGCGACGACATGGCTGCGACTTGCGGCACTTCCCTTTGCGCTCGCCGGCCTGCTGACGATTTCCGAGACGCGCACCCCCGACGTGCTGATCTCGGAGGATGCGCATCTGGTGGCGCTGCCGATCGGCGGCGGCGAACTTGCCGTCAACCGGATGCGTTCGAACGAATTCACCACCGACAACTGGAAACATGCGCTGGTTTCAACAACGATCGTCGAGCCGGAGACATTCGAAAAAGGAGATGTGCGGTTCGACATCGCCGACCCGGCCGACCTGCCACCGGGAGCGCCTTTCACCTGCACTGCCGGCCTGTGCTTGGCCCGGCATCCGTCCGGCGCGCTCATTGCGCTCGCCGACAACCGCAAAACCGCGCGGCCGGCCTGTGCCTTTGCGGATTTGATCGTCATCGACGATGCCACAGCCTATTACAAACCCTGCCGCAACCCGCTGGTTCTCGTCGTCACCAAACGGCAGCTCGCTCGCATGGGCAGTGCCGCCGTCTTCTTCGATCCGCTATCGGCGACGACGCGCGCAGAAATCCGTTTTGCCGTCAGACAGCCATACAGGCCCTGGCATGAGCAGCGGCGGTTTTCGCGCGAGGCGAGGGGCCTGCCGCCATACCTCAGGGCCGAGAAACCCAAGAAGCCTGCCGTTCAGTAACGCCGGATCAGTCCGACGAGCTTGCCCTGCACCTTGACCCGGTCCGGCCCGAAGATGCGCGTCTCGTAGGCCGGATTGGCGGCTTCCAGTGCGATCGAGGCACCTTTGCGGCGGAATCGCTTCAGCGTCGCTTCCTCCTCGTCGACCAGAGCGACAATGATCTCGCCAGGCTGGGCGGTGTCGGCGTTGCGGATGATGACCGTGTCGCCGTCGAAGATGCCGGCCTCGATCATCGAATCACCCTTGACCTCCAGCGCGTAGTGCGTGCCGCCGGTGATCATGTCCGGTGGCACCGAGATCGAATGCGTCTGGTGCTGGATGGCGTCGATCGGCACACCGGCAGCGATGCGGCCCATCACCGGTATGGAGACGGTGGCAACGACGTCGTCGTCATTGCCGGCCGCACGCATGCGCGAAGGCGCCGGCTTGATCTGCCGTCCGAGGCCGCCCTGTCCAAGGCCGCCTTGCCCAAGGCTGCCTTGAATGACGCTCGGCGAGAATTTGCGCGCCGCATTGAGGCCCGGCGCGATCGAATCGGGCAGGCGCAGCACCTCCAGCGCGCGGGCGCGGTTGGGCAGGCGGCGAATGAAACCGCGTTCCTCCAGCGCCGTGATCAGCCGGTGGATCCCCGATTTGGAGGCGAGGTCGAGCGCTTCCTTCATCTCATCGAACGAGGGCGGAATGCCGCTTTCCTTCAGCCGCTCGTGGATGAACATCAGCAGTTCATGTTGTTTGCGTGTCAGCATCGCGACCCCCAACAGAATCAGAAAAACAAACCCAGAACAAACACTATCTGTTCCATTTGTGTTCCGCAACCATTTAAAGTTTAATGAATGTGTTGACGCTTTGTTCAGCGTAGCATCAGCACGCTGCAGGCGGCGCCCGCTGCGGCCGCGGGAGCGAATGGCTCGCGCACGACCAGTCCGTTGGCGTCGGCCAGCATTCTGAGCATCGAGGAATCCTGGATACTGAACGGCGTTGCCTCAAGCGTGCCGGCTTCTTCCTTCACCACCGCGCGTACATAGTCCTGTCTGAGATCGTTGGCCGGCATGGCGGCGCCAAGCCGCGCCTGACGCATGTCCTGGCGGAAAGCGCGGCCGCCGAGCCGCGCCAGCAGCGGCTTCAGAAAGAGCTGCGTGCAGACCAGGCTGGCCACCGGATTGCCGGGCAGGCCGATGCAGCGGATGTCGCCCAGCCGCCCGAACATCAGTGGCTTGCCGGGCCGCATGGCGATTTTCCAGAAATCGAGCGCCATGCCTTCACCGGTCAGCACGTCATGGACGAGGTCGTGGTCGCCGACCGAGGCGCCGCCCAGCGTAACGATGACGTCCGCGCCTGCGGCGACGGCTTTTTTCACCAGCGCGGCGATCGCCTCCTTGCGGTCGGGGGCGATGCCGAGATCGAGTGCGCAGGCGCCGACCGAGCGGGCCGCGGCGGCGACGCCATAGGCATTGGAGGAGATGATCTGGTCGGGGCCAAGGTCGCTGCCCGGCGGCAGCAATTCGTCGCCGGTGGCGATGATGGCGACCAGCGGCCGTTTCACCACGCTGACCTGTTGGTGGTTGGCCGATGCCGCCAGCGACAATGCCGCCGGATCAAGCAGGCGGCCTTTCTCCAGCAGCGCGTCGCCCTGCGAGAAATCGAGCCCGAGGCGGCGGATGTTGCGGCCTTCAACCGTCGGCGCGGTCACTTCGACGATGCCGCCGCCGAGGTCGCGGACATTCTCCTGGATGACGATGGTGTCGGCGCCAGCGGGAAGCGGCGCGCCGGTGAAGATGCGCACGGCCTGCGCCGGGCCGACTGTCCCGGCAAAGCCGCGTCCGGCCGGCGCCATGCCGATCACCGAAAGTCTCGCGGGCACGGAGGCGACATCGTCGGCCCGCACGGCATAGCCGTCCATGGCCGACGCGTTGAATGGCGGCTGGGTGCGGAGCGCGATGAGCGGCTCCGCCAGCACGCGGTCGGCGGCGTCCATCAGGGCGACGCTTTCAGCCTGCAAGGGCGCAGCGTCCTCAAGCAGGTGCTCGAGCGCCTGGGCGACCGCAAGCAGCGCCATTATCGGCCTGCCCCCTGGGCGTCCGCCTTGTAGTCGCCGGATTTGCCGCCGGTCTTTTCCATCAGCCTGATGTTGGAGATCGCCATGCCGCGGTCGACCGCCTTGGCCATATCATAGATGGTCAGGCAGGCGACCGAGACGGCAGTCAGCGCTTCCATCTCGACGCCGGTCTTGCCGGTGACGCGGGCCAGCGCCGTGACCTTCAGACCGGGCAGCTTCGCGTCCGGTTCGATATCTACCGATATCTTGGTCAACAGCAGCGGGTGGCAGAGCGGGATCAGCTCATGCGTCCTCTTGGCCGCCATGATGCCGGCGATGCGCGCCGTGCCCAGCACGTCGCCTTTCCTGGCATCGCCGTCCAGAATCATTTTCAGCGTTTCGGGCCGCATCGAGACAAGACCTTCGGCGATCGCCGTGCGCGTCGTCTCCGCCTTGTCGCCGACATCGACCATATTGGCTTCGCCTTCCGCGCCAAGATGGGTGAGGGCGGCCGACATCGTCAGGTCACCCTGGAGCGACGTCCGTCCGTTTGGACGCACAAAGCACGCTCTAACGCTTTGTATCTATGCATCATGCTCTCCGAAAAGCGATTCCGACTTTCGGGCAGATGCATTGGCGGGCGCCTTGCCCGTCAAAAGCAGGTGCGTCGCAGTGGCCACGTCCAGTTGCCGCATCAGGCTCTCGCCGACGAGGAAAGTGCCAATGTCGCTCCGTTCCAGCCTGCGGCAGTCCTGGTGCGAGAAAATACCGCTCTCGCTGACCAGCAGCCGGTCGGCCGGCACCATCGCCGCGAGCCGCTCCGATGTCTCGATGCTGGTTTCGAATGTCCGGAGATTGCGGTTGTTGATGCCGATCAGCCGCGACGACAGTTTCAGCGCGCGTTCCGTCTCGGCCTCGTCATGCACCTCGACCAGCGCGTCCATGCCGAGCTCGAAAGCCGTCGTTTCGAGTTCCCTGGCTACGGCGTCATCGACGCTCGCCATGATGATCAGGATGGCGTCCGCGCCCCACGCACGGGCCTCGAACACCTGATAGGGCTCGAACAGAAAATCCTTGCGCAAAGCCGGCAATGTCACGGCGCTGCGCGCATCGGTGAGGAATTCAGGCGCCCCTTGGAAAGACGGCGCATCGGTCAGCACCGACAGGCAGGCAGCCCCACCTTTGGCATATGCCTGGGCCAGCGCCGGCGGATCGAAATCGGCGCGGATCAGGCCCTTGGACGGGCTCGCCTTCTTGATCTCGGCGATCAGCGCGAAACTGCCGGATTTGCGTTTGGCTTCAAGGGCCGAGAGAAAGCCGCGCGGTGCATCGGTAGCCCTCGCCCGTGCCTTGATTTCGGCAAACGGCACCCGTGCCTTCGCCGCCGCGATCTCGTCGCGCTTGTAGGCTTCGATCTTGCGCAGGATATCAGACACGGCGCTATCCGTTTGAAATCTCGACCAGCCGGTCAAGCACCTTTAGCGCCCGGCCGCTGTCGATGGCTTGCGCCGCCGTCGCCATGCCATCGGCAAGCGTCGTCGCCTTTCCCGCCACCACCAGTCCGGCGCCGGCGTTCATCAGCACCGTATCGCGAAAGGCGCCGGCAGCGCCGCCCAGCATGTCGCGCAGCGCCTGGGCGTTGTAGGCGGCATCGCCGCCGCGCAACTCGTCCTTGGTATGCCGCTTCAGCCCGACCGCTTCCGGGGTCAGCGTAAAGCTGCGGATCTCGCCGCCGACCAGTTCGGCGACCTGGGTTTCGCCGGTGGTGGTGATCTCGTCATAGCCGTCGCCATGGGCGACCCAGGCGTGGTCGGCGCCCAGTGCCTTCAACGTCTCGGCCACCGGCATGATCCATTCCGGCAAGAAGACGCCAACCATCTGCCTGACGACACCAGCCGGATTGGAGAGCGGGCCAAGCAGGTTGAAGATTGTGCGGGTGCCGAGCTCGGCGCGGATCGGGCCGACATGCTTCATCGCCGGATGATGCGCCGGTGCGAACATGAAGCCGACGCCTGCGTCGTGGATGCAGCGGCCGATCGTTTCCGGCGGGATGTCGAGCTTGACGCCAAGCGCGGTCAGCACGTCGGCGGCGCCGGTCTGCGAGGACAGTCCGCGATTGCCGTGCTTGGCCACCGGCACGCCGCAGGCGGCGATGACGAACGCGGATGCGGTCGAGATGTTGACGCTGTGCGAATTGTCGCCGCCGGTGCCGACGATGTCGATGGCGCCAGCCGGCGCGTCGACGCGCAGCATCTTGGCGCGCATGGTGGCGACGGCGCCGGAAATCTCGCTCACAGTCTCGCCGCGCACGCGCAGCGCCATCAGGAAGCCGCCGATCTGGCCGGGCGTAGCGTCGCCCGACATGATGATGTCGAAGGCATCGCGCGCTTCCTCGAAGGAAAGGGAGCTGCCAGCGGCGACCTTGGCGATATGGGTCTTGAGCGCGCTCATCTTGTCAGGGCTTGGGCAACGGCGGTTTGGTCGATGCGAACGTCATATTGCGTCTGCAGCTGCGCCACCAACTGGTCGAGAAGGTCGTCGGACATGCCGGCGGTGAACGATTTCTGCTCGTCGTCCGGCACCGAGCTGGCGTCGGCTCCGGCAGGCTCGAACACTTCGGCAATCCTGAACAGGATCTGTCCGTCGCCGGTGGGCGAGGGGATCAATCCGGTCCCGCCTTCGCCTTCGCCGAACATCGCAGCCGCCCCTTCCTTGCCGAAATCGGCGTCGTCCGCCCCGCGCTTGACGCCGCGCTTGGTCTGCTTCTCAAGCTTGAGCTCGCTCGCGATCACGTCGAGCGTAGTGCCGGCCTCGAGACGCTTTTCGAGCTCCTGCGCTTTTGCGGTGAGCCGCTTGGTCGTTTCCGCCGCCGTCCAGTCGGCCACCACCTTCTGGCGGACTTCATCCAGCGTGCGGTCGCGGGCCGGCGTGACCGAATCCACCTCGTAGAACACGAAGCCGTTGTTGGCAGTGGTGAGGTCGGGATTCTCGGTGCCGGGTTCGGCATCGAACACCGCCTTGATCAGCTCCGGCGATTCCGGCAGATCCTTGACGATGGCGCCGTCCGGCCTCAGGCCGGTGCGATCGATCGCGTCGACGGTGACGACCTTCAGCTTCAGTTTTTCGGCCGCTTGCTCGAGCGTGCTGCCCGAAGCGCGGCTGTCTTCGTAACTGTCATGCACGTCGAGCAGAATGCGGCTTGCCTCGCCCAGCGCCAGGTCCTTGCGGATGTCGGCGGCCACTTCGGCCAGCGGCTTCACCACTTCGGGCTTGATCTCGGTGACGCGCAGCAGCACCGGACCGAAGGCGCCCTGAACGACCGGGCTGACTTCGTTGACGTTGAGCGCAAACGCCGCATCCGCCACCGCCTTATCGGCGATCTTGTCCTTGGACAGCGTGCCGAGCAGCGTGTCGGCCTGCGTCTTGCCCTCGGCGGCGACGAGTTTGTCGAATGTCGCGCCGGTCTTGAGTGAATCGAGCGCGGCCTTCGCGGCATCGGGCGTTTTGAACACGAGTTGTTCGATGGTGCGCGTTTCCGCCGTGGTGTAGCGCCCCTTGTTCTTGTTGTAGTCGTCGCTGACCTGCTGGTCGGTCACGGCACTCACATCCATGATGTCTTCCGGCTCGAGCCTGACATAGGAGAATTTGCGGTATTCGGGCGCCGCATAGGTCTTCTTGTTTTCCTCGAAATACGCCGAAAGCGTAGTGTCGGATGGCGCTTCGATCGGCTCGACCAGCGATTTCGGCAAGGTCAAATAGTCGATGGTGCGGTCTTCGCCACGATAAAGCGCGACCGCCTTCAAGAACGTATTCGGGGCCTTGACGCCGTCCGAAACCGCCTCGACGATCTGCTGGCGCACAGCCACCTGGGCGCGATTCCTGAGATAGTCTTCCGGCCGCATGCCGACCTGTTGCAGTATGTATTCGAAAGTCCTTCTGTCGAAGTTGCCGCCGGGACCCTTGAAGGCCGGGTCTTCATGCGTGAGTTGGGCCAGCCGGTCCTTGGACAGCCCAAGCCCGAGCTTGCGGGCCTGCTCATCGAGGACCGCGCCCGACACGAGTTGCGCCAGCACCTGGTTGTCGAGGCCGAGCGCCGTCGCCTGCTCGCGGCTGATGCGCTGGCCGAATTGCTGCGACATCACGCTGATCTGCCGGTCATAGGCCAGCCGATACTCGTTGATCGACACTTTGGTGCCGCCGGCCGTGACAACGGCGTCGTGGCCTGCAAAACCACCGACCATCTGTCCGGAAATGCCCCAGACGGCGAAGCTCAACACCAACAATATCAGCAGCGCTTTCGCGATCCAGGTCCCAGCCGCGCTTCTCAAGATACCAAGCATGGTCACTTCCGATTTTTTCGCGCATTTTCGCATGCGCCGAGTCTGAAACAAGCGCAATAGCGTCCTTCCGGCCCACTGTCGATTGCTTTGTGGGCTGAGTTTGGTAGTGAGGACGCAGCCGAATATTGCCCGGAGAAGCAAATCCCATGACGCCTGGAATCCGCCCGCTGGTCGCCGGCAACTGGAAAATGAACGGCACCAGCGCCTCACTCAACGAACTCAGGATGATCGGCAACGGCTTCATGAGCGGGCTCGATGCCGAGACCGAAGCGCTGGTCTGCGTTCCGGCGACGCTGCTTGCGCATGCCGCGGAGATCTTGTCGCGCACGCCGGTCCGGGCCGGGGGCGAGGATTGCCACAGCAAGGAGAGCGGCGCCCATACCGGCTGTATTTCGGCCGAGATGCTGAAAGATGCGGGCGCCAGTCACGTCATCGTCGGCCATTCCGAACGCCGCGCCGATCAAAACGAGGACGACGCCATTGTCCAGGCAAAGGCGTCCGCCGCGTGGCGCGCCGGGCTGGTTGCCATCATCTGCATCGGCGAGACGAGAGCCGAGCGCGAGGCGGGCGCCACGCTCGACGTGCTGTCGCGCCAGGTCGCCGGCTCGGTGCCGCCGAATGCAACGGCATCGAATACCGTCATCGCCTACGAGCCGGTATGGGCGATCGGCACGGGGCTGACGCCGACTGCCGCCGACGTTGCTGAGGCGCATGCGCATATTCGCGAAAAACTGTCGGAAAAGCTTGGCAGCGCAGCGGCAAAGATGCGTATCCTCTATGGCGGCTCGGTCAAGCCGTCGAACGCGGTCGAACTGCTGGGCGTAAAAAATGTCGACGGCGCGCTGGTCGGCGGCGCCAGCCTGAAGGCGGCGGACTTTCTCGGCATTGCCGAAGCCTATCGAAACATCTCCTAAAGCGCGTCGCGTTTGGCCGGCCTAATGCGACGCGCTTTAGGTTGTTGTTTTTACGCATGTCGTTATCGCAAAACCGCTGCACACCCTCGGGTCAGGCCCAAGGGCATGCTTTTGCGCGACATGCTTTAGCATCGAAAGGCTGTCGGGCACTTCGGATACTGTGCCGCAGCGGAAAATGTTGCAACGGCCGCATTGCTTCCCATATTCCGGCCACGGGCTTGGAATTGCCGTCAAAGCATTGTATTGAGCCGCCTCCAAATCACCGGTCGTATCTGCGGCCGCGCAAGGCTTTGCCAGGATAAATTATGGAAACCGTACTGATCGTCGTCCACCTAATGGTCGTGCTCGCTCTTGTCGGCGTGGTGCTGCTGCAGCGCTCCGAAGGCGGGGGCCTCGGCATCGGCGGCGGATCGGGCTTCATGACCGCGCGCGGTGCCGCCAACGCGCTGACGCGGGCGACGGCGATCCTGGCGGCGGCGTTCTTCGCCACCTCGCTGACCTTGTCGATCGTCGCCCGTTACGGCGAGAAGCCGATCGACATTCTCGATCGCGTGCCTGTGACGAACGGCGGGGGCGGCGTGCTCAACCAGTTGCCTGGCACCACGACGCCGACACCGCCGTCCGGCAATACGGCGCCAACGCCGCCTTCCGGCAATGATGCCGCAGCCCCGGCCCCCGCTGCACCGCCAGCGGCGGGAGCGACCACGCCGCCGGCCACAAACGGCGCCACCCAGCCAGTAACGCCGCAGGTTCCAAACCAGTAATCAGCAGACGTCTGGCGCCGCGATCTGTTGTTGTTTGAACACAGTCGCGGCAAATGCCGCACGATCGCGAGGATTCGACCGGGCGCGGCACGCCAGGGCGCTTGAGGCGTCTCCGATTAATCGATTATAGATTGCGCGCGGCACATTCGGGGTCCTTGGGGGACGCCGGGCAACGCCGTGGCAACAAGCATTGAACGATCGGATCTTCGCCATGCAGCTTCGCAGCTTCATTTTAGCCGGCCTTTGGGCCGTGCTCAGCCTTGGTGCGCCCGCTTACGCGGCCATGCCGGCGGGCAATTCGGCCCCTGCAATCACAACTGACGTCGTCAACGTCGCCGCCAAAAGCGACACGGCGCAACTCAAGCTCCTCAAGAAGAAAAAAGACCCAAGCGCGGCAGATCTTGCCCAGATCAGGAAGATCGAAGCCAAGATCGCGGCTGACAAGCAGGCTGCTCGAGTAAAGGCGATCGAGGCAAGGAAGCTGGCGATGCGCGAGGCGGCCAAAGCCAAGTCGGACGCGGAACGGCAGGCGTATCTTGCCAGGAAGGGCCTCGCCAAGAAGGATAAGTCCGCTGGCAAGGCCAGGCTGGCCGATGCCAGGCCGGTCAAGATCATCGACCCGATTCAACCCATCGCAGCAATCCAGTCGGCCGAGGCCATTCCCGCCGAGGCCATGAACGTCGCGCTGACCGGCAACAACGGCGAATTGCGCAGCGAGCCGGTCGGACAGAAGCCCCAGCGCGTCGGGCTGTTCGCCGGCCTGTTCGGCGGCACGTCCTCGTCGATGTCGCTGCTCCCCGAGACCCGCGCCCTCGATGCCGCGCTCGCCAGCAAGGAAGCCAGGAAGCAGTTCAAGGTGAAGCCGGAGTTCGTGCCGCAAGAGGTCGAATTCACCGGCTACAGCCCCGGCACCATCGTCATCGATACGAGTGCGCGCCGTCTCTATCTCGTCGAATCCTCCTGGACCGCCCGCCGTTATGCGATTGCGGTCGGTCGTGACGGCCTGCAGTTCAAGGGCACGGTCGCCGTCGGCGACAAGCAGGAATGGCCCCGCTGGATCCCGACGCTCGACATGCAGAAGCGTGAGCCGAAGAATTACGGCCGGTACAAGGACGGCATGCCCGGCGGCGGCGATAACCCGCTCGGCGCGCGCGCCATCTATCTCTACGACGGCAGGAAGGACACCCATCTGCGCATTCACGGCACCATTGCGCCGCAGTCGATCGGGACGAGCTCCTCCAACGGCTGTTTCCGCATGATCAACGAGCACGTCATGGACCTTTATCGCAGGGTGAAAGTGGGCACCAAGGTCGTCATCATCTGACGCCTTGGCGGGTCAAACAAAAGGGCCGGCCTCGCCGGCCCTTTTGTTTTGGTTCGAGCATCACCAGGGCGCCTTCTTGGGAAAAAGCCTTCGCGGCGGTTTTTTCTCTGGCGGAATCAATTCGGCCGCGTTAAGCGATGACTCCCATGGCGCGATATGTATTCATCACAGGCGGCGTGGTTTCCTCACTCGGAAAAGGCATCGCTGCAGCGGCCCTTGGGGCTCTCTTGCAGGCGCGAGGCTATCGCGCGCGCATCAAGAAGCTTGATCCCTATCTCAATGTCGATCCCGGCACGATGTCGCCATACCAGCATGGCGAAGTCTTCGTGACGGATGACGGCGCCGAGACCGATCTCGATCTTGGCCATTATGAGCGGTTCACCGGCCGCTCGGCCAACCAGCAGGACAACATCACCACGGGCCGCATCTACAAGAATATCATCGAGCGGGAGCGACGCGGCGACTATCTTGGCGCCACCGTGCAGGTCATTCCGCATGTCACCGACGAGATCAAGAATTTCATTCTCAACGGCAATGACGACTATGACTTCGTCCTGTGCGAGATCGGCGGCACCGTCGGCGACATCGAGGCGATGCCGTTTCTGGAGGCGATCCGCCAACTTGGCAACGACCTGCCGCGCAACAACGCCGTCTACGTGCACCTGACGCTGATGCCCTATATTCCAACGGCGGGCGAATTGAAGACCAAGCCGACCCAGCATTCGGTCAAGGAATTGCGCGGCATCGGCATCGCGCCCGACATCCTGCTGGTCCGCGCCGACCGCCCCATCCCCAGGGAAGAGCGCCGCAAACTGTCGCTGTTCTGCAATGTGCGCGAGAGCGCGGTCATCCAGGCGCTCGACGTGCCGCACATCTACGACGTGCCGATGGCCTATCACAATGAAGGGCTGGATTCGGAAGTGCTCGCCGCTTTCGGCATCGACCCGGCGCCGAAGCCGCGGATGGAGCCGTGGCAAGCGGTGTCCAAACGCATCCACAACCCGGAGGGCGAGGTGACCATCGCCGTCGTCGGCAAATATACCGGCCTCAAGGACGCCTACAAATCGCTGATCGAGGCGCTGTCGCATGGCGGTCTCGCCAACCGCGTCAAGGTCAAGCTCGACTGGATCGAGAGCGAGATATTCGAGAAAGAAGACCCGGCGCCGTGGCTGGAAAAGGTCCACGGCATTCTGGTCCCCGGCGGTTTTGGCGAGCGCGGCGCGGAAGGCAAAATCCTTGCAGCGAAGTTCGCCCGCGAGCGAAAAGTGCCGTATTTCGGCATCTGCTTCGGCATGCAGATGGCCTGCATCGAGGCAGCGCGTTCGCTGGCCGGCGTCAATCATGCCTCGTCGACCGAATTCGGTCCGACCGAGGAACCGGTCGTCGGCCTGATGACGGAATGGCTGAAAGGCAACATGCTGGAGAAGCGCAGGGAAACCGGCGATCTCGGCGGCACCATGCGGCTGGGTGCCTATCAGGCGGACCTCGCCAGGGGCTCGAAGATCGCCGAGATCTATGGCGACACGCAGATTTCCGAGCGCCACCGCCACCGCTACGAGGTCAATGTCGACTACAAGGAGCGGCTCGAGGATTGCGGGCTGGTTTTTGCCGGCATGTCGCCGGACGGCGTGCTGCCGGAAACGGTCGAATATCCCGACCATCCCTGGTTCATCGGCGTGCAATATCATCCCGAGCTGAAAAGCCGGCCGCTTGACCCGCACCCGCTGTTTGCCAGCTTCATCGAGGCAGCGGTGGAGCAGAGCCGCTTGGTCTAAATCGACAGGCTATCGTGAGATATCCGGGCTAGCATGCAAACCTACGTCGCTCTGCTTTACAGCATCGTCCTGGGCGAGGGGCGGCGTGTCGTCATGTCCGATCTCAGGGCCATGACAGAAGGCCTGGGCCTGAACAACCCGCGCACGCTGGTGGCGACCGGCAATCTGGTTTTCGAGACGAAAGAAACAGAGATTGCCGTGCTGGAGCGCCGATTGGAGACGGCGTTCCAAAAGACCTTCGGCCGCCATGTCGACATCATCGTGCGCCGCGCGGATGACTGGTTGAAGCTTGCGGCCGGCAATCCGTTTCCCGCCGAATCGGCTGCCGCCGCGGATCAGGTAGCGGTGCGCGTGATGCGCAAGCCCGTTCCCGCTGAGGCCGTCGCGGCGCTGGAGGCCTATATCGGCAAGGATGAGCGGATGCAGGCCGTCGGCGGCGACATCTGGATCTTCTTTTCGCGCGAGACGCCAAGCTCGCGGCTTGTGGCGGCGATAAGCCATAAACGGCTCGGCATCGGCACCTCGCGCAATTGGAACACCGTGCGCAGGCTGGCCGAGATGGTCGGCGGATAGGGCTTCCCCTTCTCCCAGGGAGAGTATAGCGACGGGGAGAAAGACGCCTTCGCCAAAGATTTCGCCAATCTGCAGCGCTGCAGAAAGGGGCGCCGATGTAGCGGCCAGCACCCTTCTCCCCGTCACTATACGGGGAGAAGGTGCCGGCAGGCGGATGAGGGGCGGCGCCGACATCGACACCCCAGGACAACTCCACCTCCGGGAAATCGCCTCAGGTGGCGCTGCCCCTCATTGCCCTGCCGGGCATTTCTCCCCGTATAGAGACGGGGAGAAAGACGCCTTCACAAAAGATTTCGCCAATGATCGCGTTTCGGAATGGCCTGTTCTCCGGGAAGTGTCCACTTGTAATAGACGATGGATTTGCTAAATGTAGTTGCGTGCAACCACAATGGAGGCAACAGCAGTGAAACACATCAACATTCGCGAAGCCAAGGCCACTTTGACGGCTCTCGTCGATGCCGCCGAGGCCGGCGAACCGATCACGATCACGAGGCACGGCAAGCCAGTGGCCGCTATCGTTCCGATCGAAGAAGCGAGGAAGATTTACCCCGAGAAGCCCAGCCTTGCGGAATACCTGCTGTCGTTCCCCGGTTGGCCCGAGGGCTTCGAACCGGAGCGCGACCGCACCCAGCAAAGCCGCGAGGTTAACCTTTGACCTCATACCTTTTCGACACCTCGGTGCTGTCGGCGACCGCGCCGGGAAAGCCTCCGCTGCCCCCGAATGCGGCAGCTTGGCTATTGCAGCAGACGGGCAACTTGTTTGTGCCTGCCTTTGCCCTCCACGAACTTCGGAGAGGCATCGCCAAGCTCGACCGCTCGGGTGCAACAGCGAAGGCTCTGACGCTAATGGCGTGGCTGCAGGGCATCATGACGGACTACAGCGCGGAAATCTTGCCGATCGATGCGGCGGTGGCGTTGGAGGCAGGCCTCATGGAAGACGCCGCCACAGCCGCAGGGAGTCATCCAGGGCTGGCTGACATTCTCATCGCCGCGACCGCTAAAGCGAACTCCTTGACGCTCCTGACTGGGAACCTGAGACACTTCCAGCCCTTAGGAGTTCCTTGCCTCGATCCACTGACGCTTTGACGGAGAAGAGATCCTAAAGGGGTCTGCTGCGGCTAGCCAAATCCGGCTGCGTAATCCGCATACCTCAAATGCGGGATGAGCGCGTCCAGGCTCCGTCTCGGGATAATTGAAGTCCCAATGCGGCGGCGGGCAACGGTTCGTCACATGCTTGTCACGTTTGGTGATTCGATTTCGGTCGCGTGATGTGAAAGACTTCGTTTTTGGCCCGACTTTTTTCACCATCGGGCCCTGTTTGCCGGAAACCACATGGTCAACAGTGAGTTTAAAGGTTCGATCAGGCACATAGCGATCGACCGGGAGGAAACAATGGATCGCCTGCAATTCTTTACGCCTGTGCGTATTTCGCGCGGGCAGGAAAGTCCTGCCGAAGAAATTGATAGCGTAGCCGAAGCGATGGAGTTCTT
Source organism: Mesorhizobium sp. WSM4810 (assembly GCF_055811235.1). Classification (NCBI taxonomy): domain Bacteria; kingdom Pseudomonadati; phylum Pseudomonadota; class Alphaproteobacteria; order Hyphomicrobiales; family Phyllobacteriaceae; genus Mesorhizobium; species Mesorhizobium sp. WSM4810. The sequence continues at coordinate 127,266 of NZ_JBVVQV010000017.1, read as the reverse complement.
GCGTAGATGGCCAGTCGGCCGGCGTGGGCCAGTCTACCAATGCGCGGTAAATTGCTGCTCCGCGGCTCTGGCTGGCGGGATGTCGGCAGAGGAAGCAAGGAAGGCTTTTACCGGCTTCGCCCGCATCACGCGCTTGCTCGACGAAGACATGGCTCTGCCGATAGGCGGCGGCAATGTTGATAGCGTGCATGCGCTGAGGCGATGAACATTCCTGTTTGACCCCTGCCAGTAACTTGACCCTGCCAAGAACTCGGCAAAGTCACGGCACCTCGAAAGGTCACTGCACCTCGACCCGGGTAGCGAAGACGTAGCCGGCGCCCCGCTCGGTGACAATGAGTTTCGGCTCGCTCGGGTTGACCTCGAGCTTGCGGCGCAGTCGCAATATCTGCACATCGATACTGCGGTCAAACACCTCTTCGTCGTGACTCCTGCTGGCGGCGAGAAGCTGCTCGCGGCTCATCTTTCACTGACCCCCTGATTTGGACTGCACCGGTATACGAGGCGCGGTGAATTGCTGCGCCGTGGCCCTGGCTCGGCGGCTCACGGGCCTGCTTCGAGGAAAGCCCGGGCAAAACCGGGTTGCGCTGCTTCTATCGTTCCATCGGGCAGCTTCAAAAGCCGGTCGATTGCGATGCCGTAGAGCCGCAGCCGGTCGTCGAGCAGCCGCCCCGCTTCGTCGATACTGCCCTGCTCGGCCTTCAGCAGGGCGCGGTGCATTACATCCCGAAAGATCAGCCGCAGCTGCAAGAACATCTCGGCGAAGGCTTCCGGGTGGGGCACATCGAAGATGCCTTCGTCACTGCCTTTCCTGAGCAGATCGGTGATTATCGGCATGGCCAATTCCCTGGCCGCCTGGTCGACCCGATGGAAGAGGGCAAGGTTCTCGGGCCGGAACAGGACGAAAAATGTCTTGCGCATTTGCGGGGCAAGCTCGACGTTCAGCCGCCGCGAGCCGGCAAACAGGGCATTGAGCCGGCCAAGCCCATCGAGTGAGGGATCGTTGAGCACCGGCTGCAGCTCGGCGAAGCTGTCGCGGGCGAGACGTGTGGCGAGCGCCTCCAGCAGGGCCTCTTTCGATGCGAAATAGTGGTAGAACGCGCCCTTCGACAGGCCGGCCTCGCGGATGATGTCGTTCACCGTCGTGTTGTCGTAGCCGCGCTCGAAGAAAAGCCGCTGGGCGCAGTCGAGGAGCTCGGCGGATCGTATCTCCGGCGGCTTTATCACTCGGGGCAAATCGAACCTCACAAAGTGCAGGTGGAGCAAGAGGAGCACGAACCGGAGCTTTATGCAACTTTTATAGACCGACGGTCGGTCTAGTGCTATTATCTGTCACCGCAGGACATTCGGATTCGATCATGAAGGAGAGTCCCTTGCGACGGATACGCTGGACGGCCAGCATCATTGTCGCGGCCGCGGCTGCTTTCGGCGCCTGGTATCTTTGGCAACCGGCCAAGGTTTCGCTGGTGACGCCACAGCGCGCTGACGCAGCGGAAATCGTTTACGCGAGTGGCTCCGTCGAACCGCAAACCTGGGCCAAGGTAACTCCCGTGGTTCGCGAAAGGATCGTCGAGCAATGCAATTGCGAGGGGTCGAGGGTTGCGCAAGGCGACGTGCTCGCCAGGCTCGACGACAGCGAGGCCCGGGCCGTGCTTGGCGAGCTCGAAGCGCGTCAAGCGCTTGCCCAGGAAGAGCTCCGGCGGCTGACGGTGCTTGCCGAAAGGCGTGCGGCGAGCCAGCAGGCTCTCGATCGTGCACAGAGCGAGCTCGGCCAGATCGAAGCGCTGGTCGCCGGACAGAAGGCGCGACTTGACTCCTACGTCTTACGCGCGCCAAGCGCCGGCGTCGTGCTCAGGCAGGACGGCGAGGTGGGCGAGGTCGCCGAGCTCGGCACGGTGTTATTCTGGGTCGGCGAGCCGAGGCCGCTCCTGGTGGTCGCCGAGGTCAACGAGGAGGACATACCCCGGGTCGAGGTCGGCCAGCGCGCGCTGCTTAAATCCGACGCGTTCCCCCAGCAGAACCTGGAAGCGGTGGTCGACAGCATCACACCCAAGGGCGATCCGGTGACGAAGACCTATCGCGTCCGTTTCCGCCTGCCGGACGATACGCCGCTTCGTATCGGCATGTCGACCGACGTGAACATCGTCATCCGCGTTTCGAAAAATGCGCTGTTGATCCCATCCGTTGCTGTAGACGGGAATAAGGTGTTCGTCGTCGAAGCCGACAAGGCCTGGCGACGTGAAATCCGAACCGGCATTCGCGGCACCAATGGCATCGAGGTTCTGTCGGGGCTCGATGAGAAGGCCCGCGTCGTCTCGCCCTATCCCGCCGACCTCACCGACGGCGCGCGCGTGAACATTACCGGCGCCCAGGAGCGATGAAGCAACGATGCCGCTCATCTTCGACATCGCCCTCACGCACATTGCCGGCCGCGGTCGTCAGACGCTGGTTGCCGTGATCGGCGTTGCGGTCGGTGTCGGATTCTCGATCGCCATGGCGGCGCTGATGCAGGGTGGGCAGGACGATTTCGTCAGGCAGCTCGTCGATACGATGCCGCATGTCGACATCACCGACGAGCAGCGCACAGCCCGCCGTCAACCGGCCGAGGATGCTTTTGCGACTGTCGCGATTTCCGGGCTCAGACCGCGTGACGATCGCCGCGGCATCATCAACCCGACCGCCGCGACCTCCTGGCTGGAGAGCTGGATTCCCGGCCGGTTCGCGGCAAGCCTCAAAACGCAGGGTGTGATCCGCTTTTCCAGCCGCGAAGTCGGCGCGGCGATCATTGGCATCGAACCGGAGCGCGAGTCCGGCGTGTCGCCGATTGTCGGAAACTTCGTCGAAGGCAGCTTTTCGGCGCTTGCCGCGGGCGGCAACAACGTACTCATCGGCGACACGATGGCGAGCCGGCTCGGCGCCGGGTTCGGCGACACGATAACGGCGGTTTCTGCCGAGGGACTGTCGCGGAACTTCAAGATCGCCGGCCTGTTCCACACCGGCACCACCGCGCGCGACGAAGGCGAGGCCTATGTGCTTCTGAAAAACGCGCAGATCCTCTCGGCCCGTCCGAACGCCATCAACGAGATCCGCATCAAGCTCGACGATCCTGACCGCGCTCCGGCGGTGGCGCAGCGTGCCGAGGCCGAACTGGGCTACAAGGCGGTGGCGTGGCAGGAGGCCAATGAATCGATCCTCGAAGCGCTCGTCGTACGCAACGTCATCATGTACACCGTTGTCGGCGCGATCATGCTGGTCGCTGGCTTCGGCATCTACAACATCATCTCCACCATCACGCACGAAAAGGCGCGCGACATCGCCATCATGAAGTCGCTTGGCTTCCCGGAGTCCGACATGCGCCGGCTCTTTCTGCTGGAAGGCGTCGCGATCGGCGCTGCCGGCTCCGTGCTCGGCGGGCTGCTCGGCGTCTCCATGACCTATGCGCTGTCGCTGGTGGGTTTCGAGATCGCCGCGACCGGCCAGGAGATGACCCGGCTGCCGATCGCCTGGAGCTTGATGCACTACGTCATCGCGTCGGCCTTCGCGCTGGGCTCGGCGGCAGTGGCCGGCTACCTGCCGGCGCGTCGTGCGGCGCGCCTGAACCCCGTCGAGATCATCAGAGGCGCGTCATGAGCGCACTCATCGAGACCGAGAAACTGACCCGCGTGTTGCCCGAGACGGTTCCCGTCACGCTGGTCAAGGACATCACGCTGGCGATCAACAAAAGGGAATTCGTCGCCGTCACCGGTCCCTCCGGCTCCGGAAAATCGTCATTGCTCTACCTGCTCGGTCTGCTCGACCGGCCGACCGCCGGGACGTTGACAATAGGCGGCCGCGATGCCGAGCCGATGAATGAAAGGGAGCGCGCGCGGACCAGGCTTTCGATGCTGGGCTTCGTGTTCCAGTTTCATTTTCTGCTGCCGGAGTTCACGGCGCGCGAAAATGTCGAAATCCCAATGCGCAAGCTTGGCCGGCTGGCGCGGCCTCAGATGCGGGAACGGGCCGGGGAACTGCTTTCATCCCTGGGGCTCGGCGAACATCTCGACAAGCGGCCCGACCAGCTCTCTGGCGGCCAGCGTCAGCGCGTCGCGGTGGCGCGCTCGCTCGCCAACGACCCGCCGCTTATCCTCGCCGATGAGCCGACGGGGAGCCTCGACAGCAAGAGCTCGGAGCAAGTCTTCGCAATTCTTGAGAATCTGGTGCGCGAGCGCGGCAAGACCGTCGTGGCAGTTACGCATGATCTCGACATGGCGGCGCGCATGGATCGCCGCATTCACATCGTGGACGGGAAGATCGGCTGAACCGGAACCAATCGGCGTTGATGGGATTAGCCATGGCGCGAGCCTGTCTGATGATCACCGGGATCGCGATCAGGACACCCACGCCGCGCCGAAATTGGCCTCGAGCCAGGCTATTGCCTGGGTCACGTCGTCCAGAACATAGCTTGCAGCCGTCGGTCCGCGCGGCTTCACGCGGATAGAGATGCCGTTGCCCTCGTTTATTGCCTCGAAACCGTTTTCGTCCGAAGTGTCATCTCCGAGGAATACGGGCCGCCGGCCGGCAAAGGGCTGGATTTCCATGAAACGCCGGATGGCAGCTCCTTTGACGGCTTCCAGCGGCATGAGTTCCACGCCAGCGTTTCCGGCAATCACGCGGTACCCCCGCGGAAGCTGCGTCAATGCTTGTTCGACAAGCTGCGTTGCCCGGGCAAGCAGTTGCGGCGCAGCGCGGGTATGGATGGCCAAGACTGGCCCCTTGCGCTCGACATAGACCTTGCGTCCACCCAGTTCGGCCTCAATCTCGTCGGCAAGAGCCGCGATATCCGCCGGAGCGTCGGCAAGGTCGACTTGACCGTCCGCCGTTAACCGATGCTCGAGGCCGTATAGCCCGGCAACGCGCAGTTTCAGGGGATGAAACAATCTGTCCGCGGCAGTGACCGAACGCCCGGTGATGAAGGCGAGGGCGCCGCCCAGCCCTCGCTCTATATTTCCGAGAAGCTGACGCAGTTCATCACCGACGAACACAGCGTCGGGATGAGCGGCATGTTCCAGCAAGGTGCCGTCGATATCGAGAAAAAGCGCCCATTGCCCTTCCGGCAGGTCGGGGGCCAGCGGCAGTCGTAGGTCCGTCACGACGCCGCCTTTCGTGCCCGCTCGAAGATGGAAACGACGTTGTTGCTGTTGGATGGCCGCTCGCCGTTGCCGGTCACCCCGCGTTTGCGAAGGCGCGCAGCGTCCAAGAGCATGCTGCCGGCCCAGCGATACACATTATTGTCGCGGATCATCTCGCGCATGGGCCGCATGCGCTCGCGCTGCTCGTCCGGCGTCATGGTCAGCGCCTGCAGCAGCGCCTCGCCCATCATGGTCGCATCATAGGGGTTGACGATCAGTGCCTCCAGCAGTTCGCGCGAAGCGCCGGCAAAGGTGCTGAGCAGCAGCACGCCCTGTTCGTCGTCGCGCGCCGCGACGAATTCCTTGGCCACCAGGTTCATGCCGTCATGCAGGCTGGTGACCATGCATATGTCGGCGGCGCGATAGATCTCGTAGACCTGCTCCTGCGAATGATGTTCGGCGAGCATCAGGACGGGACTGTAGTTGTCGCTGCCGTAGCGCTGGTTGAGCTCTTCGGCAGAGCGATGGCATTCGTCATGAAGTTGCTGGTAGGCCGGCAATGTGCCCCGGCTCGGCGCCGCGACCTGCAGGAAAACCACTTTGCCTACCCATTCGGGATATCGCGTGAACAATTCGTCCAAGGCGTGAAAGCGATCGGGAATGCCTTTGGTGTAGTCGAGGCGCTCGACGCCGACGCACAGTTTGACGTTCGCAGGCAGCCCGAATCTTTGGCGCACACGGGCACGGCATTCCTCGACGGCCGGCAATCTTGCCAGCAGTTCGGCCGGCCATTCTATGGAGATGGGGTAAGCGTGGACCAGAGTCGTTTGCCCGCCATAGGAGATCGCCGCGTCCGCCCGTTCTATCCGGCTTTCCAGGATGCGATCGACGCTCTCGGTGAAATTATTGGCATGAAACTGCGTATGGAAGCCGATGATGGAGCTGCCGAGCAAACCTTCCAGGATCCGTTCACGCCATGGACAGATGCTGTACACTTCCGAGTTCGGCCATGGGATATGCCAGAAAGTAATGATGATCGCCTCAGGCAGGCGCTCACGGATCATCCGCGGCAAGAGCGCGAAATGGTAGTCCTGGACCAGCACGATCGGCCGCTCGTTGCGCGCTTCGGCAACCACCGTGTCGGCGAACTTCCGGTTGACGGCTTCATAGGCCTGCCAGTCCGACGCCCGAAAAATCGGGCGGGTGAAGGCGATATGACAAAGCGGCCACAGGCCTTCATTGGCGAAGCCTAGATAATAGGCCTGGTATTCTTCCTCGCTCAGCCAGACCCTGCGCAGCGTGTAGGACGGATTGCCGGGCGGCACTTCAACCCGGTCGTTCTCATCGACGGTAAGACGGTCCGCTGTTCCGCCGCCATACGCAATCCAGGTGCCGGCACAGGCGCGGGTGATCGGCTCAAGTGCCGAAACCAGCCCGCTGGCCGGCACCAGGAGCTCGATGCCATCATTCCTGGTGTTGTGGATGTAGGGCTCCCGGTTGGATACGACGATCACCTGCGTCTCCGGCAGATCGTCGGCCAGGATCTTGCGCAAGGTGTCGGGCGACCATGTGATCAGCGCTGCATCGGCCGAGTGGCCATTCTTTTCAAACTCCCGCAGCACCGTGCGAGCCGCTTCCGAAGCCAGGTCATCGCCTGGGGAGGATGCGGCCGCAGGTATGTGGCGCCGGCGGGATATCGAGAACACCAGGGCAACAGCGGAAAGGCCAAGGCTTGCAATGATTAGAACCCAGAGTACCTCTGTGCCAAAGTCTGACATGGGAACAACGATCTTCTCCGGCCGGTCGGTGGCCCTTTTGATTGTTTTTCGAAACTCGCAGCCGCCAATCAGCTGCCGTGCGTCGGAACGCTCGGACGGGCCATCGGTTCCGCTAATTGCAGCCCGGCAGCTGGTTCCATGCGAAAAGCCAAACTAGGTCCGCACGATGAGCGGCACCAATCCCTCGTGCCGGTCGGCGAGAAAGGCGACCACCCTGTCGCCGACACGCTGGAATGTCAGATCCACCTTCCTGGTGCCAACGCCAAGATGCCTCAGCGTCAGCGTGTCGATGCCGATCGGCAGCCTGGGACGGGTGACGTGGATTTCGCCGTCCCAGCCATCGATCTCGAGACCGAGGCAGGCCTGCATCAGCATGAAGGCAGACCCAGCCGACCATGCCTGCGGCAGGCAGGCGACGGGATAGGCGATCGGCGCCTCGCCCGGCGCGCGGGTAAAGCCGCAGAACAGTTCGGGCAACCGCATGTTGAAGTGGACCGCCGATTCGAAGGTGCTGCTCATCAGCCGGATCACGTGTTCACGCTCGCCAAAGCGTGCCAGACCGGCGCCGCAAATGGCGGTGTCATGCGGCCAGATCGAGCCGTTGTGGTATGACATCGGGTTGAAGAACACAGCATCGTCGGCGAGCGTCCTCAGCCCCCAGCCCGAATGGAAGGACGCCGAAAGCAGCTGGTCGGCGACCATCTGCGCCCGTGCCGGCGCGGGGAGGCCGACATAGAGAAGGTGCCCGACATTAGACGTCCGCACCTTGCAGGGCTCGCCGGCGCCGTCGATCGCCAAGGCATAGAAGCCGAGATCGTCCAGCTAGAAATGGCGCTCCACAGCGGCGCGCATGGCCTCGGCGCTGCTCTCCCAATGATCGGCCCTGTCGATCTCGCCGCGGCGGCGGGCGAGTGCCGCCAACCCCTGGAACGCCGCAAAGGCATAGCCTTGCACCTCCACCAGGGCGATCGGTCCCTTGGGGATTCGGCCGTCGGCATGGAACACGGAATCGCCGCTGTCCTTCCATCCCTGGTTGGCGAGGCCGGTCTCGGCGGCACGCTGATAGGTGACGAAGCCGGTCGGCCGGCTCGCCTCCTCGATCCATTCAGCCGCAGCGCAGAGCGACGGCCACTGGCTGTCGACGAACGCCATGTCACCGGTACGGTCCGCATAGGCGCAGGCGAGATGGATGTAGAGTGGCGTCGTGTCGACACCGCCATAGTAGCGGCCGAAGGGCAGCTCCCGCAGCGCCGCCATTTCGCCTTTGCGGGTCTAGTGCATGATCTTGCCTGGCTGCGAATCGCTGAACGGCGATGTCTCCGTCGCCTGGTGCTGGGCAAGGAAGGCCAGCACGCCTCGCGCCAGGCCCGGGTTGAGCCACAGCATCTGCAAGGCGGAGATCACGCCGTCGCGGCCGAACGCCGTCGAAAACCAGGGGATGCCCGCATAGGGGTAGGGTCCGGTCGTAAGCTCGGTGGTCAGCAGCGCCACATCCGCGCGGGCGCGCTCGACCCAATCGTTGAAGACGCGCCCGGAACTGTGCATCGTAGCACCATGGCGGCGCTTGGCCCGCATGCCGAAGCGAGCCCGGGCCGCGGCGGCGCGGAAGCGATCGCGGTTCGGCGTTTCCGCCATTTCGGGACCGACTTCGACATACAGCACCTTGCTGCTGCGCCTCGTCACGGCAATCAGGAAGTCGGCTCGGTCGCCCGTCAGATGGTCCGGCGCCTGCGAGAACGATATCGCCGACATCCGCGCCAGCCCGTCCAGCCCGTCGTAGCGAAGCAGCACGCAGGTCGCGTCCGTCTTGGCAGCATGGGCCATGCCGCGCTTCAGCCTTGTCGATCCGCGCACTTCGAACATGTCGCGGAAATCCGCGGCAAAATACAGCGAAACGCGGATGGTGGAGTGTTCCTGGCTGTAGTTGGAAAGGGTGATGCGTTCAAACAGCCGGTCCTGCCAAAGCAGCCTGACGCGTTCGATATGGATCGCGCCCTGCGGAATGTCCCGGCCGCGGACGCTCTGCATCGGCAGATTGGTCAGGTTGGAGGTGAAGAGCACATTGTCCTGGCTGAGCGACGCACCGAGCAGCGATGTCTGCCGCTCGCCGACGGTCAGCCGGAATTCGGAAAGCACGCGCGTGTCGTCACGGAAGAAACCGTCGCCGGCGCCGCGGATATCGCCGTAGGCGTCGGCCACGGCAAAACAATCGCCTTGCTTGAGGGCGAACAGCCGATGCGGCTCTCGAGGTGCGGTGGCGTCCAGGGACGCAAGTGCTACCGCGGGATCAAGCTGGCGCTCGTCGAGTTGGGCCATTCTCTACATATCCCTCTCGTTTCGCCCCCCTGAGGTAATGCCGCTCACGACGCTCTTGCCTCGGCCGAGGCACCGATCAGGCGCGCATAAGCGGAAACATAGTCGCGGGTCATTCTTTTGGCAGAAAACCGCCTTTCGAAGACAGTTCGCACCTTCCGCCTGTCGAGCCGCAGCAGGTCGGGCACCGACGCAACCGCGCCTTGCATGGAATCCACGATAAAACCGGTCACGCCTTGATCGACGATTTCCGGCAAGGCGCCGGATTTCCAGGCGATCACCGGCGTGCCGCAGGCCATCGCTTCTATGACGGCAAGACCGAACGGCTCCGGCCAGTCGATCGGGAATACGAGGCCGGCCGCGTTGCCGAGGAATTCCGCCTTCTTGTCTTCCTCGATCTCGCCGACATAGTCGACACGATCACCATCGACCAGCGGCTCGACCATGTTGCGGAAATAAGCCCGGTCGTCGTCGCCGATCTTTGCTGCAAGCTTCAGTTTCAGCCCCGAGCGCAGCGCGATCTCGATGGCACGATCCGGACGCTTGTCGCGCGACATCCGGCCAAGGAAGGCGAGGTAGGGCTCCCCTGGGCTCGGCTCGAAAACCGGCTTGTAGAGTTCGGTCGGCAGCCCGTGGTGGATCGTCGCCAGCCAGTTGGCGTCGGCCAGCCCCGTCCTTTGGCTGCCGGACACGGAGATCATCGGAAAGCGCGGAAAACGCTCATAGGCCGGTGCCAGATCGACGTAGTCGAGCCTGCCATGAGGCGTCGTCACCGTCCGCTCATGGATCTGCTCGAAGAAGGAAAAATGCAGGAAATGGCTGAGGTGGAAGTGAATGATATCAAATTCTTGAGCTCGTTTCCTCACCTCGGAAAGCATCGAAAGGTGCGCGGCTGTCTCGGATTTCAGCGGGCTTGGGTCAAGACGCAGCGCACGCTCGCGGCACGGCACTAACTTTGCCGAGGTCCTTGTATCGCCACTGGCGAACAAAGTTACGTCATGGCCTAGCTCCACCAACCCTTCAGTCAGATAGGAGACAATGCGCTCCGTGCCCCCATAGAGCCGAGGCGGCACGGATTCGTGGAGCGGCGCCACATGGGCTATTTTCATAGGCTGGCATTTCCCAGAAAGATCATCGCTGATGTCGAAATGCACCACGCCCCCGAACGTTCCTCAACGGCAAGAAGTCGGGCGATGACTGGCGATTCACCCAGCCGGCGTTTTTGCCGGGAACCAATTGGCTGGCCGTGAATTTAACTAGGTTCGATCGAACGCATCGCGATCGACGGGAGGAAAAGATGAATCGCCTGGAATTCTTTACGCCGGTGCGAATTGCGCGCGGGCACGGAGAGCCTGTGGAAGAAATCGACAATGTCAGCGAAGCGATGACGTTTTTGCGCCACTGGCCGAAGGGTAGGCGCGGCCCGGTGTATCAATGCGCGCTGAACTGCTGCGCTGCGGCACTGGCAGGCCGGATGTCTGCCGAGGAAGCAAGAAAGGCTTTTAAGGGCTTTGCCCGGATCACCCGGCTCCTGGATGACGACATAGCGCTGCCGATACGCGGCGAAAGGATGGACAGCGCATACACGCCGAGGCGATAGACGCCTGCGCTCCCAGGTGCCAGTTTGCCGACCGGCCCAGTTGGCGAGCAGCATTACCGCGACACCGGCGATCTGCGCGGTGCGCAGGATGCCCGGGCGCCGGATCCAGGCCGACCCCAAAATCATGGCAAGACCGAAATGCGCCCCAGAAGAGCCACCAGTTCCGCCTGACGTCTCGTTTCGGTCTTGGCGAACAGCGAGGCAAGCTGTGAGCGGATCGTGGTGCGGCTGAGCCGCCAGCTGCGGGCGATCTCCAACGGCGCATCGCCCTGAGCCAAACGCAGAGCCAGATGCGTTTCCGCGCTCGTCAGGCCAAACATCCTTTGCAGTGTCTGAGGGTTTGGCCCCGACCTGTTCACACGGCCAAGCAATGCCACGATGCTCGTTCCATCGGGGGCGATAAGACCGTTCTCTTTCAGTACCACCGGCCTGTCACCTGTGCTGCGGATCACCACCCAGGAAAGGGAGCCGGGCAGGAAAGGCGCCGGGACATTTGCGACCAGCCGCCTTAGGGCTGCCGAAAGCACACTGGCTGTATCAGCCGCTTCGCCTTTGTGCTCCAGAGTGGGGCGCTCCGGCGTGGGGCGCTCCAGCGTGGTTAGAGCGGCCGCGTTCCATTCGATTACTTTTCTGTCGCGGTCTAGTACGAGATAGCCACAGCCGAGGCGATCAAGCATGCCGGTGACGGATTCCAGGCTGCGTCTCCTTGGTTCGTCGCCCTCTGTCTCCGGCCGATCGGATGCACGAGCTGAAGGATAAGCATAGGAGGGCCGCGTCACCTGCGCGTCAGGGTTATACTTGGTTCCTGTCGTGATGTACCGGTCGCCCGCAACGGCATCACTGTATCTATCGATCATAGCCATTTTCCAACCTCCCCAAAGGTCCATCAGCCCGTAGTAACTTGCCCGGGATTTACGAACAGTCTTCTTGCGCAGGGCTCGCAAAAAATGCGCTCCCTGCTGTCTTGAAACTCGTTATATTCTGATGAGTTCTGTTCGCCCCTGTTTGATAAAATGCGCGCTGTGATAGTGGTATGGCAATCCCGCAGTCGGACTAGGTTGTACGTTTTTTGCTCTAGTCTCGATGGCCTAGTCAAAAGGTAGTAGTCTATGTCGATGAACTGGCAGTCGCGCAGGTCGGATGTGAACCCAACAGGCAGACTGCTAACTCACATTGCCTCCGCATCGGTGCTGGCTGCAACGCTGATATTTGAAACAAAAGCGTCAGCATACATCGGAGAAGGGTCGAGTTTCCTCGAATTTATTCCAGCTATTATTATCATTTCCTACCTTGAAGACCGTGGTCCTGCGCTTGCGGCGACGGTCCTGATGATGGCTGCCGGCTTGTGGACACGAAGCACCCTGCATGGTCAGATCTCCGGCGAAGATTGGGCGCGCGCCATTCTGCTTCTGATTTCCGGTGGCGTGATTGCCATGACATTCCATCGGCTGCGGCAGGACGTGCGTGAGCTGCTGGAGGTAGCCGAAGCCAGGCTCGCTGCCGTCGAAGCAACCGAAAGCCGCTATCGTTGGGCTTTCGAGCGCGCCGCCATGGGGTTCGCAAACATCAACGAGAAAGGTGAGCTGCTGCAATCCAACAGACGCCTCAGCGAGATGACAGGCTACGAGGAGGACGAGCTTGCCCAACTGCAGCTGGAGACACTCGTTCACCCGGACGACCGTGATGCCTTGGCGCAATTGCTGGCTGGCCTGGGCAAAGACTCTGCTTCGTTCGCTTCGGAGGTGCGTCTGTCAAGAAAGAACGGTTCGGCATTCTGGGCGCGGCTAACGCTGTCTTTGTCCGTGCCCGACGGGGTTCTCTCAGAGACCATTTTCGTGGTGGTCGACGATATCTCGGGACGACGAGCCGTGCACGAAGCGCTTCGGGCTCAGAAGGAGTGGCTGGATCTCGCTTTGTCTGCTGGACGCCTGGCCACGTGGCGGATCGACCTTAAAGACGGCATCGTCACCGGTTCGGGTGCGTTCTGGGACATTCTCGGACTGCCTCCGGCCGGCAGCCGCCGGTTGGAGGAACTGTCGGCCGTCGTTCATCCGGCGGACTGGCCAAAGCTGGCCGTATCGAGAAAGCTCGCATCGGTCACCAACTACGACGTCGAGATTCGCGTCCGACGACCGGACGGACATATCCGCTGGGTTGCTCTGCGCGGAAGGGAAGAGAAATACGATGATCGTCTACAGCGGCTCGGCGTGGCCGCCGACCTGACCGAGCGACGGCAAACCACGCTGCTGCGTGCCGCGGCAAAGAAGCGGGAGCGCATCATGCTCGAGCAACGCCACAGGTTCATCAACCTGTTCCCGGTGATCACGGCACTGGTGAACATGGTCAATGATCCCGAGAACAATCTCGCCAGGTACAAGGAGACGCTCATCGACAGGATTCGTTCGCTCGAGGCAACGCATCTGCTCCTTTCGGGCAACAGCAGCGGGTCGGGGATGCTTCACGATCTCGTTGTCCAGGAGCTGCAACCGTATATGGGGACACGCGAAATATCTGTCGGCGGTCCCTCGGTTACGATGTCGGGAGGCGCCGCCGAGAGCTTTGCGATGATTGTTCACGAGCTTGCGACCAATTCCTTGAAACATGGAGCGCTTGGCGATTCAAAAGGCCGGATCGAGGTGAATTGGACGTTCGCATCGGAAGATGCGGGCGGTGACATCGTGTTCGACTGGGTGGAATCAGGGCGGCGGCGGCGGCCTGCAAAAGTTGTCCGCCATGGTTTCGGTTCGATGATAATCGGAGTGGATGGGGCGCCGCTTGTCGGTCACTCTCCCAAGCTGGAGATGACGGATCACGGGCTGCGATATTCGCTGCGGCTGTCGCGCAAGGAAATCGGACCTTGACGCCATCGGAAGCGTTTAACAGCGCCCCTTGCGTATCAAAAGAACGTGGTGCTCTAATTAATTGATATCCCTCGTTAACCACGTCTTCAGCATAACGGCAGCCTCCGTCCGATTCCGCACCCCAAGCTCACGCAAAACGGCAGCGGCATGGATTTTCGTCGTCGCTTCGGCAATCTCCAGATCGCGCGCGATTTCCTTGTTCGAATAGCCTTCCGCCATCAGCTTCAGGACCTCCTTTTGCCTCGAGGTCAGCCTGCCAAGATTGCCGGTGGTGGTGCGTCGGTGCGGGACAGGCTCGGCGGGAGCAGGTATGTGAGGTGTTGGCGCAGCACCGGGGCGCGACAGAAGTGCAGGGACGTAGATGCGGCCCGAGAGGATTTCGTTGACGGCCATAACGACCTCCTCGTCTTTTTGCGACTTTACGATATAGCCGTGGAGACCGATCGACAGAGCCGTGAGTATCTCCGAGCGTGAATCGTTTCCGGAAACGATGGCAAATCGCGTATCCGGATAAGCCGACAGAATGCCGCTGAGCACTTCCTGATTGAACAATCCCGGCATGTTCAGGTCCAGGATCGCAAGATCAACGGACGCCTGCTCGGCCAGCAGACTGAGCGCGGCGTCGAAACACGACGCCTCGAATATCTCCACACCTGGAATGCCTGCGCTCAGAGCCAAGCGCAGGCCACGACGATACAGGCCGTGATCGTCGGCGATGACGATTCGATACATTGAACTACCCCAACGAAACCTGAATGGACTGAACGGTCACCGGCCTTTGGAGTCGCGGCCAATCACTCGTCAATTCACCAGTCAACGCCAGCGGTGCCCCAACACCGCAAGCCCAGCTTGCTAATATAATCCTAAAAGGCAGGTAAGGCTCCTCTTTTTTTGAACCCTGTCGACGGGAGCCGCTGAACACGTCGAATCTTCCGTTCCTATCCTCCAGGACCATGTGCCAACGCCTTTGAGACGATGCCGATAACTCGCGATCGCAAATGCCCATGGCGAGGCGTGTTTTTCGATTGCCGATCGGGAACTTAGTGATTTAACTTCCACTCAATTGTCGGGCTGCGACCCGGCAAGACAGGGAGGGAACTGTCGTGAGCGAAGAGATCAGTGTCGCCGAAGCCTACCGCAAAGGCCGCACCATCTTCATGGGGCTGGAGTTGCTCATCGCGCCCGGTGCGCTCGTTCCCCGGCCGGAGACGGAGTTGCTCGGCACGACAGCACTTGATGTTCTGCGGCAAATGAACCTGTCGGCGCCGCGGGTTGTCGACATGTGCTGCGGGGCCGGCAATCTGGCCTGCGCCATTGCGCATTCCGCCCCTGCCGCGCAGGTCTGGGCGAGCGATCTCACCGATGGATGCGTCGAGGTCGCGCGCCGCAACGTCGCCCATCACGAGATGGCAGATCGCGTGTCGGTGCTGAGGGGTGACTTGTTCAGTGCTTTCTCGGGCTTGCAACTCGACAGCACGATCGACGTGATCGTCTGCAACCCGCCATACATTTCGGAAAAGCGGCTCGAGGGCGACCGCGCGCATCTGACCGAACTCGAGCCGCGTGAAGCGTTTGCAGCCGGCCCTTACGGCCTGAGCATCCATATGCGGGTGATCAAGGACGCGCCGCGCTACTTGCGGCGCGGAGGCATCCTGCTCTTCGAGGTCGGTCTCGGCCAGGACCGGCAGGTCATGCGTCTGCTGGAGCGCTCCAAGTCCTTCCACGGGATCCGGGCGGTCACGAACGAAGCCGGCGAGGGAAGGGTGGTTGTGGGACATACCACGCCGTGAGCGTCAGCCATGCCGCAACGGCTGGCTCAATTCGCAGTGTTCACGCTTCTGGCGCGCTCCAGCAAAAAGCAAAAAAGGTGGCGCTTACTCGCGTCCCTGATCGGCTTTTTAGGCTTTTCTTGATTTATTCGGTGCTATTACAAGCCCGCTGTTGTCCGGTTTTGCGTCGGAGACAAAGCTGTATGCAAAGATGTGTCCCCGGTTCTCGTCGGTTACTCGGATCCAATCCTTTTCCCACCTTCGCAGCGTAACATGTCGATCTGTCGACATGGCGGCGGCTTTGAAGGGGCTCGGCGCGTTGATGACACGCACCGTGATCACGTCATCGCCCTCCATTTGTTCGACGAGGTACGTCTGCATAAAGGCCTCCCCAGCGCCACTGCAACCCTAACGTCAGTCAAAAAGTTCGGTTGCAGCGTAGCAAAGAGATTTTCGACAAATGTGACGGACCGAAGAGGCGTGCGGGCGAGGGTTAGCCCTGGATCGACCAAGCGGCGCGCAGGTGGTTGGCTTGGGCGATCCTGACGCCACAAGCAGTCAGAGCGCCTCTGGTCGCTGTCACGAGCGCGGCATTGTCCTTGGCAGTCGTGCCATCGGCCAGGGTAAAATTGTTCTCGAAGCCGACGCGGGCATGACCGCCCAGCAGCGCACCGGCCGCAACGCAAGCGGTTTCCTGCCGACCGAAGGCACAGACCATCCAGTGCGCGAAGCGCGGGCGGTCCTGCGCAAGGAAGGGCAGCAGATCGGCCGGTCGCGAAACCTGTCCCGGCGTGTAGCGGCCGAGCACATAGAGCACCGGGATGTCGTCGAAAGGCACCAGCCCGCGCTGCTGCATGGCGGCCAGGGCCGACGCCTCTTCGGGCGCGTAAAGGATGATCTGAGGGGCGATCCGCTCGCTCTTCAACCACGCCAGGAACTGCGCGAAATCAGTCTCATGGGCGGCGTCCGGCACCAGTTCACGTAGCGCCAGCGAAACCGCCTCAGGGCGGGCAGCGCGTACCACCGCCATCTGCTCGGCCGGCTGGTAGCGGCCGATCGCTTCGCTGGTGATCTGGATGATCAGCCGCTCGCCCACCGCATCACGTATCGCTTTCGTCGTCTCGCGATAGGCGTGCGCGTCGAGCAAATGGCCGCCGTCGCGGTCGCGGACATGGGTATGGATCATGGCGGCGCCCGCCTCGAGGCAGGCGGCGGCGGTCCGGGCCAATTCCCAGGGGCCGATCGGCAGGGCAGGGTGGTCTTGCTTGCCACGCCGTCCACCATTCGGCGCAACGGCGATTGCCGTCGGTGCGATAAGTCCGGGGCCGGTCGCGTCCCTGTCGGCGGTCATAATCTCAGTCCAATTGTTTCAGTATTGCGCAGTGTGTAACATATGTTGCATGATAGGTTCGCTGCAAATCGCGCCATCGTCAATCGGGGAAGGCATGACACACATCCTGCACCGCCAGATCCACGCGAGCCTGCCCGTCGCGGCTGGCGGCAAGGGCATCGAACTGTTCGACCGCGATGGCCGTGCCTATATCGACGCGTCAGGCGGTGCGGCGGTTTCCTGCCTCGGCCACGGCCATCCCGAGGTGACGGCCGCGCTCCACGCGCAGGCCGACAAGCTCGCCTATGCCCACACCAGCTTCTTCACCAACGAGCCGGCCGAGACATTGGCCGACAAGCTCGTCGCCGGCGCGCCACAAGGTATCAGCCACGCCTACTTCGTGTCCGGCGGCTCCGAAGCGGTGGAGGCGGCGCTCAAGATGGCCCGCCAGTTTTTCGTCGAGACCGGCAGGCCAGAGCGGCGAAACGTCATCGCCCGCCGCCAGAGCTATCACGGCAACACGCTCGGCGCTCTCGCTGCCGGGGGCAATGAGTGGCGCCGCGCCCAATTCCGCCCTTTGCTGATCGACACGCATCACATCGACCCGTGCTATGCCTACCGCTACCAAAAAGCCGGTGAGAGCGAGGCGGCCTACGGACTGCGCGCCGCCCAGGCGCTCGAGGATAGAATTCTCGAACTCGGTCCGGACACTGTCATGGCCTTCGTCGCGGAACCTGTGGTCGGCGCGACAGCAGGAGCTGTGCCCGCGGTTCCCGGCTATTTCAGGCGCGTTCGCGAAATCTGCGACCGCTACGGTGTGCTCCTCATCCTCGATGAGGTGATGTGCGGCATGGGCCGCACCGGCACGCTGCACGCCTGCGAGCAGGACGGCGTTGCGCCCGACCTGATGACGATCGCCAAAGGCCTCGGTGGCGGCTACCAGCCCATCGGTGCGGTGCTGCTTTCGCGCCGCATCTTCGACGCTTTCGCCGAAGGCTCCGGCTTCTTCCAGCACGGCCACACCTATATGTGTCACCCGATGGCCTGCGCGGCGGCGCTCGCCGTCCAGGAGGTGATTGCTCGCGACGATCTGCTTGCCAATGTCCGGGCGATGGGAGCGCATCTTTCGCGGCGACTGGGCGAACGGTTCGGCAACCATGCCCATATCGGCGACATTCGCGGCCGTGGCCTTTTCATGGGTGTAGAACTGGTCGAGGATCGCTCTACCAAGGCGCCCTTCGAACCGAAGCGGAAGCTCAATGCGAAGATCAAGCGCGAGGCGATGGCGCGCGGACTGCTGGTCTATCCCGCAGGGGGCACGATCGACGGCGTGCGCGGCGATCATGTGTTGCTGGCGCCGCCCTTCATCATAGACGCCGCGGCAATCGACGCGGTTGTTGAACGGCTCGGCGACGCGATAGACGCGGCGGTGGCATAGCCAGCGCTCTTCATTCCGGCAGATAGGCCCCGAACGCCTGTAACTCCAATTCCGTCTCCCTGACACGAGCCGCGGCGGCCGGCCCGCTGCGCGCCAGCATCGTTGCGGCCAGCGCTTCCACGATAGCCATGGCTGCGGCTACCGACGGGAAGAAGGACGGGCTGTCGGTAGAGAATCGCAAGACAACCTGCGCATGCCGCGCGATCGGAGCAGCCATGCTGTCGACGATCGCGACAATAGGAACGCTGTGTCGTTGCGCAGCCTCCACCACGGGCCCGAGTTCACGCGAATAGGGCGAAAAGCCGATCGCGACGACCGCTTCCTTCTTTCCAAGCGCTGCCAGTTCCGCCTCGATCGCACCGCCGTCGCCGCCGAGCAGCGTGATCTCGCGCCGAAACATCCGGCAAAGATAGACAAGCGCGTGGGCGGGCGCGCGGCAGCTTCGGAATCCGGCGACACGTATGCGCTGAGCCTTCTCCAGTATCGCGCAGGCCCTTGCGATTTCTTCGCTGCCGTTGACGGCTTCGGCCGTCGCCAGATTGGCCACCGTCGTCCGCAGCGATTCGGCGAAGATCGTCTCCGACCTGCGCCTGACAAGCGCATCGGCCCTTGCCGCGAAAGGCGCCTTGCCGGAGCGCAGCCGGTCTTCGAACGGCTTGCGCAGCGCCGCCCAGTCGCCAAAACCCAGTCGCCGCGCCAGTCGCACGAAGGTCGTCGGTGTCACCTCTGATCTCGAGGCCAGCACCCGCATGGACACCAGCGCCACCTCGTCGGGGTGATCGACCAGGAAACGCGCCGCCTTGCGCAGTTCCGAGCTCAATTTTGGGAGTTCGGTCAGTATGCGCGCCAAAAGCGCGTCGAAACCCATCTCCCGACTGTCCATTGTAACAAGCATTTCCCTTGATTGATAAAGCGCAACAATCGTAGCATGCATCGACGTGCCTTGACACCAAAACACCGGACGGCCGCGACGGCACGCAAAGTACCAAGGGAGAACCAGATGAAACATGCCCGGACTGCACGCCTCGGAGCGCAGATCGCCGCCTTGTCGGCGGCGCTGCTGTTTTCGGCCAGCGCAATGGCGCAGCAGAATTTCGTTACCATCGGGACCGGTGGCGTCACCGGCGTCTATTATGCCGCCGGCGGCGCTATCTGCCGGTTGCTCAACAAGGATCGCAAAACACACGGCATCCGCTGCTCGGTCGAATCGACCGGCGGATCGGCATTCAACGTGAACACGATCAAGGAAGGCGAACTCGACTTCGGCATGGCCCAGTCGGACGTCCAGTACAACGCCTACAAGGGGCTGGAATCATTCAAGGACGGTGGCCCCCATACCGACCTGCGCGCGGTCTTCTCGATCCATCCGGAGCCGTTCACGGTGCTGGCGCATTCCAATGCCGGCGTGACGAAATTCGAGGATTTCAAGGGCAAGCGTTTCAACGTCGGCAATCCCGGTTCCGGGACGCGCGCTTCCATGGAGCGTCTGCTCGGTGCGATGGGCTGGACGTTGGCCGACTTTTCGCTTGCATCGGAGCTGAAGGCTGACGAGCACGGGCCGGCGCTCTGCGACGGCAAGATCGACGGATTCTTCTACGGCGTCGGTCATCCTTCAGCGAACATCCAGGATCCGACCACGACCTGCGCCGCCAAGCTGGTGCCGTTGACCGGTGAGGCCGTGGACAAGCTTGTCGCCGAGAATCCTTACTACGCCAAGGCGGTGATCCCGGGCGGGCTCTACGCCAACAATCCCAACGATACCGAGACTTTCGGCGTGCTCGCCACGCTGGTCACTTCAGCCAAGGTTCCCGATGAGAGCGTCTATCAATTGACCAGGGCGGTGTTCGAGAACTTCGACGAGTTCAAGTCGCTGCATCCGGCCTTCGCCAATCTCGATCCCGCCAAGATGGTGGCGGAAGGAAATTCCGCGCCGCTGCATCCGGGCGCTGAAAAATACTTCAAGGAGAAGGGCTGGTTGAAGTAGGCTTCGTGACCTGACGACGGTCCGGCGGGTCCAGCTGATCCGCCGGGGCCATCCGCAACAGGAGACGACGTCATGAGCGAAGTGAAGGCACAACCGGCCGGCGTCGATCTCGAAGAGCTCGAACAACTTGTGGCGGAAGCCGACACGGGTGGCCGGCATCCGGTTGGCACGGTCGGGCGAATCCTGCTGTGGGTTGCGGTCGCGTGGTCGCTTTTCCAGCTCTGGTACGCTTCGCCTTTGCCGTTCGTGTTCGGCTTCGGCATCCTCAACGACACGGAAGCGCGCGCCATCCATCTCGGCTTTGCGCTGTTCTTGACCTTTCTCGCCTATCCGGCGCTGAGATCCTCGCCCCGCGATCACGTGCCGCTGCTCGACTGGGTGCTGGCCGTGGTCGGCGGATTTGCCGGCGCCTACCTCTTTCTCTTTTACGTCGTGCTTTCCGGACGGCCGGGCCAGCCGACCACGCTCGATCTGGTGACCGGCACCGTTGGCATCCTGTTGCTGCTCGAGGCGACGCGCCGTGCGCTCGGCCTGCCGATGGTGGTCGTGGCGTGTGTCTTCATCTTCTACACCTTTGCCGGCCAGTATATGCCGGACGTGATTCAGCATCGCGGCGCATCACTCACCAAGTTTCTCAACCATCAATGGCTGACCACCGAAGGCGTCTTCGGCATTGCACTTGGCGTGTCGACGAGCTTTGTCTTTCTGTTCGTCCTGTTCGGCACGCTTCTGGAAAAGGCAGGCGCCGGCAACTGGATGATGCAGATCTCCATCGCGCTGCTCGGCCATCTGCGCGGCGGCCCGGCGAAAGTCGCGGTGGTCTCATCGGCCCTCAACGGCGTCGTGTCCGGCTCGTCCGTCTCCAACGTGGTTTCAGGCGGCATCTTCACCATCCCGCTGATGAAGCGCACCGGCCTTTCCGGCGTCAAGGCGGGCGCCATCGAGGCTACGGCTTCGATCAACGGCCAGATCATGCCGCCGGTCATGGGCGCGGCCGCCTTCCTGATGGTCGAATATGTCGGCATTCCCTATTCGGAGATCGTCAAGCACGCGCTGCTGCCGGCGGTCTTCTCCTATATCGCGCTGCTCTACATGGTTCATCTCGAAGCGATAAAGATGGGCCTGAAGACGATCCCGCAGCGTCCGACGCCGGCAAGAGAACGGATGCTGCGGATGGGACTGGGACTGTCGGGCAGCGTTCTCGCCGTCTGTATCCTCTATTACGGCATTGTTGCTATCCAGGCTGTCTTCGGAGGGGCCGCGCCGCCGCTGCTCGCGCTCGCCGGCGTCGCTCTCTACGTCGCCTCGGTCTGGTATTCGTCTCGCTATCCGGACCTCGCACTCGACGATCCGAACGCGCCAATCCTCGAACTGCCGCGCGCCTGGGACGTCACGCGGACCGGGCTCGACTTCCTCATCCCGATCGCGGTGCTTCTGTGGTGCCTGATGGTAGAGCAGATGTCGCCCGGCCTTTCGGCGTACTGGGCGACCGTTTCAATCCTCGGTATTGTCGCCACCCGCAAGCCGCTGATGGCGCTGTTCCGTAAAGAAAATCTCGCCGCCTCAGTGCGGGCTGCCTGGGACGATCTGATCGACGGGCTGGCGCTCGGCGCCCGCAACATGATCGGTATCGGTATCGCCACGGCCACCGCCGGCATCGTCGTCGGCACGATCACGCTGACCGGTCTCGGCCTGATGATGACGGAACTTGTCGAGTTCATTTCCGGCGGCAATGTCATCCTGATGCTGATCCTCATCGCCGCGATCAGCCTTGTGCTTGGCATGGGCATCCCGACCACCGCAAACTACATTCTGGTCGCCACCCTGATGGCCCCGGTCGTGGTCGATCTCGGCGCGCAGGCCGGACTGCCAATCCCGCTGATCGCGGTCCACCTGTTCGTCTTCTACTTCGGCATCATGGCCGACATCACCCCGCCCGTCGGGCTGGCAGCGTTCGCGGCGGCGGCGATTTCCAAGGAGGATCCGATCGCCACCGGTTTCCAGGGCGCGCTCTATTCGCTGCGCACTGCGATCCTGCCGTTTGTTTTCATCTTCAATCCGGCGATCCTGCTGATCGGAGTCGACACCTGGCCGCAGACGATCTGGGTGGCAACGGTCTCGTTGATCGCCATCCTGCTGTTTTCGGCCGCGACCATGAACTGGTTCGTGACCAAAAGCCGCCTGTGGGAAAGTGCGGCGCTGCTGCTCATCTGCTTCACGCTGTTTCGGCCGGACTGGTGGCTCAACCAGGTGTCGCCGCCTTACGAGGAGTTGCCGGCGAGCGAGTTCCTGTCGGCGGTGGCTCAGACGCCGGCCGATGGCCGCATCAATTTTGTCGTCGAGGGTGTCGACCTCATGGGCGAGGATGTCCGCAAGACGGTCAACGTGCCGCTTGGCGAGCCGGGCGAGCCGCTGGAGCGGCTGCGCGGCATCGGCCTTACCATCACGCAAGCGGGCGACGCGCTGATGATCAGCAATGTCGATTTCGGATCCTACGCCAAGCGCATCGGGCTGGATGTCGGGTATGACGTGGTGGCGGTGCTCAGAAAGGCCGACCAGCCCTCGAGCCTCATTCCGATCGGCCTGGCGCTCGCTGCGACGGCCGGCGTCGCCGGGCTGCAGTTTGCGCGGGCGCGCAAGCAGGCCGACAGGAAGGAAACCGGGCCGGCAGGCTGAGACTGGAACGGTTGATAACAGATGGTGGGGGTCGATTCCGGTAGGGGTGAAATGACAACCAAGCGCCATGGCAACGTTCACACGACGGGGATATGGCCGGTTTCCGCCGTACAACGGTGATTGGACGGGCACCTAGTAGACGGCATGGTGTGACTCATTCCCATACAGAGCGCTTTTAAGTGCATTCCGGGTCATTCGCGTTCGTGCATGCTATACTTCCACCGTGGCTCCAAAGCAGCCATTGATGGCCAGGATTTCTGTTCGTCTCCGGAACCAACGCCGATGGGCAGGTCAGATCGACAGCAATTCAACAGCGGGTCCTTGGACGAGACGGATCAGCTCGCCCTCGGTCGTGAAGCTTACGAAGAAAGGGCGTGGGACGACGCCTATCGGTTCCTCGCGCGCGCCGGCGAAGCGGCTCCGCTCGCAGTAGACGATCTCGAACGGCTGGCGATGTCGGCCTATTTGACCGGGCGCGACGAGGAGTACCTGCGGGCCCTGGAGCGAACCCATCATGCATATCTGGACGCGGGCGAGTGCCATCGCGCCGCCCGCTGCGCCTTCTGGTGTGGCCTGCGCCTCGTCTTTCGTGGGGAGATGGCTCAGGCGGCCGGCTGGTTTGGACGGGCGCATCGGCTGCTCGAACCCGAGCCACATGATTGTGCCGAACAGGGTTACCTGATGCTGCCCCACGTGGAACAGCATCTTGCTTCGGGCAACCTTGAGGCGGCCTACGCTGCGGCGAGCGGCGCAATCGAGATTGGCGAGCGCTTTGCGGACGTGGATCTGGTGGTCTGTGCACGGCACTTGCAGGGCCGTGTTCTGTTGCGACAGCGGCGAACCGCGGAAGGTTTCGCGCTCCTCGACGAGGCGATGGTTTCGGTCACGGCCGGCGAATTGTCGCCGCTGCTTACCGGCTTGATCTACTGCAGCGTGATCGAAGCGTGTCAGCAAGTCCATGCTCTGGGCCGCGCACGCGAATGGACTTCCGCTCTGGGACGATGGTGCTCCGAACAGCCCCAGCTGGTCAGTTTCAGCGGCACTTGCTTGATTCATCGCTCCGAGATCAAGCGGCTCAGCGGCGCATGGCAGGACGCGATCGACGAAGCTCAGCAGGCCGTAGAGCGTTTGACGCAGTCGAACAATCGGAGAGATACGGCTGGGGCGTGGTACCAGCTGGCGGAAGTACACCGCCTTCGCGGAGACATTGACGCGGCCGAGCAGGCATATCGGAATGCAAGCCAATATGGCTTCGAACCGCAGCCGGGCCTTGCCCTGTTGCGGTTGGCCGAAAGGCACATCGATGCGGCTGCGGCGGCAAGCCGGCGCGTCATGGCCGCGACGACCGACCAAGTGAAGCGCATTCGGCTGCTGCCTGCTCACGTCGAGATCATGCTGGCGGCTGACGACATCGAGGAAGCACGACGCGCCTGCCACGAACTGGCGGACGCTGCAGAAAGTTACGGAACCGAACCGTTGCGCGCCCTTGCCGCTCACGCGCGGGGAGCGGTGGAACTGGCAGACGGCGAAGCGCAAGCCGCGGCGATTTGGCTGCGTCAGGCAATCGAGGCGTGGCAGCAAGTCGACGCGCCATACGAAGCAGCGCGCGTAGGCGTCATAATGGGCCTGGCTTGCCGCGCCCTCGGTGACAACGACGGTGCGGTACTGGAGCTGCAGGCAGCCCGGACAGTATTTCAGCAGCTTGGTGCCACGCCCGACGTTTCTCGCATCGATACACTGCTTGACACGCGGCCGGACGAAGCCCGCGGCCTCTCTGCCCGCGAACTGCAGGTTCTCCGCCGGATCGCTTCCGGTAAAACCAACAAGGAAATCGCCAACGAACTGCATTTGAGCGGGAAGACAGTGGACAGGCACGTCAGCAATATATTCAACAAGCTTGACCTCCCCACTCGCACCGCCGCCACCGCCTGGGCCTACGAGCACCGCCTAGTCTGAGCGCGCCCGGCATGGGTGGAATCACCCATGCCGTCATCGGCGCCATTGGGTGGTTCGCCCGAAGCGCCGCCCTCCCTTCCGCCCTAAGCTTGCACCTGTCGGCTATGGATGCGCGGCGCCTCGGCGCAACTCGCCTGCAGACTGCAGGACGGACTCGGTGATCGCGCGGCAAACATCCGGCCACGATGAAAGGAGGAAGCGATGTCACATACCGATTCTGTGTGGCGCTTTGGACGTTGTGGTTCGGATTGGGGCTCGCGCGAGCCGAGAACAGCGTGTCAACCGCTCGCAGCGCGCGCTCCAGCGCGTGAGCAGCCCAAGCGGCCAGGCGGCACGTGCAAGACGAAATCTTACTATCAACAGGAGGGAGGCCATGATGTCTCACGTTGAAGGTTACACCACCACCCCGGCGGCAATTGAATCGAACCGCATATTCGGAGAAGCTGCCCGCAAGCGCCTGCTCACCGGGCTGCCGATCGCCGAACGGCGGCTCGAATTGGCCGGCATCTCAACCGAGCTACTGGAGGGCGGCGCGGGACCACCGATCGTGCTGTTGCACGGCCCAGGAGAACATGCAGCAAAGTGGCTGCGAATTCTCCCGGAGCTTGTGAGAACACATCACGTGATCGCGCCGGATCTGCCGGGCCATGGCGCGTCTGGGACAATCGAGGGTCCGGTCCATTCCGATCGTGTGCTCGCGTGGCTTGGCGAACTCATCGAACGCACCTGCCCGACACCGCCCATTCTTGTCGGCCAAATTCTCGGCGCCGCAATTGCCGCCCGCTTTGCCGCCAAGCATGGTAACAAGCTCCGCTGCATGGTGCTGTCGGATGCGCTCGGCCTCGCGCCGTTTCAGCCGGCGCCTGAATTCGGTGCGGCGCTCGCCGCGTTCATCACGGAGCCAAGTCCGGAAAACCATGACCGCCTCTGGCAGCAGTGCGCCTTTGACCTCGACGCGCTGCGCAATCATATGGGCGAGAGCTGGGAGCGGCTGGAAGCCTACAATCTTGATCGCGCGCAGGCGCCAGAGTTGAAGCCGACCCAGCAAAGCCTGATGGAGCAATTCGGATTTCCCGCAATCCCATCAGAAGAACTGGCACGCATCAGAATCCCGACCTTCCTGATCTGGGGGCGGCACGATCTTGCCACCCCATTGCCTGTAGCGGAAGCCGCGAGCGTCCGTTTTGGGTGGCCGCTCCACATTATCGACGGCGCAGCCGATGATCCGCCGATCGAACAGCCTGCCGCATTTGTAAAGGTGCTGCGCGCTGCGCTTATCGAGGCCGAATCCGTGGTTCCTCAGGCGCTGCCGGACACACGCGAGGCTTGGGACCGAATTGCCTCGGGTTACGATCGGACGAATACCGAAACACAGATCTGGCTTGGCAATGAGAGTCTGGTCAGGGCAGGGCTCCGCCCCGGCAGGCGCTTTCTCGACATTGCATCCGGCAGCGGCGCGCTCAGTATTCCGGCAGCTCGGATCGGTGCCGAGGTGGTCGCTGTCGACCAGTCTCCCGTCATGCTCCGCCTGCTGCGAGAGCGCGCCAGCCGGGAAAGCCTGGAAATCGACACCCGCGTAATGGACGGGCATGCGCTTGCCTTTGACGACGACAGCTTCGACGCCGCGGGATCTCAGTTTGGGGTCATGCTCTTTCCCGACATGCCGAGGAGCATTCGGGAGATGACGCGGGTTGTCAAACCTGGAGGGCGGGTGCTGGTCATTGCCTATGGCGACCCGCATCAAATCGACTTCCTCGCATTCTTGGTCGGGGCCGTTCAATCAGTACGCCCGGGGTTTAATGGTCCGCCAATGGACCCGCCGCCACTACCGTTTCAGCTCAGCGATCCGGAGCGGCTTGCCCGCGAGCTGGCGAAGGCCGGACTGAAGCACGTCACCGTCGAGACGATCACCGAAAGCACGGCCTTCAACTCAGGTGCTGAGCTATGGGACTGGATCGTGTGGAGCAATCCAATTGTCGAGGAAGTGCTTGGCAGCCTCGCGTTGAGCGAAAGCGAGCGCGGAGTCATTCGCCAGACGCTCGACCGCATGGTGCGCGACCGGGCCGGCGATGACGGCTCGGCCATCCTGAGAAACCCCGTCAATATTGGTATCGGGACCAAGTGACCGCGCGGCCATTGATGGCGCGACGCTCGCGCCTCGGCCACGCCGTCGCGGGACGACGGAACGAGGTATACGATGTAGCGCCCGACCTTCTGGCGCACATCTCGCCGCTGGCCTGGGCGCACATTTTTTACTGACCGGCTAGTATCTGTGGCCGAAGGAGCAGAACGCTTAGAGGGCCATTTCGCCCCTACCGGAACCGACCCCTGGTGGGGAGGCGCCGGGAAAAACGCCTCAGTCGGCGGTCAGCACCACCTTGACGCTCTGCGAGCGGTCGGCGGCCAGGGCAAACGCATCGTAGGCCGAGGAGAGGGGGCGTTCGGCGGTCACCAGCTTCAGGACATCTATATCCCCGCTGACGATGAGGTCGACCGCCTCGTTGAATTCCGCGCCGAAACGAAACGTGCCGTTCAGATTGATTTCCTTGGCCATCACCGCATTGGCGGCCACCGGGATCTGACCACCCGGCAGATTGCCGACCTGAACGACCGTGCCGCCGCGCCGGACGCTGGCGATCGCAGCTGCGAGACCCGCGGCGGTGCCTGAAATCTCGAACGCGACATCGATCAACTTGTCGGCCGCGAGCGCCTTGAGCTCGTCATCGCCGCCGAACAGGTTGATCGTCCTGTTTGCTCCAAGTTTGCTGGCGAAGGCGAGCGGCGCCTCGGCTATGTCGGCGACGGTCAGCTCGCCACAACCCTTGAGCCTGGCGGCGAGCATGGTCAGGAGCCCGATGGGGCCGGCGCCGATCAGGATGACGTTGCGGCCGGCAATGTCGCCGGCCCGCGCCACGGCATGCAGGCTGACGGCGAGCGGTTCGGCAAGTGCCGCCGCCTGGTAGGCAACAGCATGCGGGACTTTGATGCATTGCGCCGGCGTGGCATCGAACACGCTGGCAAAACCGCCTTGCATGTGCGGCGTTTTCGACGCCGAGCCCATGAAATAGATGTTTTCACAGAGATTGGCGCGGCCCTCTGCGCATCGGGCGCATTGTCCGCACCAGCGCGACGGGTTGACCGCCACGCGATCACCGACGGCAAGTCCTGGCGCGTCCGCGTTGATTTCGACGATCTCTCCGGCGACCTCGTGACCGAGCACGAGCGGCGATGTGACGACAAAATCGCCGGTCCGCGCATGGCGAAAATAGTGCAGGTCGGAACCGCAGATGCCGCCGGCGCCGAAGCGCACGCGCACCATTCCCGGCGCGAGGGGGCCGAGCGGGTGCTCGACGACGCGCAGATCCTCAGGGCCGAACAGCGTCGCGGCGACTGGACTGTCGATCAACGGATCAGCCCCATTTGCGTCGGCAGCCACAGCGTGATGGCGGGGACGAAGGTGATCAGGATCAGCGCGACGATCAGCGGCACGAGCCAGGGCAGAATTGCCATGGTGGTACGCTCGACCGACAGTTTTGCGACCCGCGAGAGGACGAACAGCACCATGCCGAGCGGCGGATGGAGCAGACCGATCATCAGATTGAGCGTCATGATCAGACCGAAATGCACCGGATCGATGCCGTAGAGAACCACGATCGGCAGGAGGATCGGCACAAGGATCGTGATGGCGGCGATCGTGTCGAGAAAACAACCGACGACCAGCATCAGGATGTTGACCAGGATCAGGAACACCCATTTGTTTTCGGTCAGCGATGTGATGAAGACCGAGAACAGCTGCGCCGCCTGGCTGACCGTGAGCAACCAGGCGAAGATCGACGCTGCGGTGACGATGAAAAGGACCGACGCCGTCGTTTCGATCGTGTCGAAACTGGCCTTGGCGAGGGCTGAAAGTGTCATCGTCCGATAACGCACAAGCCCGAGAAACAACGACCAGATGACGGCGGCCATGGCCGCTTCGGTCGGGGTGAACCAGCCCATGGTCATGCCGCCGATCAGGATGATCGGTGTCATCAGCGCCATGACGGCGGAAAAGTCGAAATACCAGTCGCAGGCGATCAGGATGACGAGCACGATGCCAACAGCAATGTTGAGCGACAGTCCCGTCTGGACAAGGACATAAACGGCCAGCGGAAAGCAGCACACGACGGCGACCTCGATCGAGGCGGCGGCGAGCCGGTTCAGTTTGAACGGCGTGTCCGAACCCCAGCCCCGGCGGTGGGCGAAGATCGCGACCGTCACCATCATCAGCGCCGTCATGACGACGCCGGGCAGGATGCCGGCCATGAACAGCGCGCCGATCGAGACGTTGGCCATCATGCCGTAGATGACGAAGGGCAGCGACGGCGGGAAGATCGGGCCGAGCGTCGAGGAGGCGGCGGTGACGCCGACCGCCGCCTCGACGGGATAGCCGTGGTCCTTCATCGCCTTGATCTCGATAGTGCCGATGCCGGCGGCGTCGGCAAGGGCTGCGCCCGACATGCCGGCGAAGACCACCGATCCGATGATGTTCACCTGCGCGAGGCCGCCCTTCATCCAGCCGACAAGCGCCAGCGCGAAGGAATAGATCCGCCCGGTGACACCGGCGATGTTCATGAGGTTGCCGGCAAAGATGAAGAACGGCACGGCAAGCAGCGGAAAGCTCTCGACCCCGGCGATCATGCGCTGCGCGGCGATGATGTCAGGCGCCACCCCATAGAAGACGAGATAGAGCAGCGACGACACCGCCATCGACACAGCGACAGGCACGCCGACCAGCATCAGGACGAGAAAGGCTCCGATCAGAAGCAGCATGGCCTATTCCCCCAATCCGTCGAACGCGGCGGGGCGCTCCAGCGCCGAGTAGCCGCGGCGAATGTTGCCGATGAAGACCTGGATGGCGCGCAGCATCATCAGCACGAAACCGGCGAAGACGGCGTAGAAGACGACGTTGCGCGGCAGGTTGATGGTGACCATCCGTTCGCGGTGGACGATCCCGACATAGCGCCAGAGGAGCCAGGACATGTAGGCGAAGAAGCAAATGGTAATCACATTGACCGCGAGCGCCAGGTAGCGCCCCGCCCCAGCGGGGAGATAGTGATAGAGCACGTCGACGTGGATGTGGCGCGTGGTGCGCGTGCACATCACCGAGCCCAGGAAGACCACGACGACGAGGCAGTTGATGGCGATCTCCTCGGTCCAGGCAAAACTGTTGTTCATGACGTAGCGCGTGAAGAACTGCAGGAACACGCAGAACGACATGCCCCAGAACACGGCGAGCGTGACCCAGTCCTCCACCGCGTATCGCGACAGATCGATGGGCGGCGCTTCTTCCTCAAAAGCATGCGCCAGTTCTTCTGCTGTAACCTGGGTGTGGACCTCTTGGGTCATCGGCAAGCTCCGGGCACTGTTGGGACAGCGGGCTCGACAGACCCGACGCGCTTGTCGCGCCGGGCCCGGATCGATGCGGCTTACTTGACGGCGCGGATCGCCTCCCAATCCTCCTTGCGGTAGCCGAACTCCTCGAACGTCACCTTCTCCATCACGTTCTTTTCGAAATCGGCGCGATCGACTTCGGTGACGGTGAGACCGCGCTCCTTGAAGGTTTCGACCAAAGCCTTCTCGCGATCGACGATGATCTTGGTCGCTCGCGCGGCGGCTTCCTGCATCACCTCGGTGAAGATCGCCTTGTCCTCGTCCGACAATTGCGACCAGCGCGATTGCGACACGAGCGTGTTGAGATGATCGACGATGTGCCCGGTCAGGATAATGTGCTTTTGCACTTCGTAGAATTTTTTGGCGTCGATCGTCGTCAGCGGGTTTTCCTGCGCTTCCACCGTACCCTGCTGCAAGGCGAGATAGACCTCGGCGAAGGCGATCGGCGCGGTGTTGGCGCCGCAGGCGCGCGGCATGGCGAGATAGGCCGGCACATCGGGCACGCGGATCTTCAGGCCCTGCATGTCGGCGCATTTCTCGATGGGCCGGTTGGAGGTCGTGTGACGCGTGCCGTAGTAGGTGGTCGCCGTGATGTGATGGCCGGAGGCCTCTTCGTAGCCGCCGGTCAACTCCTTGTATTTGTCGCTCTTGGTGTAAGCGAGCAGGTGATCCGCGTCGCGGAAAGTGAACGGGAAGTAGGTCACGCCGATCGGCGGGTATTCGCGGGCGGCGAAGCTCGATCCGGAGATGATGATGTCGACCGTGCCGAGGGTCAGCCCCTGGTTGATGTCGGCTTCCTTGCCGAGTTGCGAAGCCGGGAAGACGTCGATCGTATAGCGGCCGTCGGTGCGCTTCTTGATCTCCTCTGCCGCCCACACCGACTCGGTGTGGAAGGGTTCGGACGTTTCGTAGACATGGGCCCATTTCAGCGCGGTTTGTGCAGAGGCCGAAGCCATGGGCAGAGCGATTGCGGCGATCGTGCCGAGCAGAACGGCGTATTTCCTCAACATCATATTCCTCCCTGTGAATGGATTGACGGTGCCGACAGGATCCTCCCGGTCGGCTGACTCCTATCCCGCGACCTCCCTGGCCGCGGATTTCTCACCGAAATTGCATGAGAATCTCAGTTGCGACTGACGCAGATGTTCTTGCATGGCGGCCTTGGCCCGTTCAGGGTCGCGCGCCGCGATCGCGTCGCGCACCGCGCGATGCTCCTCCGCGGCGGCCCGCCAGGACTCCCTGTTCTCGAAATAGCTCGACAGGCGTTCGAAATATGGGTTCATGCGCTGGTCGAAGAGCTCGCCAATGCAGCGCACCAGCACGGCGTTTCCGAGAATGCCCGCCACCATCGTATGGAACTCGCGGTCGAGCGCGATCGTCATCCTGGTCGGGCGAGGTATGTCCTCCATGCGGCGCAGCACGTCGTCCATATGTTCGATGTCGATCGGCCGAGCATGGAGGGCGGCTTCGGCGGCGATCGCCCCTTCGATGAACTCGCGTGCCCGCAACAGCTCGAACGGGCCTTCATCCATTTCTGCCGTCAAAATTTCGGCGCGCGGCGGTTCGGTGACGTAGATGCCCGAGCCGACGCGAATGCGTATCCGCCCCTCGACCTCGAGCGCGATCAGCGCTTCACGGACGGTCGGGCGGGAGATGCCAAGCTGATCGGCCAGCTCGCGCTCGGTCGGCAGCCGATCGCCGACTGCGAACTCGCCCGCGTCGATCAGCTGCCTGAGCTGATCGGCGATCTGTCGGTAAAGTCGACGCGGTTCAACGGCCTGGATCGGCATTGTTACCCAGTTCTACTTCAACGGAATCATCTGGCTGATCCCGGATCGGTAAATTGGTCTGACCTATTGATCGAAACCTGCCGCGAAAAAGGCTGAGAGTCAAGTAGCAGAGAACGCCCATGGAACCGATTCTCCGTGACTTTCTTGCAAACGACGGATCGGCCATGGCTGGACGGCAACTCTTGAACTTCCAGCAGCTGGAAGGATTATCGCGTGATTTCCGCCGGCGGACAGCCGAATTATTTCACCATCAACGGCCGCGCCTATCCTTCGACGGACACGATCAGGACGAAAGTCGGCGAAACTCTGAAAGTGCGCTTCATCGGCACCAATGTGCCACTTGTGGCAGCGGATCATGCAGAGGCGACTTCCGGCACCGTAGCATATCTCACCTGCGCAATGAGTATAGACTGAGAGGGGGCGCCAGGGCAGCTAGGGGAGCCGTGTCATCGAGCCAGTGGATAGGCCTGCGGCGACTTCCGATATGGCTCTTCACAACGCGGCGAACAAAACCATGGCCCTTCTGGGGCGGCCCGTCGATAGGATGCATACGGAGCATGCATCTTGCACACTGGATCGATCCAGGCCGGGTCAGGCGAGGGGGCAAGTTCGATCTCGTAAAGAGGGATTTCATCAGCTACCGACCGCAGCGCCACCTCTCCGAGATCCCGCACCAAGATGCCTTTGGCGGCAGCGGCGTCGGCAATGGTTTTAGTCGCAAGCAATTGACCGGGGGACGCAAGCGCAGCAATGCGTGCCGCTATGTTGACGGTCGATCCAAACAGATCACCTGCCCTGCGGATGACCGGTCCATGGTTCAGCGCCGACCGGGTGAGCGGAAGGCGCGGTTCTTCCCGGCATGCCTGCACAGCGTTCCAAGCGCCTGGATCGCTAACTCCGGCTCCGGAAACGAGAGCATCGCTTCATCCCCGATCCACTTGATCGGAGGCTCGTAGCCAGCAAGCGCCTCGCGGACCATGCTCTCGAAAATCTCGAGCACATCGATTGCCGCTGCATCTCCATAAACGTCCGCGATGGCGCTAAAGCCCGCAAGATCGATGAATGCCACCGTAGCCGAAGCCCCGACGGAACTCTGCGTCTGGCTCATATCCCTGTCCATGCGAAGTTATTTAACGCCTGTAACACGGTTTCGCGAATCTCGGACGCGATCGTCAGAGCTCCAGGGCGTCGGTACGCCACACCGCAGACCTCCCTTCGAGTGAAATTGGAGAAGGCGTTAGCCGCCTGTTTCCTCGGGAACACTTTGGTCTCGCAAAGTGTTTTGCCGCGTGGCAACGGCGAAAGGGAGCGTGAACATGCGCGCAGTCATCATTGGTGCAGGCATCGCCGGACTTGCAGTTGCCAAGGGCCTGCGCCTCCTCGGATGGGAGACCGAGATTTACGAGCAGGCGAGCGAGCTGAAACCACTCGGTGCGGGTCTCAGTCTCAGCGCCAATGCGCATCGTGCCCTTCGTACGCTCGGCCTATATGAAGCGGTTGTGACCGTGGCGCAGCCAATACACAGACTCGACCTTCTCGACGACAAGGGACAAGTTCTCCAATCCACGGATTTTCAGCGCTTCAGTCAGCAATATGGTCACCTCAGCATGGCCGTGCTGCACCGTGGCGATCTCCACAAGGCCCTTCTTTCGGAACTACCGCGTTCTGTCATCCGCACCGACATGGAATGCGTGGATGCACGGCAGGTTGGTGAGAATATTGCCCTGCGCTTCGCAAATGGGGAGATTGTGGAAAGCGAGCTGGTGCTCGCTTGCGATGGCATTCACTCCGCGGTTCGTAGGGCGCTGTTTCCGCAGTCGCGCGAGCATTTCGCCCGCTACACCTGCTGGCGCGCCATCGCGCCCGGTTTCCCGCAAGGAATGGACCCGACGCGTCTTACCGAAAGCTGGGGGGCCGGAAAACGCATCGGCCTGGCCGCGATCCCCGGCGAAAGGGTCTACTGGTTTGCTTGCTGCGGCGCGAATCACCGGGACAACCCCAAGCTGGCTCAGGCCGATCTTGCAGAAGTGCAGGCGATGTTTTCCGGATTTCACGAGCCAGTCCCGGAGGTCCTTGATCGGACACCGGCGGACTCGCTGATCTGGACGGATATACTCGATCTCGATCCAATGCCCTCGTTTACGCACGGAAGGGCGGTTTTGCTTGGCGACGCCGCGCATGCGGTGACGCCCGATCTCGGACAAGGAGCCGGACTTGCGATCGAAGACGCGGCCGTTCTTGCAGCGTTGTTCGGGCGGCTTCCGACCGACCGCGCCATCCGCGAGTATGACAAGCGCCGTCTCAGCAGGGCACATAGGGTCGCGGCTGAATCGCGCCTCTATGCGAAAGTGGCGCAGTGGCAGAACCCGCTTGTCGTCCCGCTACGCAACTTGCTGGTAAAGAGCATACCGGAGCGTTTCATGGACCGGCAGCTCGAGGCGGTTCTCGATATAGATTTCGAGCCTGTCAGGAACGCCGCCTAGCGCCGGCAATTAAACGCACACCTATCCAATTTTCTTGTCGGCGGCATAGTGGCCAAGGCCCTGGCGGCGAGTGAAGGGGCGCCCATCTCATGCTGCGGCAACCCCCAGGGGAGGCGCTGGCCATATCGCAGCGGAAGATAAGAGATCATTTTGCAGAAAGCCTCTTGACCTTCCAGTAACTGGAAACCGTAGGTGGAAGAGGAGTTGCCCATTTAGGAGTGCCCCATGACCGACCGTCACGATGACGCCACCCACACCGACGCATCGCATGGCTCGTGCTGTTCCTCGCACGCGCCGGCCGCTGCCTCAATCGTCGTCACTCGCGATCCAGTGTGCGGCATGACAGTCGATCCAGCGGCGGGAAAGCCGTCAGCGACCTTGGGCGGCCACAGCTATCATTTCTGTTCGGAAGGCTGCCGGACCAAGTTCCAGAAGGAGCCAGAAGCCTTTCTGAATGCGACCGATCCGGTTTGCGGGATGAAAGTCGAGCGCGCCACGGCGAAGCATTTCGTGCGGCATGAGGGCAAGGGTTTTTACTTCTGCTCCGCCGGGTGCAAAGCCAAGTTCGAGGCCGATCCTCAGAAATATCTGAGCGGCCAGCCAGCACCGGAGCCGATGCCGAAGGGCACGCAATATACTTGCCCGATGCATCCCGAGATTGTCCGCGACAAGCCCGGCTCCTGCCCGATCTGCGGCATGGCGTTGGAGCCGATGGGTGTGCCGACCGGCGACGAAGGTCCCAATCCGGAGCTGGTCGATTTCACCCGCCGCTTTTGGGTAAGTGCCGTCCTGTCGATCCCGCTGCTTCTGATCACCATGGGACCGATGCTCGGCCTGCCGTTCCGCGACTGGCTGGGCGAGCAGCCGGCAGCCTGGATCGAGTTGGCGCTGGCGACGCCGGTGGTGCTCTGGGCGGCGATCCCCTTCTTCCATCGCGGCTGGGAGTCGATCGTCAACCGCAGTCCGAACATGTGGACGCTGATCTCGATCGGCGTCGGCACCGCCTATGTCTACAGCGTCGTGGCGACGTTGTTCCCGGATATCTTCCCGCACCAGTTTCGCGGCCACGGTGGCACGGTTCCGGTCTATTTCGAGGCAGCCGCAGTAATCGTCGCGCTGGTCTTTCTCGGCCAGGTGCTGGAACTGAAGGCAAGGGAGCGCACTGGCTCCGCCATCCGCGCACTGCTCGACCTGGCGCCGAAGACGGCACGGCGGATCGGGGCGGACGGTTCTGAGACGGATGTGCCGCTCGAGGAAGTGCAGGCCGGCGAGCGGCTCCGCGTGCGGCCCGGCGACAGTGTGCCGGTCGACGGCACGGTGCTCGAAGGCCGCTCCTCGGTCGACGAATCGATGCTGAGCGGCGAACCTGTCCCCGTCGAGAAGACGCAAGGCGACTTTGTGACCGGCGGCACGCTCAACAAGAACGGAACGCTGGTCATGCGCGCCGAAAAGGTCGGCGCCGATACGATGCTGTCGCGCATCGTCGAAATGGTTGCCAAGGCGCAGCGCAGCAGAGCGCCCATCCAGGGACTTGCCGACCGCGTCTCCTATTACTTCGTGCCTACTGTCGTTCTGGTCGCCATCGTCGCCTTCATCGTCTGGGCCATCTATGGGCCTCAGCCGAGCATGGTCTTCGCCATCGTTTCGGCCGTCTCGGTGCTGATCATCGCCTGTCCCTGCGCGCTTGGGTTGGCGACGCCAATGTCGATTATGACCGCCACGGGACGCGGCGCGCAGGCTGGCGTGCTGATCAAGGAGGCCGAAGCGCTGGAGCGCTTCTCCAAGGTCGACACGCTGATCGTCGACAAGACCGGCACGCTGACCGAGGGCAAGCCCAAGTTGACCGACGTCGTCGGGTTCGATGGCTTTGACGAGGCCGAACTTCTCGGCCTTGCCGCCAGCCTCGAGAAGGGTTCGGAGCACCCGCTTGCCGAGGCGATCGTCGATGGCGCGCGGGAGCGCGGCGCGACCGTCGAAGACGCAGCGGATTTCGAGGCCGTCACGGGCAAGGGCGTCACGGGAACGGTCAAGGGCCGCGCCGTTTCGCTCGGCAATCAGGCGCTGATGGACGATCTGGGCATCGGCCTGGAGGTGGCGAAGGAGCGTGCCGACGCGCTGCGGTCCGACGGCAAGACGGTGATGTTCGTCGCGGCCGACGGCAGGCTTGCCGGTTTCGTCGCCGTGGCCGATTCGATTAAGGCGACGACGGTGGAAGCGATCCGCGCCCTGCATGACAGCGGACTCAGGATCATCATGGCGACGGGCGACAACGAGCGCACAGCGAAAGCGGTGGCGGCGAAGCTCGGCATCGACGAGGTGCGCGCCGATATGCTGCCGGAGAGCAAGAAGGCGCTGATCGACGAACTGCATGCGAAGGGCGCGGGCGTCGCGATGGCCGGCGACGGCGTCAACGACGCACCGGCGCTGGCGGCGGCCGATGTCGGCATCGCCATAGGAACCGGCGCCGACGTGGCGGTCGAGAGCGCCGGCATCACGCTGGTCAAGGGCGACCTCAACGGCATCGTCCGGGCGCGGCGGCTGTCGCAGGCGACGATCCGTAACATCAAGCAGAACCTGTTCTTCGCCTTCGTCTACAACGCACTCGGCGTGCCGGTAGCGGCGGGCATCCTCTACCCGATCTTCGGCACGCTGCTGTCACCGATGATCGCGGCAGCGGCAATGAGCCTTTCGTCAGTTTCCGTGATCGGAAACGCGCTGCGACTTCGTTCCTTGAAGCTTTGAGGTCAGACCATGAACATAGGAACTGCTGCAGAACAGTCCGGCCTGCCGCCAAAGACCATCCGATACTACGAAGACATCGGTCTTCTCAGGCCTGATCGCGCCGACAACGGGTACAGGGACTATTCGATGGCCGACGTGCATCGCCTGCGCTTCCTGCAGCGATCACGCAGCCTAGGCTTCTCGGTCGAGGAATGCCGCCAGCTCCTTTCGCTCTACGGCGACAAGGAGCGCGAAAGCGCGGATGTGAAGGCCATAGCGGAAGCCAAGCTCGCCGAAATCGACCGGAAACTTGCGGAACTCGCCGGGCTGCGGGACATGCTTCGGCATCTGGCCGACCATTGCAACGGCGATGACCGACCTGATTGCCCGATCATCGACGGGCTTGCTGGACACGGCACGGTTCAGTGAGGCGCGTCCCCATCATTGCAGCAGTCCTTGTCATCGCCGGGATCGCCGCCGGGACGGCGCCCCCGAAGACAGCCGTCGCCCCAGTCGTCGCCGAGCGCCAAGCGTCGATGAAGGCGATGGCGAGCGCCGCCAAGACCATCTCCGAAATTTTTGCCGGCAAGGTGGCCTACGATGCCGCAGCCTTCAAGGCGGCAACCGAAACCATTCGCCGCCGGTCCGGAAGTGCCATGGTAGACGCATTTCCAGCGGACTCGCTTGGTGAACCCTCGGCCGCTAAGGCGGATATCGGTCAGTCCCAAGAAGAATTCGCCGCGCTCGCTCGCCATCTCGAAAGCCTGGCTGCGGCGCTGTCAGATGCGGCTGACGATGCGCCCGAAGGCATTACGGAAGCCATGAGGATGAAACCCGGAATGGCAATGGGCAGCAGCCTGCTCGGAAAACGGGCTGGCGGCGCGGCCGATTCCGATCCTTCGAAGATCCCAGCCGAACACGTATTCCATCTGATGCTGCAGAACTGCACGAACTGCCACGCCAAGTTCAGGGAGAAACGGCAGTAGGCAAGGCATCGACTTCACCCGATGCCGGACTAGGTGACATTGACGACAATCGACAGGAATCCTGCAATGTTCGTACAGCCCGTCGACTACTTCCTCGCAGTCTGGTTCGTTCTGGCGGGCCTGAGCACGGCCTATGTTGCGTGGGACCAGTTCCGCAACAACCCCGAACCCGTGGTGATGAAATGGGGTTTCATCCTGGTCACGCTTTATATGGGGCCGCTGGGGCTGCTGATCTACGTGCTGGCCGACAAGGAGCCTCGGCCAGGCGAACATGAGGCGTTCACCAAACCGCTCTGGAAGCAAGGCGTCGGCTCGACGATCCACTGCGTCGCCGGAGACGCCACCGGCATCATCCTTGCTGCGGCAATCACCGCCGCTCTCGGGCTGCCGATGTGGATCGATCTTGTTGTCGAGTACGTTGCCGGTTTCGCATTCGGCCTGTTCATCTTCCAGTCGCTGTTCATGAAATCGATGATGGGCGGCACCTACTGGGAGAATGTCCGCAAGAGCTTCATGCCGGAATTCATCAGCATGAATTTCATGATGGCGGGCATGGCGCCGATCATGAGCTTTCTGATGATGGGCAGCGACATGCGGGCCATGGAACCGACCGAGCTCCTGTTCTGGGGCGTGATGTCGTTCGGCGTGATCGTTGGATTCGTCACCGCATATCCCGCCAACGTATGGATGGTGGCCCGTGGACTGAAGCACGGGCTGATGACCGAACGCGAACCGGAGTTCGACAAGGCAAGGGAAGGCAGGCGCGAGCACGCACATAGCGGCGCGAAAGCCGGGATGGTGGGGCACCACGCTTACGCGCGCCTCGATGAACATGCCAAGCCCAGACATGCCAACCCAGGCGGCAATCCCGGGCCTGGCCATCATGGATCCGGCCATGGCTCCTCCCACGGCGATGGGGGAGGAGGGTCGCGTGGTTCGCATGGCGGTCACGACGGTATGGAACCGGATGCAACTGTGCCGCAACTCGCGGCCTTCGGCGGCGTGTCCGTACTCGCGCTGGCGCTCGGCATGATCGCTCCAGCCAATTGGGTGAACCTCGCCCTCAGCGCGCGAGACGTAGGCGGCGCCATTATGCCGCCCGGCATGATCATGGACCGCGACACGCCGGCTGCAGCGATGCTGGACATGGCCGCCGTGCATCCTCGCCTGATCACGGCCAGCCATGGCTTGGAAGTTCGCGGCGACCGGGAACTGGAAGCCAGGATGGAGAACGGGGTAAAGGTGTTCGACCTGGAAACCTCGGTCATCCGCTGGGCGATCCTGGCGGACGTGAAAGTCGACGCCTATGCGATCAACGGGCAGGTTCCCGGCCCGCGGCTGCATATCCGGCAAGGCGACCGGGTGCGCATCAATGTGACGAATCGCCTGCCGGAGAGTACGACCATCCATTGGCACGGGTTGATCCTGCCGAACGAAATGGACGGCCCGGCCGAGATCACGCAGGAGCCGATCCCGCCCGGCGGCAGCTACCGATACGAATTTACGGCAGGCCAATCGGGAACCTACTTCTATCACTCGCATGACCATGTCGATCGCCAGCAGGCGCTCGGACTCTACGGCGCACTCATCATCGATCCCGCCAATCCCCAGGACGAGATTGCGGCAGACCACGACTATGTTATCCAGCTTCAGGAATGGCTGATGCGGGAGGGCCTGACTTTTCCGTCGATGCCGATGGACGGCGGGCAGCCGAATTATTTCACCATCAACGGCCGCGCCTATCCTTCGACGGACACGATCAGGATGAAGGTCGGCGAAACTCTGAAAGTGCGCTTCATCGGCACCAATAATGGGTTTATCCACCCGATGCACATCCACGGCGGTCCATTCGAAGTTGTCGCCCGCGACGGCGAGACTATCCCGGAGTCGGCACGATTCCTTGCCGACACAGTCAACGTCGGACCAGGGCAACGCTACGATGTCGTCTGGCAGGCACGTCGGCCCGGAAAATGGCTGATTCATTGCCATATCGGGCATCATACGACCAACAACAATGTCGAAGAGAAGGGCGGTGGCGGACTGATGGTCGTAATCGATGTGCAACCCTGAAGCCCGCTCCGCAAGGCGAAACGTAGATGGATATCCTTGCCATCTACGGCGGCCTGTTTGCTATTGCCTTCGCTGCGGCGACCATCCTCCCGGCGCAGTCGGAGGCCGCCCTTGCAGGGCTCCTCGCCATGAATTCCTTCTCGCCCGCAATGCTGGTTCTTGTCGCCAGCCTGGGCAACGTCCTGGGTTCTGTGGTGAACTGGGGTCTTGGTCGAGGGATCGAACGCTTCCGAGACAGGCCTTGGTTTCCGCTGCGTCCCGCGACGCTCAACCGCGCCACGAACTGGTATCACCGCTATGGAAGATGGTCGCTCTTGTTAAGCTGGATGCCGATCGTCGGTGACCCACTGACCGTGGTCGCTGGGGCTTTGCGCGAGCCGCTATGGAGCTTCGTCGCGATCGTCGCCCTGGCGAAGGTTTCGCGTTATCTGGTTGTCGCCGGAACGGTGCTGAGTCTGAAGTGAAATCGAAATGCAGACGCGTCGCAGCAGGCAGTGGCGTTCACTTTTGGTTGCGTTGCAACAAACCTTACGCAC
Organism: Mesorhizobium sp. WSM4810; assembly: GCF_055811235.1. Lineage (NCBI taxonomy): Bacteria > Pseudomonadati > Pseudomonadota > Alphaproteobacteria > Hyphomicrobiales > Phyllobacteriaceae > Mesorhizobium > Mesorhizobium sp. WSM4810. The sequence continues at coordinate 86,440 of NZ_JBVVQV010000017.1, read as the reverse complement.
GCGAACTTGACAAATCAGACGAACAATTGTCCCAAGGGCACGATGACGAAAGTTGGTCGAATCTCGATCTTGGGAAACATACCGCTCCGAGCAATGCTGGCGGTCGTATTCCTGGTCATGTCGGCTCTTCAGCCTGGTCTGTTTGCCACAGCCAACGCCACGGGTTTTCACGCTGGGACGGATCTTCAAGCCGGGATGCATCTCCAAGACGAGACGTCTGCACACGACATGGGCCATCACGGCGCCACGGCGGACGACGCGGATACGTCGGACCATCATCACGACGGCGCCAAGCAATCCTCCGACAAGAGCTGTGAAGTCCATTGCGCGCCGGCAAATGCGGTGCCGGTCGACTGCCCTGACTTGGAGCATGTTGTCTCCCGCTGCTTTGCGCCCGGCGTTGACGTCACCTTACCGCTTGGCGAATACACTGCGCTCATAAGGCCCCCCAAACATCTGAACTGACGCGCCCTTTCGGGGTGTTCGCGCAGCGTCGGGAATCCGTTCCCGCGCGGCCAAACGCATACGTCAAGCTTCAGGTCTACAATGAAAATCGCAAGCTCCGCGATGCTCGCATCGCTGCTAGTTGCCGGATGTTCTGCAACCACGCCGCCGGACATCCTTCCCGCCTTCAATCCGGCCGATCACGCAATGGGCGTCCGTGATGCACATTACCACCCGGTCGTCGTCGACTATCGCCACCGGGAGCCAGTGGATCCACAGAATTGGCGGCGTCTCAATGAAGAACGCTCCTCTGCGAACCCGGGAGCCGGATTATGAAACGCCGGCCCCTGACCATAGCTGCGATGGTAACCATCCCGCTGATCGCTGCCGGATGCACGACAAGCGGGGCCCTTGAGGGCATCTCAGCCCCCATGGCTGGTTTCACGACAGTCGCGGCACGTGCCGAATCCGTGACCGGCAAGAAAACCGTCTGGGTGCAATCCAGCGAGGAAGCGCGGACGGTTTCAGAGCGCGTGAAAAGCCTCGTCCAGAAGAAAACAATCGGTCCAGACACCGCGGTGCAGGTCGCCTTGCTCAACAACAAGGGCCTGCAGGCCGCCTACGCCGAGATCGGCCTGTCGGCGGCCGACATGTGGCAGGAATCGATGCTCGTCAATCCGACGATCTCGATCGGCATGATCGGCGTCGATCCTGTGCGGACGATTGAAGGAGCGGTCGTCAGCAACATCCTTGCGCTGGCGACTCACAAGCGGCGCATCGCAGTCGCGGATGCACGTTTTCGTCAGGCCCAGCTCCGCGCCGCCGAAGAAACGTTACGACTGGCCGCGGACACGCGGCGGGCCTGGATCAACGCCGTCTCGGCCTGGGAGAGCGTTTCCTATCTGAGCAAGGCGCAAGCCGCCGCCGATGCTGCCTCCGAACTCGCTCAAAAACTTGGAGAGACGGGCGCCTTCACAAAGACCGGCCAAGCCCGCGAACACGTCTTCTATGCCGAGATCACCGGGCAGGCGGCGGAGGCGCGGCTCGCCGCCCGCACCGCCAAGGAAGAGCTCACCCGGCTGATGGGTCTATGGGGACCGGATGTCGATTACTCAGTCCCCAACATGCTTCCAGCCTTGCCCAAAGGCGCCAAGGCCAAACGCGCAATCGAGGCGGAGGCGCTAAGAAATCGCGTCGACCTTGAGATCGCGAAACTAGAGCTGGAAGCGCTGGCGAAATCCTACGGTCTGACCGAGGCGACGCGCTACGTCAGCGATCTGGAGTTACTTTCCGGTGTGGAGGTGGAACGCGAGGAGTCGGAGGAGGGTGCGACGGAAACGAGTGTCTCACCCACTCTCGAGCTCGAGTTCGTCATTCCGATATTTGACACCGGCGAGGCACGCATGCGCAAGGCCGAGCTTGGTTACATGCAAGCCGCAAATCGGATGGCCGAAAAGGCGGTCAACATCCGGTCGGAGGCCAGATCCGCCTATGACGCCTACCGTTCGACTTACGACATTGCCCGGCACTATCGGAACAATGTCGTGCCGCTGCGAACAAAGATCGAGGCGGAGTCGCTCCTCACCTACAACGGCATGATCACCAACACGTTCGAGCTGCTGGCGGACACACGCGCGAAAATCAGCTCGATCATGCTTTCCCTCAACGCCAAGCGCAATTTCTGGCTGGCCGACGTCGACCTCGGGACCGCCATCCACGGTGGCGGCGCAGGCTCGCCCGGCGGCGGCGACGCACCGGCAGCAGCCGAAGCGGGCGCCGAAGGCCACTGAACCTCAAGGAGAAGAAAATGCTTTCAAGACGTCAGTTGCTTGGCGCGGGAGCCCTGCTCGCCGGCGCCACTGCATGGACCAAAACGTCCGCGATGGGGCTGCCCGACGCTGCAATCATGGAGTCCCCCGACATGCAGCCTCCGATCTTCCCAACGAGCGGACCGGACTACCAGCCGGTCGTGACGCTCAACGGCTGGACCCTTCCGCAGCGCATGAACAACGGCGTGAAGGAGTTCCATCTGGTGGCCGAGCCGGTCGAGCGCGAGATGTCGCCCGGCATGACTGCCTATCTCTGGGGCTACAACGGTCAATCTCCCGGCCCGACCATAGAGGCGGTCGAGGGCGATCGAGTCCGCATCTTCGTAACAAACAAACTGCCGGAGCACACGACGATCCATTGGCACGGCATGATCCTGCCCAACGGCATGGACGGAGTGACCGGTCTAACCCAGCCCGGCATCCCGCCCGGCAAGACCTTCGTCTACGAGTTCGACCTCGTGAAGAGCGGCACATTCATGTACCACCCGCACGCCGACGAAATGGTCCAGATGGCCATGGGCATGATGGGCTTCTTCGTCATTCATCCCAAAGACCCGAAGTTCATGCGCGTGGACCGCGATTTCGTATTCCTGCTGAACGCCTTCGACATCGAACCGGGGTCGTACGTCCCGCGCATCATGGAGATGACGGATTTCAATCTCTGGGCATGGAACAGCCGCGTTTTTCCGGGGATCAGCCATCTTCCAGTGGCGAAAAACGACCGGGTCAGGGTCCGGGTGGGCAACCTGACCATGACCAATCATCCGATCCACATGCATGGCTACGATTTCGAGGTGACCTGCACCGATGGCGGCTGGGTCCGGCCGGAGGCGCGGTGGCCGGAGGTGTCGATCGACATCCCCGTCGGCGCCATGCGGGCATATGAGTTCGAAGCCAAATACGAGGGCGACTGGGCGATTCATTGCCATAAGTCGCACCACACAATGAACGCCATGGGCCACGACGTGCCCACGTTTATCGGCGTCGACAACTCGAAGGTCACCGACAAAATCCGCCGGGTCCAGCCCGAATACATGGCCATGGGTGACCGCGGCATGGCCGACATGGGCGAGATGGAGATGCCGCTTCCCGACAACACGATCCCGATGATGACCGGCTGGGGCCAATTCGGCGCCATCGAGATGGGCGGCATGTTCTCGGTGGTGAAGGTTCGCGAGGGTCTCGCCTCGAGCGATTACGCCGATCCGGGCTGGTACCAGCATCCGGAGGGAACCGTGGCTTACGAATGGAAGGGGGATCTCCCCGCTCCGACGAAATCAGGCGACGCAAAAACGATGGCCCCGGCAGCGCACGGCGGTCACGGCAAACAGGGATGAGAACCGAAACCCCTCAACCTCAACCATGAGAGAAAGTGCAGCATGAAACATTTAATCGCAGCGGCCGTTTTGATGGCGGTCAGTTCGGGAACAGCTCTTGCCGGTGGAACGCATGCCGGAGGCCATGGCGACAAGGCCGCCACGATGCCGATCGGCAGCCCTGGCGAGGCTGGCAAGGCAAAGCGGACCATCAACATCTCGATGTCGGAGAAGGACGATGGAAAAATGTTGTTCCAGCCGGCCGTGCTCAAGGTGAAGAAGGGCGAGACCGTTCGCCTGGAATTCGTCAACAAGGGCCAAGTCGACCACGAATTCGTCATGGACGTCCATGACGGGATCATGGAGCACAAGGCGCTGATGGAGAAATTCCCCGAGATGGAGCACGCCGATCCCAATTCGATCCGGCTGGCGCCCGGCGCCAGAGGCGAGATCATCTGGACGTTCGCCAACGCCGGCGAATTCGGCTTCGCCTGCCTGATCCCGGGTCACTACGATTCCGGCATGAAGGGCGATATCACCGTCGCCAACTGACCGCCAAACCGCAAAGGAAGAAAATCATGACACTATTGGTAAAGACACTCTCGACGCTCGCGCTCATGCTCGCCATCGGCGGGAGCGCGCTCGCCCAGGAATACGTGAAGGGCGAAGTCGTCAAGGTTGACGCCAAGCAGAAGAAGCTGACGATCAAGCATGAGCCGCTGACCAATCTCGACATGCCCGCGATGACGATGGTGTTCGTCGTCGCCGAGCAAGGCATGCTTGACAAAGTCAAAACGGGTCAAGCGATCGAGTTCACGGCTGATCGCGTGAACGGGCGCATCACGGTCACGGAAATCAAATAGGCCAGGTGCGTGGATAGCGGGCCGTCGGAAAACGTCGGCCCGCCCTCGCGAGTGGCCGCTAATATCCGATGCCGCACTGTCGACTGCGGCACGATCGTTCCGTCGGGACGATCGATGACCCTTGTGGTCTCGAAACCAAGGACGCGGTCCCGCCGATAGCTTCGCCTAGCGAACCGAGTTGAGCACTGATGACATTCAGCAAAAGCGCTCTTACCGAGATCGATATTCTCATTTCGGAGGTCGAGCAGCGCAATGAGCTGCGCACCGCGCTTTGGCGGTTCGTGGCGTTGTTCGTGTTCGCGCTCTCTGTTGCGCTTGAACCGGATATCGTCAATCACGAGATCCACCTTATTCTGCTGAGCGCCTATGCCGCGATCACCTTTGTAGCTGTAGGCCTGGTGATATCGCAATTGTTCCGCCCATTGCTGAATTGGGTTTATGTTGCAGTAGACGCATCGCTCGTCATTTACTTGACCGCCGAGCACCTCCTTGACCCCGCTTCTTCCTTGGTCGATGCGCTGGCAACACCAAGCCTCGTGATCGCGTTCGTGCTTCTTTCGCACGCGAGCATGCGCATGCGTGCGGGGCCGGTTACCGCCTTTGCACTGATCGTCATTCTCGGCTCCTCGGCAGTTGTCTTGATGCCGGTTTGGGAGGACGACTTTGGGGCGGTCTTTCGCCTCTCTTCGGAAGAAATTCAGGCAGCGGGCGTTCGGCTTGCGGCTTTCACTGTCGTCGCGGCGATCCAGATCGTTCTGGTATTGGACATCCGGCGGCTGGTGCAGGAAGCGGTCGCAAGTTCGAGCGAGCGGGCGAACTTGGCCCGCTTCTTTGCTCCCGAGACGGCTGAGCGCTTGGCAACCGAGGGTGCGAATCTCGGTCTTCGCCGCCAGGAGGCGGCGATACTGTTCGTCGATATCCGAGGCTTCACGAGGCTCTCCGAGACGATGCCGCTGGAGGAGATCGCATCCCTGCTCACCGAATACAGGCGGCGGGTGACGCAGGCCGTATCGGGATGTGATGGGGTCGTGGACAAATTCATCGGCGATGGCGTCATGGCTGTATTCGGCTTTCCTCTGCCGCTCGCCACTGCCGCGCTCCGAGCGTTCGAATGCGCGGTCGAGCTGTCCAACTTTCTCGATGTGTGGAGCGAGATCAGGATGCGCGACGGCGAGGAACCCCTCAGTTTCGCGATCGGCGTTCATTACGGCCACGTGATCGGAGGCGTCATACCTGGAGAACATCACAGCGAATACACCGTTATCGGCGATTCGGTGAATCTCGCCGCCAGGCTTCAGGCGATGTGCAAGCTTATGGACGCCCGCATCGTCATCTCGGACGAACTCGCCTGCAAACTGCCGCGGCATTGGAGGACGCCTGAGTGGCAAACGCTGAGGGCTGCAACCGTTCCGGGCCGATCTGAAACCGTCGACGTCCATCTCCTGCCGATGCAGGCGTTAGGGATACAAAGTTATCAACCACAGGATCCGGATCGGAACGCTTCACGGCCAAACCCAGGCGCCGCGAGCCGTGCGGCCCGTCACAACGGCGATCAGGCCAGGACCTGGTCGGCCACATCAAGGGCATAAGCCGCTGTCGTTAGTTGGAGATCGGACGATCCGGTGACCTCACATCGCGGGTATCAAGACGAGGGGACCGCACAAAATGTCATCCAGAGGCTTTCTTTCCAGTCATCGTGTGCGGAGCGGTTGAGAGGAAGAGCCATGGGATACTTCCGCGCGCCCACACCCACATAGGCGGGATAATTACAGCGAACGCGCGCACGATGCTTTCCGGTGTCTTCATACCTGACAGCGCCACTCACGTCCGTCTCGGCCAAGCCAATAGCGACGTCAAAATCATAGTCGCTATTTTGTGAGACACTATTGCTCAGGACGCTAAGCTGGACCGACGTCGCATCAGGAAAATTGGCAGTGTAGAAGATCAGCTGCTCCGCCGCCATCAAGGGCGTAGCCACCAACACGCCGGCAAAAAATGCAATGGCGCGCATCTCCTCCTCCCGAGGAACGAAGGCGAGAGTATCACCTCTCGCATCGATATTCGAATCGAATCTGTGCTCCCGGTAGTGGGCCGCGCGACGCTGATTGCTTGTACATCATATGCCGTCAGGCCGCGCAGGCGACACGTGTGCACGGTTTCACAAGAAGGTCACAAATCCCGGAAACACTATCGCGCGATGGCTGCCCATGCCAAAGTGTGACTAATGACGAATTCGTTCGGCTTCGGAAGGATACTGTTGCTGCTGGTCGTATTCGGCCTGGCCTTTGCACCTTTGGGAGCTTCGCCTTCGAGTGCTGCTGTCGCCGGGTCGGCTTTGTCGATGCAGGACGACATGCCATGCTGCCCGGACGGCAGGCCAATGGTGCCGGACTGCGGCGAGGATTGCCCGCTGGCCGTTCTGTGCGTGTTGGGGGTGGTCACCGCCCCGCTTCCCGAAACGCTCTCCTTCCTTCTCCCTGCGCCGGTCGGAGACGATTTCCTGAACGGCAGAGACGTGATCCTGCCCTCGCTCGTCGGGGAACCGCCCCCGAGACCTCCCAAAGTCTGACTGGCAAATAGGCGCGTTTAGCGCCGGAACCCGTGCGAACGAATGCTGCGCGGGCCGTTCGCATGGCGTTTGTAATGCCCCGCTGTGCGCAAGCGCGGAACACTGTCAGTCGGAAACTTTGACCATGAAATCGAAATTTTTCACACGCGCCGCGATGCTGGCGCTCGCGTCCTTCATCGTAGCTTCCCAAGCGGCCAAAGCAGCGCAAGAGGACTACGAATTCCAGCTCGTTGAGAACGAGATCAAGGAAGGGGGCGGCGCCATCGTCGCCGTCAAGCTCCTCGACAAGAGGACAGGCGCCCCGGTGAACAACGCCGTCGTGTTCGCCACCAGAATGGACATGGCTCCGGACGGAATGGAGGCGATGACTGCGCCCATCGAGGCGCTGCCATCAGAGGAGCCCGGCATCTATCGCTTCAAGACCAACCTCATGATGGCTGGAGGCTGGCGCTTCTCCATCGCGGCGAAGATCCAGGGCGAGACCGAAACGGTCGAGCGCCGCCTGGAATTCAAGGCCGTCCAATGAAAAGGTTCGGCTCATTGCTGGCCCTTACCGTATTGACGGCCGGGGCGGGCGCGGGCGGATACTGGGCCGGGCAGCACGATCTGTCCGTCTCGGACGTCGTGCAAATGATCGAGACGAATATCGGGGGCCTGCTTAGGGCGGAACCAATTCCGATGGTGGCCGGCCCGGCTCCCTCTGGTCCCGTCATTTACTACCGCCATCCCGACGGAGATCCCGCCTATTCGTCGACGCCGAAGCGCACCGAGGACGACCGGGATTTCGTCGCGGTCCTGGCGAGCGAAGACGTGAACTTCGAGGTTCGCCCGGTGACGAAAGCAGGCGGCGGCGAAGCGGCGGCGGCGAGCGGCCGGAAGATCCTGTACTACCGCAATCCCATGGGCCTGCCGGACACCTCGCCCAGGCCGAAGAAGGACTCCATGGGGATGGACTACATCCCCGTATACGAAGGCGAAGCGGATGACGACGCGACGGTCAAGGTTTCGGCAGGAACGCTGCAACGCACAGGCGTGAAGACAGCGCTGGCCACGAGAGGCGCGATCAAACGTCCGGTCCGGGTTCCCGGAACGGTCACGCTGGACGAGCGCCGCGTCAGCGTCGTTTCGACTCGCACTGAGGCTTTCCTTGAGGAAGTGGCTGATGTGACGACTGGAACGGCCATTGAAAAAGGCCAGCCGCTGGTGCGGTTCTACGCCAAGGAGATCGCCGCAGCAGGCGCGCTTTATGCCGCCGACCTAAAGGGCAGGTCAGGCCGCAACGCCGCCGAAGGCAGCTTGCAGCGTCTGGAAAACCTCGGCGTTCCTGCGGAAGCGATTGCTGAGATCGAGGAGACCAAGAAGGTGCCGATCTCGGTTACGCTGATGGCGCCCCGCAGCGGGGTTGTCCTGGAGCGCATGGCCGTCGACGGCATGATGGCGGAGGCGGGCCAGACCCTGTTCCGGATCGCCGATGTTTCGACCCTCTGGGTAATGGCCGATGTGCCGGAATACGAGTTGAGTTCGGTTCGTATCGGGGACAAGGCGACCGTCCGCATCCGCAGCCTTCCGGGCAAGGTGTTCGAAGGCAAGGTCGGTCTGATCTACCCTGAAATCCAGGGGCAGACCCGGACCGCGAGGATTCGCATCGAACTCCCCAATCCCGAGGGGCTGCTGCTTGCCAACATGTATACCGATGTGGAGATCGCGACGGGCGGCACTGATCCTGTTGTGGCCGTGCCCGACAGCGCCGTCATCGACACGGGGGACCGCCAGGTTGTGATCGTCGACAAGGGCGAAGGCAGCTTTGAGCCGCGCGACGTGAAGATCGGCATGCGAGGCGGCGGTATGGCCGAGATCATGCAGGGCCTTGCCGAAGGCGAAAAGGTCGTCGTCTCAGCTAACTTCCTGATCGATGCCGAAAGCAACCTAAAGGCCGCGCTCAGCGCGCTGACGCCTGCGGAGGCGCAGCCATGATCGCAAAGCTCATTGCATGGTCGGCCCGAAATCTGATCCTCGTATTCTTCGCGACCGCACTTGCCGCTGCCGCGGGGGTCTATGCGGTCAAGACCTTGCCGCTGGATGCCATACCGGACCTCTCCGACGTCCAGGTCATCGTCTTCACCGATTATCCGGGCCAGGCCCCGCAGGTCGTCGAGGACCAGGTTACCTATCCGCTGACGACCTCTATGTTGACCGTGCCACGGTCGAAGGTGGTGCGCGGTTTCTCCTTCTTCGGCGTATCCTTCGTCTACGTGATCTTCGAGGACGGCGCCGATCCCTATTGGGCGCGGAGCCGGGTGCTCGAATATCTGAACGCGGCCGCCAGCCGTCTGCCCGACGGCGTCTCCCCGGCGCTCGGACCGGACGCGACAGGTGTCGGCTGGGTTTATCAGTACGCGGTCGTTGCCAAGGAATTATCCCTCGCGGAACTCCGGTCCCTGCAGGACTGGGTCGTGCGCTTCGCAGTCTCGAAGGCGGAAGGCGTCTCCGAGGTCGCAAGCGTCGGCGGTTTCGTCAAGCAGTACTCGATCGTGGTCGATCCGTCGCGGATGCGCGCCCAGGGCGTGACGCTTTCGGAGATCGGCGAAGCGGTTCGCACCAGCAACATGGACACGGGCGGCCGCACGGTCGAAATTTCCGAATTCGAGTTCATGGTGCGGGGTCGCGGCTATCTGAAGAGTATGTCCGACATCGAAAGCATCGCGTTGAAGTCGGTCAGCGGCGTGCCGCTCAGGCTTGGCGACGTCGCCAAGGTCGAGATTGTGCCTGACGAGCGTCGCGGCATCGCCGAACTGAACGGCGAGGGCGAGGTCGCGAGCGGCATCGTGCTGCAGCGGGTCGGCGCGAACGCGCTGACCGTCATCGAGAACGCCAAGGAGAGTCTCGCTGAGATCGAAAGGAGCCTGCCTGAAGGTACCGAGATCGTGCCCGTCTACGATCGTTCAAAGCTCATCGAGGCTGCGATCGAGACTCTGAAGTCGACGCTGGTGGAGGAGAGCATCGTGGTGGCCCTCGTCACCATCGTGTTCCTGCTTCATGTGAGGAGCGCATTGGTCGCCATCATCATGCTGCCCGTCGGAATCCTGATGGCCTTTGCCGCTATGAAGCTGCTTGGCCTCGGCTCCAACATCATGAGCCTTGGTGGCATTGCGATCGCCATCGGCGCGATGATCGACGCGGCGATCGTCATGATCGAGAACGCCCACAAGCACCTGGAACGGGCGCCTCCCGGCAAGCCCCGCATCGAGGTTTTGATCAAGGCTGCAGCCGAGGTTGGGCCAGCGCTGTTCTTCAGCCTGCTCATCATCACGGTCTCGTTCCTGCCGATATTCACGCTTGAAAGCCAGGAAGGCCGTCTGTTCGGTCCTCTCGCCTTCACCAAGACCTTCGCCATGGCGGCGGCGGCGCTGCTCTCCGTGACACTGGTGCCCGCCCTGATGGTGATGCTCGTGCGCGGCCGCATCGTGCCGGAGCACAGAAACCCGCTCAACAGGCTGCTCATCGGGCTCTATCGGCCGATCATCGCCGGCGTGCTGAGGGCAAAGACGTTCACGATCCTGCTCGCGATTGCCGCCCTTGCCGTCACCGTTTGGCCCGCGCGCCAGCTCGGCAACGAGTTCATGCCGAATCTCGACGAAGGGACGCTGATGTACATGCCGACGACCTTGCCGGGGCTATCGGTCACCAAGGCCGCCGAACTGATGCAGATGCAGGACCGGATCATAAAGTCGTTCCCGGAAGTGGAGTCTGTCTTCGGTAAGGCGGGCCGGGCGCAGACCGCGACCGACCCCGCGCCGACCGAGATGTTCGAAACGATCATCAACCTGAAACCGAAATCAGAATGGCGGGCAGGCGTTACGTCTGAGAGCCTGAAGACCGAGATGGACGCCGCGCTGCAGTTCCCGGGCGTTACGAACGCCTGGACGATGCCGATCCGCGCTCGCATCGACATGCTGTCGACGGGCATACGCACGCCCGTGGGGGTCAAGGTCTACGGTACCGATCTTGCTCAAATGGAAAATGTCGCACGCCAGATTGAGGCGGTACTGAGGGCCGTGCCCGGCACGTCCAGCGCCTATGCCGAGCGGGTGATCGGAGGTTACTATCTCGACATCGTGCCCGATCGGACCGCATTGGGCCGCTACGGCCTGTCTATCGGCGACGTGCAGGATGTGATCTCCATGGCGCTCGGCGCAAAGGCGATCACGTCCACGGTCGAGGGCCGCGAACGCTATGGTGTCGCCATCCGCTATCCACGCGCGCTGAGAAGCGATCCCGGCGCGATCGCCCGCGACGTGCAGATCGCATTGCCTGGCGGCGGCTTCGTACCTCTCGGAGAAGTGGCCAAGGTCGAACTCACGCGCGGCGCGACCTCGATTCGCACCGAAAACGGACAACTTGCCGTCTACATCTTCGTCGACATCGCCGGCCGTGATCTCGGCGGCTATGTCGGCGAGGCGCAACAGGCTGTCGCCGCCGAAGTGAAGCTGCCGCCCGGTTATTCGGTCGCCTGGAGCGGGCAGTTCGAATATCTCGAACGTGCCCAGGCGCGGCTGAAGATCGTCGTGCCGCTAACGCTCGCGCTGATCTTCCTGCTGCTCTACCTCAACTTCCGGGCGCTGACGGAGACGCTGATCGTCATGCTGTCGCTGCCCTTTGCGATCGTCGGCGGCATCTGGATGATGTGGTGGCTGGGCTTCAACATGTCGGTCGCGGTGGCGGTGGGCTTCATTGCGCTCGCGGGTGTGGCCGCCGAAACCGGGGTCATCATGCTGATCTATCTCGACAACGCGTGGAGCGAAGCGAGAGCCAGGTGTGCGGCCGAGAAGCGGAGTTTGACAAAAACTGATCTTAACGAGGCTATCATGTTCGGCGCCGTGGAGCGCGTACGTCCGAAGATGATGACCGTCATCGCCATCATGGCGGGCTTGCTGCCCATCCTGTGGAGCACGGGCACCGGATCGGAGGTCATGCAGCGGATAGCCGTGCCCATGATCGGCGGCATGATTTCTTCGACGATCCTGACGCTCGTCGTGATTCCCGCCGTCTACGGCATCGTCAAGGGGTGGCGGTTGCCAAGCCGGAGTGCGGTCGAGGAGTCAAAAGCCGACGCTCGTCTGAAATTGGCCGCGGAATAAGAGCGAAAAATGATGGATCAGATGATGTCGGGCGGCATGTGGGGAATGGGCGCGGCAGGCTTCATCCTTCTCGCCCTGGTCGTTCTGGTGATCGCTGCCTTGGTGAAGTTCGTGTTCTTCAGATGACAATCGCAGCACCGAGGGCGCGCGGTCTGAACCGGGCGCCCTCGAACGAGTCTTCTAGGCCGCCATTTTCCGGCAGCTCTCTGCGCAGCGACGGCAAACCTCGACGCATTCTTGCATATCGCCGATGCGCTCGCAGTCATCCGCACATTCGTTGCAGATCTCGGCGCACTCGCCACAGGTATGCTTGTGGTGCTCGGAACCGATGAGCATGAAATGCGCCGATGTCCGGCAGATCTCGGCGCACGCCATCATCAACGTGAAGTGCCGCTTTTCGGTGTGTTGGCCGCCCAGTTCCAGGCAGTAGCCCATCGCGGTCGAAAGGCACACGGAATAACAGCGCAGGCATTCATCGATGCAGTTCTTCATTTCGGGGCTAAGGTGATGCATGGAGGGTATCCTTTGTTCGAGTCGAGGAGCGCCCTACGGCGCCTTCTGACGATCACTTCGCGTTGGTCTCAAGCCACCGCTTGAACTCGCCGATTTCCTTGGTCTGGGCGTCGACGATCGTCTGAGCCATCTTCTTGGCTTCGTCATTGTCGCCGTATTTCAGCTCGACTTCGGCCATGTCGATCGCGCCCTGGTGATGCGCGATCATCCCGCAAGCGAAGGCGACATCAGGGTCTTTGGCCGTCATGCCTTGCATCATGGCAGGATGCATCTTCATCATAGCCGCCATGTTGGCCTTCTGCGCTTCATCCATGCCCGACATATCAACGCCGGCCACTCCTGGCATGGTGTGTTCCGCTGTCGCGCCTTCAGCCTGACCGCATTGCTCCGGCAAGGGCGTCGGAGCCACATCCATAGGCTGGTCGGAGGATTGCTGAGGGAACGCCGCCGAGGCGAAACCGGAGAGCAGCAATGCCGTGGCGATCGTGAGTTGGGTATTGACCATGATTCAGCTCCTGAACGCTTGAACTAAGACGCGCGGCGCCAAAGTCTCGCCTCGACGCCCGGCTCGTGGCATGAATTCGTCTACTGTTTTGGAGGTCGGTCCAATCGGTCAGGGATCCGCGAGCTAGGCAGACCGGCTGTCTCGATGCGGAAAGGAGATTTCAGTGCCGGACTTGGCAGAGTCGCCGCGATAGCCGCGACGCCGGCAAAGCAGTGGAGCGCCGAACAGCAATGCGCGACGCGATGGCTGGCATCCGCGCAAGGGTCAGCGGCACCCGTCTCGCTTGCCTGCGGCGTGGTCTGCGGCATTTGCACGCGCTGGAAGATTGATGATCGTGGTCCAGCGCGTTGGCGAGTTGCGCTCCGGACAGAAGCAAACCTGCAGCAAAGCAGATGAAAAAACCTGCCTTCACCCGCCGAAGAATCCGCAATAGTGCAACGCATGGCATGCTGCGTAACGGAAGCGCGGAAACTTTGTTCCGATGCGGCGGGCGCCGGTGTAGACGGAGCGGCCGCTTCTAACGCTGCGGAGCCCTCGACCCCTCATGCTGCTTGAGCCACCCGTACGGAGTCAGGCCCCGCGGCTTGTATAGCGACAGCGCCACGGGTACGAGCAACACCAGCAGCCCTCCCGCGGCGTGGATCACAGGCGATATCCGCAGCTCCCGGAGATCAGCGATGGAAAACGTCGTCTCTGCCGCGACATCTGCCAGATAGCCAATCAGCTCCAGTTGAAGCAGCAGGACGACGGTGACGACGAGATTCAGCAGAAGCTTCGCCAGGACCCAGTAGTGCCGGAACAGGCCCCAATTGGTGCCCAGCGACTGGACAAGCCCGGTGACCAATGAGGCGAGAACCAACGGGACGATGACGTACCAGGCGGTCAACTCCATCGCGAGATAGGCGGCGCGCACCATCTGCAGATCCTTGCTGGCCAAGCCGGCGACGGCGAGAGCCAAGAAGCCCGCGACCGCGCCGAGCGTGCCGACCGAGGACGTGATATGCGCGGTGAGCGCGAACTTTCGAAGGCCGGTTGTCATGGTCATGGCTGTTGCATGCCAGGCTCTGTAACGCTGGAGGACGGCAGGTGCCGACCGGGGCCGTGGGGCCCGCCGACGCCCGTGAAGACCACAGCGATAATCAGCAGGACCAGGACGATCGCGATGATCCCCGAAACTTTCACCCAGCGGGGTGCGCCGGGATACGGAGGTGGGTCGGCCATGGGGGTCTCCTGCGTCGTGCGAGGTGGTCGCGTTTTCATGACACGAAGATTTTATCGACACAGTATGTCTCCATCAAGTCTTCATGTCTCGTACCTCGACACGGCTGCTACGTCACGTATATTGGGACGGTGCCGAAGTTATGGAACGAAACAATCGATGCGCACCGCCGCGCGGTGCGCGACGCGACCCTGGACACCACCGCGGCGCTGGTGGCCAAGCACGGGCTGCTGTCGGTTACGATGGCGAAAATCGCCGAGGAGACCGGAATAGGTCGCGCGACGCTTTACAAGTACTTCCCGGACGTCGAATCAATCCTCATCGCCTGGCATGAACGTCAGGTGGCCAGTCACCTTGAACATCTCACTGCAATTCGGGACCAGGCTGGCGACGCCGGTGAGCGGCTTGAGGCGGTACTTGAGGCCTACGCGTTCATTTCACACGAGCACCATGGCACCGAACTCGCAGCACGCCTCCATCGAGGCGAACACATTGTCAAGGCGCAGCATCATCTCCATCAGCTCATCCGCGATCTGCTGGCCGAGGGTGCAGCGACGGGCGATCTCCGGGACGACGTCGCGCCTGACGAGCTTGCGACCTATTGCCTCCACGCCCTCATGGCAGCCAGCAGCCTGCCATCCAAGGCCGCGGTCCGCCGGCTCGTCGCGATCACTCTGGCCGGGTTGCGGCCTCTACGCGCCAGCCACAGGTGAGCGTGGGGGTCGTCATCACATTGCCCCACGCCACGCGCTCCATGCTGATTGCGTAGGGGTTAGCTAATGCAGGATCTGGGCCAGAAATAGCTTGCTGCGCTCGTGGTGCGGGCTCGAGAAGAACTCGGCCGGTGTGTTGATCTCGACGATTTCACCCTGGTCCATGAAGACGACACGGTCGGCCACCTGTCGGGCGAAGCCAATCTCGTGGCTAACACACAGCATGGTCATGCCCTCTTCGGCCAGCGAAATCATGGTGTCGAGCACTTCCTTGACCATTTCCGGGTCGAGCGCCGAAGTGGGCTCGTCGAACAGCATGATCTTCGGGCTCATGCAAAGCGAGCGCGCGATAGCCACCCGCTGCTGCTGGCCGCCTGAAAGCTGCCCGGGATATTTGTGCGCCTGATCCGGGATCTTCACGCGATCGAGATAGTGCATGGCGACCTGCTCGGCTTCCTTGCGCCGCACCTTGCGCACCCAGATCGGCGCCAGCGTCAGGTTTTCCAAAATGGTGAGGTGCGGGAACAGATTGAAATGCTGGAACACCATGCCGACGTCGCGACGGATTTCATCGATCTTCTTCAGGTCGCCGGTCAGTTCAATACCGTCGACGACGATGCGGCCCTGCTGGTGCTCTTCCAGTCTGTTGATGCAGCGGATCATGGTCGATTTGCCTGAACCAGACGGTCCGCAGATCACCAGTTTTTCACCGCGTTGGATGGTGAGATCGATATTTTTCAATACGTGGAAGGCCCCGTACCACTTGTTCACGCCGACCATCTCGACGGCGGCGGGATCGTTTGTCATGGGCAGGGATGGAACGTGCCGGATGGCAGAATTCAACATTGCAGCATTCCTAGTGAGCGGCCGGGCCCCGCCGCTCCAGGAAATCGGCGAAGCGGGCGAAGGAGAAGGACAGCGCAAAGAAGATCGCGCCAATGAAGAGAAAGGTCTCGGCGGCCGGCGACGGCCATTCGGGGTCGGCCAATGCAGCCTTGCCTGAACTGATCAGGTCGAACAGCCCGATGACCAGGACAAGGCTCGTATTCTTGATCATAACGATGATGGTGTTGGCGAGCGCAGGGATCACGACCCGAATGGCTTGCGGCAGGATGACGAGACGTTGTGTGCGCCAAAAGGGCAGGCCGAGCGACGCTGCTGCCTCATACTGCCCGTTCGGGATGGCCTGCAGGCCGCCGCGGATCACTTCGGCGAGATAGGCAGCCGCGAAGATGGTGAGCGCGACAAGCGCGCGCACGAATTTGTCGGGCAGCAGCGCCTCGGGCAGGAACAGCGGCATCATGATGGACGCCACGAACAGGATGGACAGCAATGGCAGCCCACGCACGGATTCGATCAGCACCACCGCGCCGACCCGGACGGCCGGCAGCGTCGAGCGCCTTGCCAGCGCGAGCAGGATGCCGACCGGAAAGGCGATGCCGATGGCGACGACGGTCAAGATCAGCGTCACCGGCAGGCCACCCCAGGATGAAGTCGGCACTTCGGCCAGTCCGAAGCCTCCCCCCATCAGCCAGAAGATCAAAGCGAACGCTGCCACCCAGAGCGCCAGCAGTCGTGACGTCCAGCTCGCCGGACGCACCGACCAGCCGAGCAGCGCCAGAATGAGCAGGCAAACAATGGCTGGGCGCCAGCGTTCGTCGAACGGATAGATGCCGAACAGAAGTTGGCCGGATTTGGCATAAATGAAGCTCCAGCAGGCGCCAGTGGCTGCTCGGCAGGCATTCGGGTCGGGGTCGACGAGCACCGCATCGATCACCAGCCAGCGCAGCATGGGCGGCACGGTGACGACCAGCAGCGCGCCGAACAGCAGCGTGAGCGCGGCGTTGAGCGGTGTGCCGAACAACAGCTTGGCGAGGCGCCGCAGGCCGGTGAACCGGAAATGGTCAGGCCGTGCCTCGGAGGACATGGGAAGAGACATGGCCATGGTCACCGCTCCACGATGGCGATGCGGCGGTTGTACCAGTTGGCCGCGCTCGACAGGGTAAGATTGAGGGCGAGATAGGCGCCAAGGATGATGAAGACGCCTTCGATCGAGTGGCTGGACTTGCTGATGATGGTGTTCATCACCGCGAGGAAGTCCGGGTAGCCGACGGCGATCGCCAGCGTCGAATTCTTGACGACATTGATGTACTGGCTGTTGAGCGGCGGGACGATCACCCGCAACATCTGCGGGATGACGACCAGCCGCAGGATCTTGCCGCGTGACAGGCCGAGCGAATGGCCGGCGTCCCACTGGCCACGACCGACCGACAAAACACCGCCGCGTACGATCTCGGCCACGAAGCCCGTGGTGTAGATCGTGAGGCCGACGAGGATGGTGCTGAGCTCGGGCGTCAGTTCACTGCCGCCCCGGAAGTTCGAACCCGTGAAGACCGGGAAATCGACGGCGAAGCGCATATCGGCGAGCCACAATCCCACGACGCCGGCAGCCAGGATCGCCGGCACAACCAAGGGCGGCAAGCGACCACTCCGGGCGAGACCGTAGCTGAGCGCGGCGAGCGTCAGGGCGAACAGGATGATCAGTGCGCCTGTCATACCGAGGTCGATGCTGATGGCCGGCACGACGAAGCCGCGCATGGATGCGTAAACACCGGGCAGCGGATTCAGCGCTTCGCCGACCGGCGGCAGCACCTTCCACCACAACGAATAGAGGAAAATCAAAAGGACGATCGGTGGTGAGTTGCGGGCTATTTCAACCCAGACCCGGCAGGTGCCCGCTGCCAGGGGATTGCTGCTCAGCCGTGTGATGCCGACGACGAGGCCAAGGAGGGAAGAGAAGAAGATGACAAGAGCGGAAATGAAGACCGTGTTGGCTAGTCCGACAACGATCGCCCAATAGTGAGGATCGCGTGATTTATAGGTAAGGATGGCCTCGGAAATGATGATCCTGGACGGCATCGTCAGGAAATCGAAGCCAATGGGGATACCGCGCGCCCTTAGATTGGCGAAGGTGGTGGAGACCAGCAGCGCAGCGAAAGCGATAACGGCCGTCACCAACACGCCTTGAATGATGATCGATCTCGTCTTGGCTTCGCTTAGCATACCGGCCTCGGTTCATCAGTTGAAGGGAAGGGCGCGCGCTCGGCACGCCCCGACCAAGGCTCAATCCCATGGGAAGGGATAGTTGAGACCGCCGTCTTTCCACAGCGCGTTCATGCCGCGTTCGACCTTGAGCTTGCTGTCCTTGCCCAGGTTCCGGTCCCAGATTTCGGCGTAGTTGCCCATCTGCTTGATGACGTTGTAGGCCCATTTGTCGTCCAGCCCGAGCGGCGCGCCAAAGCCGGGCTCTTCGCCAAGCACCCGTTTGATCTCCGGATTGCCCGCAGCGAGCTTTTCATCGACGTTCTGCGCGGTGATGCCGTTGGCTTCGGCCCAGAACAGGGCGTTCATTGTCCAGCGCACCACGTCGAAGAGCTGGTCGTCGCCGCGCGCGACAGCCACGCCATTGGGTTCGGCGGCGTGGCCGACCTTGAGGATGTCGTAGTCGTCCGGATTCTTGGCCACCGAGGCACGCTGGCCTGCCGCAGCCGTGCCGTCGGTTACGTAGGAGTCGCAACGACCACCGAAGAAGGCGTCACGCGCCTGAATGGTCGAGTCGTAGTAGACCTTCTTCATGGAAATCCCGAATTCCTCCTCGGTCTCCTCAATGGCCTTTTCGGTCAGGGAGCCGCCGCCCTGCAGGCAGACGGTCTTGCCGTCGAGCAGTTTCGGCTCAGTGATGTTGTCGGCCTTGCGCACCAGCACACCGTCCGTGTCGTAGAGGTTGATCCAGACAAATCGGACAACCGTGTCCCGTGTAAACGTGATGGTGGATGTGCGCGACAGAATGTCGATCTCGCCCGTCTGCAGTGCCGGGAAACGTTGGCCGGCATTGAGGGGCACATAGCGGATCTTGTCCTTGTCGCCGAGGATAGCGACCGCGAACGCGCGGCAGATGTCGGAATCGAAGCCGCGATAATAGCCTTTCTCGTCCGGGCGCGAGAGACCTGGCACGCCTTGGCTGGCGCCGCAGCTCACATAACCGCGCTCCTTGATCTTGTTGACGACGGCCTGCGCCGACACCTCGCCGACGCCGGCGGCCAGACCCACTAGTCCGATCGCGATACCGGTGATCCATTTCAAACTTCTGGTTTTCATCGTTATTCCCCTTGTTTTATTGAGTTTGGCGTCACTCGGCAGGCCTTGGCATCGGCCAAGGCAACTCCGTTCTGCAGGGCTTCGGCAAAAAGGTCGAAGGCTTGGGAAAGATCGGCCAGCAGGTCGTCGGGTGCCTCGAGGCCGATCGATAGGCGCCAGACCGGACCACGCTTCAGCCAATCGGGGGCGGGCCGGTCTCTTCGCGGATCGCTGACCGCGATCAACGAATGCACACCGCCCCAGCTCGCACCCAGCCTGAACAGACGCATGCGACCGAAGACTTTGGATTGGAGCGAGGCCAGTTCCGGCCGTAGCACGAAGGAGAACACACCCGCCGAACCGGCGAAGTCGCGTTTCCAGACAGCGTGGCCGGGATGGTCCGGCAGGCTCGGGTGAAGGAGCTGGGCGATTTCGGTCCGTCCCGACAGCCACTCCATGATGCTGCGGGCCGTGGCGTCGGCGTGTCGCATGCGCACCGGCATGGTCATCAAGCCGCGCTCGCATAGCGCGCAGTCCTCTGGCGAAACGCCGTAGCCGAGAAATCGCGCCGTATCCTTGAGGCGCCGGAACAGCGCCTCATCACGCACGGCGAGCGAACCCATTAGCAGATCGCCATGGCCGCCGGCATGTTTGGAAAGCGCCTGCATAGAGATGTCGACGTTGTGGTCGAGCGGCTTGAACAGCAGGTGCGAAGCCCAGGTATTGTCCGCCGCCACCAATGCGCCTGCCCTGTGAGCTACCGCCACGATGGCCGGCACGTTCTGCACCTCCAAGGTGGTCGAGCCCGGCGATTCCACCCACACCAGCCGTGTCGTGTCGTCAAGCAGCGCAGCTATTCCAGCGTCGAGCCGGGGATCATAGGGAACGGCGTGGATGCCGAGCGGCCCCAGAAAACGGGCCATCATGTCGCGCGCCGGACTGTAAAGTGTTTCAGGCATCAGCACCCGGTCGCCGCCGCGGCAAGTGGCCATGGTCGCCAACACGATGGCGGCCATGCCGGACGGGACGACAAGCGCGCGCGTCGCGTGCTCCAGCATGGCGATATGATCCTCCAACTGACGGCTGGTCGGCGTGCCGTAGAGCCCGTAGCTGAAGCCGTCATACAGACGCTCGACGCGACGTTCGAAGGATTCCAGATCGTCGAAGACGACGGTCGACGCACGCTCGACAGGCATCGCCAGCGACCGGAACGGCTCTTGCGTACGCTTGGGAGGATGGACATGGCAGGTGTCGTCGCGCTGGGTCATAGGCAACCATAGCCATCTCGCCCATTGCTATCTATGACCGCAACGATAAAGTTAATCCGTTTTTGATATGGCTTATCCATGAACCTGCACGACGTCGATGTCTTCAACGCAATCATGATCACGCGCGGCGCTGGCGCTGCCGCAGCGCTGCTCGACACCTCGCAGCCAGCGATCAGCCGCTCGCTCGCGAAGTTGGAGGCCGAACTCGGCTTCAAGTTGTTCGACCGCATCCGCGGCAGGCTGGTAGCCACGCGCGAGGGCGAACTTTTCCATGCAGAAGTGAAGGCTAATCTGGTCGGTCTCGACCGGCTGAAGCTGCGCGCGGCCCAGATCAAGGAAGTGGGCACGGGGACGATCCGTGTCGCCAGCTTGTCGGCACTGGGGCACGGGCTGGTGCCGCGCGCCATCGTGGCCTTTTCGCGCAAGCATCCGCAGGTGCGCATCAGTTATCAGGTGCGCACCTCCAATGTGGTGCGCGATCTGGTGGCGTCAGGCAGTTTCGACATCGGGCTCGCCGCTGACGAGGTGGACACGAGCGGTGTGCTCCACAGCGTCTTCAACACGCCGCGCGCGGTTTGCGTGATGCCGAAGAACCATCGGCTGGCGGAGAAAGCGGTGATCACGCCAACCGATCTCGCCGACGAGGCGTTCCTGGCATTGTCACCGGAGGACACGGTGCGGGTTGCGATGGACAAGGTCTTCGCCGCGCATGGCGTGCGCCCGCGCATCCTGATCGAGACCCCCTACGGCCTAACGATCGCCATTCTTACTGCAAAAGGCATGGGAATCGGCCTGGTTAATCCGTCCGTTATCGCCGACCGCATGATCGCTGGCATTATCGCGACGCCCTTCGAGCCGGCAGTCCATTTCCGAGCGCTGATCCTGCGACCGCCAGACGGCATCAACTCGGCTCTGATTACCGATTTCACGGCGGAACTCTATGCCGCGCGCAATATGCTATCACCTGACGGAAATGTGAGCGCCTCGTGATCTTTTCTTGGCGGCATATGGGGATGCATCATTCCGGCGGCACATTATCGCCGACGGGCAAGCTCCCGATAAAACGCCTCCGGCGTAACGGCGATTTCCGACGCAACATGATGCCAGCGTCCCTTGGGCGGCAAGACGCCGCCGTTGCATCCCATCCAGGCACTAACTCTCGCCGCGACGGATTTCAGGGATAATACCTCGGCCCGCGTCCGCGTCCGGTGGACTTCGCCTGCCAAGTGTCGCAGCAGTGCGGAGGCCAGTGCGCGATCGCTTTCGAGCACCGCCATGGCTCTGGTGATCGGCACGGCGCGCACCATCGATGCCTCGGCCGCCAAGGCATCGCAATGGTATCGATCCGCAAACAGCGAAGCCTCGGCCAGGATCGAAGCGGAGCCGGCACGCTGCAATGTCAGTTGGAACCCGTCGGGAAGTGCCCGAACAAGGCGCAGTTCTCCCGCGGTGACCAGGAAGAGCGACAGCACCGGATCGTCCATACGAAACAGGACGCTGCCGGCAGGGAGAGATTGCTCGCGTTCCGCGAGTTCCAGGAATCGCTCGAAGAGGAGTTCCGACATGATCACAATCATGTTTCAGTTCCCGCGGCCGTGTCAAACGTCGCATACATGAAACGCTAGAGATCATTCGATGAACCGCATCCCCATTGCCGTGCTGTCTCTTATGCTGACTTTTCTTGCCGCCCCTCACGGACTGGCGCAGCAGCATGGCAGCATCAACCATCACAAGGCGGCTGAAGGAAAGGATCCAGCCACCTCGTCTTATTCCGGGATGGAGAAACGCCGCGTGAAAGCGCTCTCGGGCGAGCAGATGGCTGATCTTTTGGCGGGGCGAGGGATGGGTCTGGCGCTGGCGGCCGAACTCAACTCCTATCCGGGTCCGTCACATGTCCTCGATCTCCGTGATGCGCTTGATCTCAGCGACGAACAGGCCTCGCGGACCAAGGCCCTGCTGGATCGGATGAAAGCAGAAACCATCCCGCTCGGAAGACAAATCATCGAGAACGAGACCGAACTGGACCGCTTGTTTTCCGAACGAAAAATAACATCGGCGCGCCTCACAGAAATGACAAAAACCATCGCCGACGTACAAGGCGCACTACGGGCAGCGCACCTGCGCTATCATCTCGACATGGCCGAGTTGCTTACCCCTGAGCAGATCCGCCGGTATTCACAGCTTCGCGGATACTCTGGGCAGGTCGATTGAACATCAGCGGACACTATTGCGCGACCGCGCCTTCGAGATAGCCGATGATCGCGGCGCGCTGGGCGGCATTGGGAACGCCCACTGTCATCGACGAGCCCGGAACCATCTGGCGTGGCGCCGCGAGGAAGGTATCAAAGGTACCGCCTTCCCAGACGATGCCCGACTCCCGCAGCGCGGCCGAATAGCGGGCGCCCTCGACACTGCCGGCCTTGCGGCCAATGACGCCCGACAGATGCGGACCGGTTCTGTTCTGGCCTGGCTCCAAGCTGTGGCAAGTCCCGCAGCGCTGCCGGAACAGCCGCTCGCCCTCGGCCTGCTGCGCGAAAGCGGCGCCCGGCAACAGCAGGCCGGCGGCAGCCAAGAGCGCAGCCAGGGACGTACGCGCTCGCGTGACAGACGTGCGCAGGGATGCGGTCGCAACTCCGGCGGAAATTACGTGGTTGCGTGTCGTGGCTTGTGAATGGTTCATCCGATGACCTTTGCGGAACGTTCCGGGAGGGCTTCGCTGGTGGCCGGAGGCTTCCGGCAGGACCAGCCGCTCACCAGCAAGAGCGGCTGGGTCGAGGAGGCGCGGGGAGGATGCAGGTCGTGACTTATCCTTCGCTGCGACAGCGATGATCTAATTATGGCGCGGTAGCGCGGGAGTTCCGATCGCGGGACGGTTTCGGGATCGCAGTCCGGTCGGAGGGCTGGTCTCAGGCGCCGGCGCCGGGGCAAGCTGCCTGGCCATGTCGATGAGCGGCAGCCTGATGACCGCGCGAAGGCCGTTGCTCCGGTTTTCCAGCACGATGTCGCCGCCGTGGTGGCGGGCGATGGCGCGGGCAATTGACAGGCCGAGCCCGACGCCGCCGGTCTCCCGGTTGCGCGACTGCTCCAGACGGAAGAAGGGCGCGAACACCTGTTCCATGTCGGCTTGCGGAATGCCGGGCCCGGCGTCCTCGACCACGATGTCCAGGCTGTCGGTGCGCCTGACCAGGCTCACCTTGGCCTGCTCGCCATAGCGGACGGCATTTTCGACGAGGTTGCGGATCGCCCGGCGCAGCGAGTCCGGCCGGCAGCGGTACAGCACCTTTGGCCCGTCACTGACGGTGACGTTTTGGCCCAGCTCCTCGAGGTCGTCGCAGAGGCTGCCGACCAGCGCCGAAAGATCGACGGTTCGCGTCTCCTCCACCGCGGCGTCCTCGCGCGCGAAGGCGAGCGCCGCTTCCGTCATCGTCTGGATTTCCTCGATGGTCTTCAGCATCTTTTCCTGAAGATCGTGATCCTGGACGAACTCGGCGCGCAGCCGGAGCGAGGTCAGCGGCGTGCGCAGGTCGTGGCTGATCGCCGCCAGCATGCGCGTGCGGTCCTCGACGAAGCGCTGCAGGCGCTCCTGCATGCGGTTGAACGCCTCGGCGGTCTGGCGGATGTCGTCCGGCCCTGATTCCGGCAGCCGCGGCACGGCCTCGCCGCGGCCGAACAGTTCCGCGGCATTGGCGAGCCGTCGCAGCGGACGCGCGATTGCCTGCGCCCCGAAAATCGCTATGGCGGACAGGATGAGCGCGGTGAGCGCCAGTGATATCGCCGATTGCGCGGTCCAGAAGGCGCTCGGCATCACCTTGGCGTAGGCGGCATTCAGCCAGGTGCTGTCGTCAAGGCGGACGGAAAGCCCCATGCCGTTTGGGGCGCCGTCCAGATAAAGAAACTTGGCCGGTCGCGTGAACGGGCTGCCACTGCCGGACAGGTCCAGCATGCGCGGCGGCACCGAAGGGTCGGCGGCAGCGACCGCGTTCGAGGCCTGCCCGTTCATATAGGCTGCATATTTGGCGGCAATGCCGGGCAGCGGCTTGGCGAGTTGCGTCAGCGCCTCCTGTTGCCAGGCGAGGGGATTGCTCGGCCCGTCGTGCGATGTCCAGAAGCGCGTATAGGCCGTGCCGCTGACGGTGAGGATGTCGGGTCGAAGCGAGGGCGGCGTCGTGTCCAGCAAAATGGCAAGCGAGGACGTGCGGCTGACGAACTCGCCCTTGGCCGCTGCGTGCAGGGCTTGTCCGCGCTCGTCCCATGAGATCAGGAAGGTGATCGCCTGCGAAGGGCGAGCGCAAGCAGCACCAGCATGAGGAAGCGGGCCGCCAGGCTGCGTCTCCATAACAGCATCATGCCTGGGCCACCTCGGCGGTGAAGCAGTAGCCGCCGCCCCAGTGCGTCTTGATCAGCATCGGATTCTTCGGGTCCGCCTCGATCTTCTTGCGCAGCCGGCTCACCTGGTTGTCGACGGCCCGGTCGAAACCGTCGGCCGAGCGCCCGACGGTGAGGTCGAGCAACTGATCCCGGCTGAGCACGATCCCGACATGCTCGATAAAAGCGGTGAGAAGGCGGAATTCGGCCGTGCTGAGCGCGACCGCCACGCCGTCGAGCCCGACCAGTTCGCGGCGGCCGACATTCAGGGTCCAGCGGTCGAAGCGCAGCGCGTTCGACTTGAGCCGACCACGCTGCGGCGGCAGGCTGTGAACGCGCCTGAGCACCGCCTTGATCCGCGCCAGCAATTCCCGCGGATTGAACGGCTTCGTCAGGTAGTCGTCTGCCCCGATCTCGAGGCCAACGATCCGGTCGACCTCCTCGGCCATGGCGGTAAGGAAGATGATCGGAACGTCGACCGTTCCGCGCACGTGCCGGCAGGCGGCAATGCCGTCCTCGCCAGGCATCATGACGTCGAGGACGATAAGATCGGGCAGGCTGCGGTCGAGCAGCCGCTTGAGCGCGGCCGTGCTGTCGGCGACGCTGACGCGATAACCCTGCTGCGTGAGGTATTTCCCCACGAGATCGCGGATGTCCCTGTGGTCGTCGACGACCGCGATGTGCTGCGCCACTTCCATGCAATGCTCCCAAGGTCGCCGCTGAATAGTCGGTCAGTATCGACGATATCTAGTTTGCGTCTACACGGATGATCACCTTCCGCGCCATGGCGGGAATCTCGCCCGACATCAACAAAGCGTGAGAAGTGTAACGAAATGTATCAGAGCACTGCGCCCGCGACAACTTGCGATGAACTGCCGGTGTTCGGGACAAGGTTCTGCGACAGCTCCCGCCTAACTTGGCCCCGTCGCTAGCCGGGACGTCCGGTCTTTGTCGCCAGGGGCGGCATCCAGACTCGATCCTCGCCAGCCTTTGATCGAAAGGATTGCACAATGGCCAGATTGATCATCAACGGCACGCCACGTGACATCGAGGTCGATCCGGACACGCCGCTGCTGTGGGTGATCCGCGAGCAGATCGGGCTTACCGGAACGAAGTACGGTTGCGGCGTTGCCGCCTGCGGCGCCTGCACCATCCATATAGACGGCGTCGCCACGCGCTCCTGCGTGCTTCCGGTGAGCGCGGTCGAGCCCGACCAGCAAATCACCACCATCGAGGGGCTTTCGCCGGACAGCTCGCATCCGGTCCAGCAGGCCTGGCTGGCGCTCGACGTGCCGCAATGCGGCTACTGCCAGGCCGGCATGATCATGGCTGCGGCGGGTCTGCTCATGCAGAACCCGAACCCCGCGGACGAGGACATCAACGCCGAGATCACCAACATCTGCCGATGCGGCACCTACAACCGGGTGCGCGCCGCGATCAAGCTGGCCGCCAAGGCCGGCGAAGCCACGCAACGCGGTTGAGGAGAGCAGTCATGAACGCCACAATTTCCCTCTCCCGCCGCAGCTTCATCATTGGCGTGGCCGCCACAGCCGGCGGCTTGTCCCTCGGATTCAACGTGCCGTTCATCAAGCCGGCACTGGCCGATGGCAGCGAGGCGGCGCCGGAGATCAATGCCTGGGTGGTGATCAGGCCCGACGATACGGTGGTCATCCGCATTGCCCGCTCCGAGATGGGGCAGGGGACACTGACCGGCCTTGCGCAACTCGTCGCCGAGGAGCTGAACTGCGACTGGTCCAAGGTCACGACGGAATATCCGTCGCCGGCCCAGAACCTGGCGCGCGACCGCGTGTGGGGCAATTTCTCGACCGGCGGCAGCCGCGGCATCCGCGAGTCGCACGAGTATGTGCGCATTGGCGGCGCCGTTGCGCGCGAGATGCTGATCGCCGCCGCGGCCGCCGAATGGGGCGTCCCGGCCAGCGAATGCACCGCAAGGATGGGCATGGTCACGCATGCAGCGTCGGATCGCGCCACCTTTTATGGACAGCTGGCTGCCGCCGCCGCGCGAATGACGCCGCCCGCCAATGTCACGCTCAAGGACCCGAAGGATTGGACCATAGCCGGCAAGCCGCTGCCGCGGCTCGACACGGCCGACAAGCTTAACGGGAGCCAGGTCTACGGCGCCGATCTCAAGCTGCCGAACATGCTCAACGCGGCGATCCGGGCCTGCCCGTATTTCGGCGGCAAGGTGGAGAGTTTCGACGCGGCGGCGGTGGCGGGCATGCCGGGCGTGCGCACTGTCGTTCAGGTCGACGAGACCGCCGTTGCGGTTGTCGCCGACACCTGGTGGCGGGCGAAGACCGCTCTCGATGCCTTGCCGATCGTCTGGGACGAAGGTCCCAACAGGCAGGTCACCAGCGCCTCGATCGCGGCGATGCTCGAAGAGGGACTCGCCGCAAATGACGCCTTCATCGGCGCCAGGCAAGGTGACGCCGGTGCTGCCCTGTCCGCCGCCGGCCGGACGGTCACGGCGACCTACGCCTTCCCCTACCAGAACCACGCGACCATGGAGCCGATGAACGCGACGGCGCTCTACACGCCGGAGCGCTGCGAGGTGTGGGTGCCGACCCAGAATGGCGAGGCCAGCCTTGCGGCAGCGGCCGAGGCCGCCGGCCTGCCGGTGCAGCAATGCGAGGTGCACAAGATCCATCTCGGCGGCGGCTTCGGCCGACGCGGCAACTTCCAGGACTATGCGCGCCAGGCGGTCAGCATTGCCAAGCAGGTGCCGGGAACGCCGGTAAAGCTCATGTGGTCGCGCGAAGAGGATATGCTGCACGGCGCCTATCACCCGACCACCCGATGCCGGCTGACGGGCGCGCTCGACGCGGACGGCAATTTGACCGCTCTGCACATGCGCATATCCGGCCAGTCGATCCTTGCCGCGGTGCGGCCGCAGGGCATGCAGAACGGCATGGACCCGGTGGTCTTCCAGGGCCTCGCCCTCAGCGGCACCGAAGGCACGCTGGGCTATACGGTGGACAATCTGCTTGTCGACCATGCCATGCGCAACCCGCCGATCCCGCCAGGCTTCTGGCGCGGCGTCAACCTCAACCAGAACGCGCTTTACGTCGAGTGTTTCATGGACGAACTCGCCCATGCGGCCGGCGTCGACCCGCTCGCCTTCCGCCGCAAGCTGATGGCCAAACATCCAAAACATCTCGCGGTGCTGGAGGCGGTTGCCGAACGGATCGGCTGGGACACCCCGCCCGCGGCCGGCATTCACCGCGGCCTGGCGCAGATCATGGGTTTCGGCAGTTATGTGGCGGCGGCAGCGGAGGTTTCGGTCACCGATGGGCAGCTCAGGATCCATCGCATCGTGGCGGCCACCGATCCGGGTCATGTCGTCAACCCGGCACAGGTGGAGCGGCAGGTCGATGGCTCCTTCGTCTATGGCCTTTCCGCCTGCATCTACGGCGAATGCACCGTCAATGGCGGGCGCATGGAGCAGGAAAACTTCGACAGCTACGAGGTCCTGCGCATGGCCGAAATGCCTGATGTGGAGACGATCATCCTGCCGTCCGGCGGCTTCTGGGGCGGCGTCGGCGAGCCGACCATCGCGGTCGCCGCGCCGGCCGTCCTCAATGCGATCTTCGCCGCCACCGGAAAACGCATCCGCACGCTGCCGCTGAAGAACCATGACCTCGCCTGATATGAGGCGCGCGAAGAACAGGCCTGGCGGACGGGCGCTCGCGCCTGTCCTGCTTGCGGCGCTGGTAGCCAGCGCGCCGGCATGGGCCGACGCGGCGTCAGGTGCCGCGGCATGCACCGGCTGTCACGGGCCGGCGGCGCTCGGCTCAGCCATCCCTTCGCTCGACGGCCACGCGGCAGACGACATCGTCGCCCAGATGCAAGCCTTCCGTTCCGGTGAGCGCAAGGCAACGGTCATGGACCGCATCGCCAGGGGATTTACCGAGGAGGAGACGCGCGCCATCGCCGAATGGCTCGCTAAGCCGGAGGCCGCACGCCATGCCCAGCCGTAGAGCCCTGATCGGCGGCGTGGCGGCCAGCGTCGCCGCGGCCGTCCTTGCCGCGCCGCAGCTGCGCGCACAGACCCAGCCCGGCGTGATCGTCGTCGGCGGCGGCTTTGCCGGGGCAAGCTGCGCCCGCGCGCTGAAACGGCTGGATCGCGGTCTTGCCGTGACGCTGATCGAGCCAGAGGCCGCCTATCTGGCCTGCCCGTTCAGCAATGCCGTGATTGCCGGGCTACGCGGCATCGAGGCACAGACCTTCCGCTATGACAAGTTCGGCCGCTATGACCAGTTCGGCGACATCGCACTGGTCCGCAAGCGGGCTGTCGCCGTCGATGCCGAGCGCCGGCGTGTTCGGCTGGAGGATGGTACCGACATCGGCTACACCAGGCTGGTGCTGGCGCCCGGCGTCGACCTGCGCTTCGACGCCTTGCCGGGCTACGACGAGGCGGCGGCGGCGATCATGCCGCATGCCTGGAAGGCGGGCGCGCAGACGCTGCTGCTGCGCGACCAGCTCGCGGCGATGCCGGACGGTGGGGTCGTCATCGTCGCCGCGCCAGCCAATCCGTTCCGCTGCCCGCCCGGTCCCTACGAGCGGGCAAGCCTGATCGCGCATTATCTCAAGACCAGCAAGCCACGCTCCAAGCTGATCATGCTCGACGCCAAGGACGCCTTTTCGAAGCAGCGGCTGTTCGAAGCGGCCTGGCAAGAGCTCTATCCCGGCTTGATCGAATGGGTGCCGCTGTCATCGGGGGGCAGGGTGACGGAAGTCGACCCGGCGACAAGGACGCTGGTGACCGAGTTCGGCAATCACAAGGCCGATGTCGCCAACGTGATCCCACCGCAGCGTGCGGGCGTGATTGCGCAGTCGGCCGGCGTTGCCGACCAGACGGGCTGGTGCCCGATCGACCCGGTCAGCTTCGAGTCCCGCCTGCAGCCGGCGATCCACGTCATCGGCGACGCGGCGATCGGCGGGGCGATGCCGAAATCCGCCTTCAGCGCCAACGCCCAGGCAAAAGCTTGCGCCGCGGCGGTCGCCGCCCTTGTCAGGGAGCGGCCGCCGGCGCAGCCGAAACTCATCAACACCTGCTACAGCCTGGTCGCGCCCGGTTATGGGATTTCGATCGCCGGCGTCTACCAGCCGCGTGATGGGCTGCTTGCCGAGGTGGAGGGTGCGGGCGGCACCAGTCCGCTCGAAGCGCCGCTTTCCGTCCGCGAACTGGAAGCGGCCTATGCGCAGGACTGGTTCCGGACGATCACCAATGAAGTGTTCGGATGATGAGGGTGGCTTTTCTGGCTCTGATGGGATTGCAGCTTGCGGCCTCGCCCGGTGCCGGCGAGGAGACGGGGTCCTACGTCGTGACCGGCGATGCGATCATGCAGCCTCTGGTCGGCGGCAAGGGTGATCCGGCGCGCGGCGCCGCGCTGATCGCGGACCGGCAGCGCAGCCTCTGCACGCTCTGCCACAGCGGGCCGCTTCCCGACGCGCATCTGCACGGCACGCTGGCGCCCGACCTGACCGGCGTCGGGGCAAGACTTTCGGAAGGCCAGATCCGGCTGCGCGTGGTCGACATGAAGCGGCTGGTGCCGAACACGATGATGCCTTCCTACTATCGGGTCGCGGATGAGCAGGGCCGGCGCGTCGCCACCGTCGGGCGCAGCAAGCCGATCCTGGGCGGCGCCGATATCGAGGATATCGTCGCCTATCTCACGACGCTGAAGGGGTGATCATGCACCAAGACCCGCTTCGAGTTTACGCTGGCCCGGGAGTTTACGCAGGCATGGTCGGACGGCGGCAGTTTCTTCGGGCCGGCATGACCGGCCTGCTGGCGATCAGCCTGCCGCGCTGGGCCGTTGCCCGTCCGAGCCTCGAGGAAGCGATCCGGACCTTCACCGGGGGCGCCAACGTTCTCGACGGCCGCGTCCGGCTCGACCTGCCGCCTCTGGTAGAGAACGGCAACGCGGTCGGGATCACAGTCGTCGCCGAGAGCCCGATGACCGAAGATGACCATGTCCGGCGCATCGCGGTCTTCAACGAGAAAAACCCGGAGGCGAATGTCGCGGTTTTCCACCTCGGGGCGCGCTCCGGCCGCGCCATGGTCTCGACGCGGATCCGGCTCGCGACCTCGCAGGTCGTTGTCGCGGTCGCTGAGATGAGCGACGGCAGCTTCTGGTCGAGCCGGGCGAGCGCCATCGTCACGCTGGCCGCCTGTATCGAGGACCTTTCATAATGGCGCGCGCGCTCGTCAATGTGCCGAAAGTGGCCAGGCAGGGCGAAGTCGTCGAGATTAAGGCGATGATCGCCCATCCCATGGAAACCGGCTATCGTATCGGCCCGAACGGCTCCAACATCCCCCGCGACATCATCCGCCGTTTCACCTGCACCTACAATGGCGAGGAGGTGTTTTCGGCCGATCTCTTTCCAGCGGTATCGGCCAATCCGTTCATTGCCTTCACGCTCGTTGCCACGACGAGCGGCACGATCGACTTCACCTGGACCGACGATGCCGGGAAGACCCAAACGGCGTCGGCGACGATCACGGTGAGCTGATGCGCGCCCTCTGGGGCCTGGTGGGGACTATCGCGGCGGTCGTCTGCGGCATTGTCTCTGCCGCCGGCATCGAAGACGTCGAGAAGCGCTCCGGCTTCGACTTCATGACGCCGCAGACGCAGGCGCTGCAGGCCGACGACATGAGCAATCCCGGCATGCTGTGGGTGCTGCAGGGCGAACAGCTCTGGCAACAGGCGCAGGGCAGGGCGGATGTCGCCTGCTCCGGCTGCCATGACGATGCCCGCCAGACGATGCGCGGCGTTGCCGCGCGCTACCCGGCCTTTGACGCGGCGACCGGCCGGCCGATCGACCTTGCCGGGCGCATCAACTCCTGTCGAGCGGAGCGGCAGCAGGCCGAGCCGCTGGCGCCGGAGTCCGACGCTTTGCTCGCCCTGACGGCCTATGTGACGCATCAGTCGCGCGGCATGCCAATCACACCGGCGACCGACGCCCGGCTCGCGCCGTTTCGCGACAACGGCCGGCGTCTGTTCCAGAGCCGCATCGGACAGCTCGAGCTTTCCTGCGCCTCCTGCCATGACGACAATTGGGGCAAACGGCTTGGCGGCAGTGTCATCCCGCAGGCGCATCCGACCGGCTATCCGCTCTACCGCCTGGAATGGCAGACGGTCGGTTCGCTGCAGCGGCGCCTGCGCAACTGCATGATCGGGGTCAGAGCCGAGCCCTTCGCATTCGGCGCAGCCGAACTCGTCGACCTGGAGCTCCATCTGACGGAGCGGGCCCGCGGCCTTCTGGTCGAGACGCCGGCCGTGCGGCCGTGATGCCGGGCTGTGGCCGTCGTTTCCTGCCTAGAACAAAGCGGCTATCACCGCGATCAGGGCGACTGCAAGCGCGACAAGGCTTGGAACCATCACCGCAACGCCGGACACAGTCGCCAGCCCCGCTATCCAGTCAAATTTTCTGTCGGCAGTTTCGCCCATTGTCGCTTCCCTTAGAGATCAACGCCTGTTCGGTGATGGCTGTTCCACATCCGGCAGCGGGGTGTCGGCCGCCTCGTTGAGAAGCACCCGCTCCGCTGCTCCGTCCAGGTCCTCGAGCTGGCCGCTTTTCATCGACCAGAGGAAGGCGAGAAGCCCAACCAGGCCCATGCCGAGTGCTACGGGGACCAGCCAGGCGAGCAGGCTCATGCAGCCTCCGCGAGATGAGTGGACGTCACGCCACCTTGTATTCCTTGCGGATCTCGGCTCGGACCCGAAAGACGAAGCGCATTGGCAACCACCAGGATGGATGATGTGGACATCGCCACCGCCGCGACCAGCGGCGTAACGTGGCCTGTAACCGCGAGCGGGAGGGCCAGCGCATTGTAAAGGATGGAGAGCCCAATGTTCTGGGTGACGAGCTGCCTGGCCTTGCGGGCAATGGTGATCGCTTTCGGAACGCTGTCCAGGCTGGAGCCCAGGAACACGAGATCGGCCGCGTTGCGCCCGACGTCCGCGGCCGAGGAGGGCGCCATCGACACGTGAGCCGTTCCCAATGCGGGCGCGTCGTTGAGGCCGTCACCGACCATCAGCACCTTGCGGCCCTGCGCGCGCAGGACTTCCAACCGCGCGACTTTGTCGCGAGGAAGCATCCCGGCAGTGGCTGCTGCTACGCCGAGCATGCCTGCCACCTTCCTTACCTCCGTTTCCACGTCTCCGGACAGGATCTCGACGCCGAGGCCGAGACTGCGCAGGCGCTTTGTAGCGGCGGCGGCTCCGAGACGGAGGCTGTCGGAAATCCGGAACGCGCCGAGGACGCGGCCGTCAGCCGACAACCAGGCTTCGGCCGAGGCGGAACCGGCAGTGGAGCGGGCGTCGACCCAAGATTGGCGGCCGAGCCTGTAAACGCGGCCGCCGACCGTGCCTTCGATGCCGTTTCCGGGCTCCTCCCGAATCTGCTCGACGGCAGCCTGCCCGGCCGGATGCAGCGCCGCCACCGCTCGCGAGGCAGGATGCCGAGAGAACCGGGCAAGCGCGGAGGCCGCTTCGATCTCGTCGTCCGGCACCGTGAAAGACGCCACTTTTGTCAGGCCTGAGGTGAGCGTACCCGTCTTGTCCAGTGCGACGTGATCGACTTCGGCCAGCCGTTCCAAAGCCGCGCCGTCCTTGAGGGTCACACCGAGAGCGAAGAGACGCCGCGCAGCGACGGCTTGGACCATCGGCACGGCCAGGCCCAACGCGCATGGGCAGGTGATGATGAGGACGGCGATCGCCACCGTCAGTGATCGGTGCAAGTCTCCGGTGGTGATCATCCACCCTGCAAAGGTGGCGAAGGCAAGCAGATGGACCACCGGCGAATAAAGCGAGGCGGCCCGGTCGGCGATGCGCCGATAACGGGCGCGGCCGCCTTCGGCAGCCTCCATCAACCGCATCATGTCAGCAAGGAAGGACTCTTTCTGAGGTCGGTCGACACGCAACGTCAGCGGCCCGTCGAGGTTGAGCGATCCCGACAGCACGCTGGCCCCCGGTCGGACCGACTCCGGGGCGGACTCGCCCGTCACAACCGACAGGTCGAGCGAGGCGTTTCCGGAAATTACGGTGCCATCGGCCGGCACGCGCTCTCCCGCGAGAACAAGGACAGTCTCGCCGCTGCGGATAGCGGATACGTCGCGATATTCGCGTTCGCCATCGGGCGTGAGCACCGTGGCGCCTCGCGGCATCATCCGCGCGAGCGACCTGACCGCTTCGCGAGCGCGTCCGCGCATCGCCTGGTCCACAGCGCGTCCAGCCAGCAGGAAGAACAGCAAGGATGTCACCGCATCGAAGTAAGCATGGGCTCCGCCCGTCACCGTATCGTATGCGCTGAGGCCGAATGCGAGCAGCACGCCGACGCTGATCGGCACGTCCATGTTCGTCCGGCCGCCGCGCAGGGCGCTCCACGCGGAAGCGAAGAAAATCCGGCCCGAATAGGCCAGCGTCGGCAACGCGAGGGCCGTGGAGATCAGGTGGAATGCGTGCCTCGTGCCGGCGTCCGCTCCCGACCAGACCGAGACGGAAAGAAGCATGATATTCATGGCGGCGAAGCCGGCAACGGCCGTGGCGCGCAGCAAGCGGCCCATCTCCGGATCGCCGTCTCCGTTCTCAGGCTCGGCGAGTGTTGCTTCGTAACCGGCTTTTCGAAGCGTTTCGATCATCGGCGGCACGGCGCCGTCCCGCCGCCACTTCACTACGACACGTTTTGCGGTCAGGTTCACCCGTGCGGAAACGATGCCCTCGACTTGGCTGAGCAAGCCTTCGATCGCGCCGATGCAGCCTGCGCAATGCACCTGAGGGACGGAAAAGTCCGTCTGAATCGTACCATCGTCGAGATCTCGGCTCGCAAAGACCACCTCTTGCGAGACGATCTCGCGCCGCCCGGGCCCAATCATCAGGGCCGCCTCGGATCCCGGCGCGCAGCAACTCATCGATCAGGCCTCCGGCCGGGCCACTGCCCGGTAGGCGTGCCATGTCGCGTGTCCGAGCAGCGGGAAGATGACGATCATGCCGATAAGGCCAGTGGCGACGCAGATGCCGAAAAGCACGAGCACCATGGCACCCCAGGCGATCATCGGCGGCAGGTTGTTCCACACCATTTTCATGCTCGTGGCCATCGCGGTCAGAGCATCGACGCGCCGGTCAAGCAGCATAGGAACGGCAAACACGCTGATCGAAAACGCGAAGGATGCGAACAGACCGCCGATCGCCGTTCCTATGATCAACATCGCCCATCCCGACGGCGTGCCAATCAGTATCCCGATCACATTGTCGAGGCCCGGAAACGCCGTCACGCCAAAAAACAGCGCCCACAGGAGAACCGCCGCCCGCATCCAGAGCAGCATCAGGAGACAGAGAAGCAGGCCCGTGAAGAAGATCTGCGCGCCCGCTCTCGGTCGCACATGAAGCATCGAAGCAAGCCCGATTTCGCGGCCTTCGCCGATCGCGCGGCTCTTCTCGTAAAGCCCGATCGCCAGGAACGGTGCGACGATCAGGAAGCCGGCAAGCGATGGGAACAGGATATAGTCGCGACCGAACTCGACGAGGGTCCACACGAACGCCACCGAAAGCACGAAAACGCCGACACCGTAAGCGAGGCTGGAGGCGGGGCGGGTCCAGAAATCGCGCCAGCCCTCAGCGAGCCAACGCAATCCTTCCAGGACCGGAAGGTGGCGTTGAAGCTTGGGATCCCGGGTTTCCCCGATGCCGGATGTCTCGCTCAGCAGCCAGTAGGATTCGTCGGCCTCGCCCATGTCTTTCTCCTTCAGCAGGCTGACTTGGCGGCGCGATATCCGCCGCCGTCGCTGGTATCCTTCACGTGCGCCACGCAGTCCGGCTGCGATTGGAACGCCACGTAGACAAGATGCGCGTTGGCGCCGGCGAAGAGCAGCAGCCCCGCCGGGACGAGCAACCAGAGGATCCATCCGCCGGGAAGGCGAGTGCTTCTGCGGGGGGTCATGGCTGGCGCGTCCCCAGGTCATGGACAAAAAGCGCAAGTGTCCGAATTTCCGCGGTGGTCAGCCGCTCGTCCCAGGTCGGCATGTGGCCTTGCCGGCCACCGTGGACGGAAGCGATGATGGTGTCCATGCTTCCGCCGTAGATCCAGTACGCGTCGGTCAGGTTCGGCGCTCCGACCTCGCGATTGCCTTGCGCGTTCTCGCCATGACAGGCCGCGCATGTCGTCACGAAGACTTCCTTGCCGGCGTTGATGCGGCCGAGGTTCTGCGGTGTCGAGGTGTCGGGATTTGTCAGCGAGTAGACATAGGCGGCAACGTCGCGCACCTGGTTCCGGTCGAGCATGTCGTCGCGGCCGAAAGCAGGCATCTGCCCGATACGGCTTTCGGGATGGGCGGTGTTGATGCCGACGCGCATCGTCTGCTCGATCAGCTGGGGACCGCCGCCCCACAGCCAGTCGTCGTCCGTGAGATCGGGATAGTTCGCGCCGCCCTTGCCGTCGCGTCCGTGGCAGGCGGCGCAGTTGTCGCCGAACAGCTGCTGCCCGGTGTGACGGACGGTCTGCATCAGAGCTTCGTCCGCCATGATGGCGTCGTAAGGTTCGGATTCGAGCCGGGCCGTCCAGGCGGCGCGCTCGCGCTGGCCTTCAATCACCCGTGCTTCAACCGTCGTCTGCTGATCAACGCCTAGAAGCCCTTTGGTGTATGTCGTTCCCAACGGCCATGCCGGCACAAGGAACCACCATGCGAGCGCCCAGATATGCGTGACGATCAGGAACATCAGGACCCCGCGCGGGACCGGCGTGTCCAATTCCTTGATGCCGTTCCACTCGTGGCCAGTCGTTTCGCGGCCGGTAGCGGGATCGCGTTCGCTTACTTCCATGGCTTGTCGTCCCGATCGAGGATGCTGGTCTTGGCCCTGTCGAAACGTTTTCGGTTGGACGGCCAGAAGGCGTAGACAACGACACAGAGGAAGAAGCCCATCAGGTAGAAAAGGCCCCAGCTCTTGGACAGGGCAACGAGCGTGTCGTGGTCGAAATCCATCATCGGTCCTCCCGTCAGCTTTCCGGGTCCGGCTTCTTTTCCGGCGCCGCCGTATCCTCGTACGCGGCTCCCGTCAGCCTGCCCAGCACCTGCAGGTAGGCCACCAGCGCGTCCATCTCGGTGACGTGTGTGGTGACGCCGTCGAATGCGCTCACCTGGGTTTTGTCACCATACCGCTCAGTCACCCCGCTTGAGAAATCAGTGTCGGGGGTCGCCTGCCCGTAGGCGTCGCGGGCAGCGTTTTCCACCATCGCCTCGGTATAGGGTACGCCGAGTGCCCGCTGGGCCGCCAGATGCTGCGGCAGGTCGTCCGTCTTCAGCGTCGTGCGGGCAAGCCAGGTATAGGCGGGCATGTTCGATTCCGGCACGACGTCGCGTGGATTCGTCAGATGTGCGACATGCCAGAAATCCGAATATTTTCCCCCAACACGCGCAAGGTCGGGTCCGGTCCGCTTCGACCCCCAGAGCATCGGCCGGTCGTATTGGGATTCCACGGCGAGCGAATACGGACCGTAGCGCTCGACCTCGTCGCGCAGGGTGCGGATCATCTGACTGTGACAGGCGTAACAGCCTTCACGGACATAGATGTTGCGGCCCGCGAGCTCCAGCGGGGTGTAAACCCGCATGTCGGGCGCCTGCTCGACGGTTTCGTCGATGGTGAACAGGGGAGCAATCTCGACGATGCCGCCAACGCTGGCCGCAGCTATTATTCCAAGTACGAAGAGGATCGCGGACCGCTCGATCTTGCGGTGGAAAAGTTCAGGCATCCGTCATTCTCCCGGTACTGCGGCGGGGATGACGGGTGCGTCTGTCTCACGGGCTGCCGCGAGCGGCACCATACGGACCGTCATCCAGATGTTGTAGCAGCCGACCAGTGCGCCCAGCAGGAACAGCAGTCCGCCGATGGCGCGGGCAATATAGTATGGATACATTGCCACCAGTGAATCGACGAACGAATAGGCGAGAGAGCCTTCCTCGGTATAGGTTCGCCACATCAGACCCTGGATGATGCCGGAATTCCACATCGCGAAGACGTAGATCAGCGTTCCGGCGATCGCGAGCCAGAAATGGACCTCGACGAGCGCGGCCGAATACATCCGCTCGCGCTTCCAGAGCGCCGGGACGAGCGTGTAGACGGAGCCGAAGGTGATGAGCGCGACCCATCCCAACGCTCCGGCATGGACGTGGCCGACTGTCCAATCAGTGTAGTGCGAGAGAGAGTTCACCGGTCTGATCGCCATGAACGAGCCCTCGAAGGTGGAGAGCCCATAGAAGACTGCCGCGGCCATCATGAATCGCAGGGTCGCATCGTTACGGACCCGGTGCCAGGCGCCGTTGAGGGTCAGCAGCGCGTTACCCGCGGATGCCCACGAAGGCACGAGAAGCATCACGGAAAAGGTCATGCCGAGCGTTTGCACCCAGTGGGGGAGCGCGGTGTAGTGCAGGTGGTGGGAACCCGCCCACATGTAGAAGAAGGTGATGCCCCAGAAGCTCAGGATCGAGAGACGGTAGGAGAAGATCGGTCGCTGCGCCCGGACCGGCAGGTAGTAGTAGAGCATGCCGAGAAAACCTGCGGTGAGGAAGAACGCAACCGCGTTGTGGCCGTACCACCACTGGACCATCGCATCCTGGACGCCCGGCCAGATCGTGTAGCTCTTGGCGTGCCCCCAGGACACCGGCAGCGCGAGGTTGTTGACGATGTGCAGGATGGCCACGACCAGGATAAAGGCCATGAAGTACCAGTTGGCGACGTAGATGTGCGGCTCTTTCCGACGCGCGATCGTGGCGATGTAAAGAATGAAGTAGGTCACCCAGACGATCACCAGCCACAAGTCGGCGTACCACTCGGCTTCCGCGTACTCCTTCGACTGGGTGGTACCGAGCAGATATCCGGAAATGGCCAGAACACAGAACAGGTTGAAGCCGAGAAGCACGAACCAAGGGCTTATCTGGCCGGCTAGCCGCGCGCGAGACGTGCGCTGCACGACGTGGAAGGATGTGGCAATGAGTGCGTTGCCGCCGAACCCGAAGATGACGCCGGACGTATGCGTTGGCCGCAGCCGCCCGAAGCTGGACCAGGCCGCATCGAAGGCGAGGTCTGGCCAGGCGAGCTGCGCGGCCACCCACACGCCCATGAACATGCCGAAGACAGCCCAGGCCATCGACAGCACGATCCCGACCTTGATGGGATCGTCGTAATAGGAGACTGCTCGGTCTTCGGTCGGTTCGGCGCCGTAGAACGACGACATGAGGAGGTAGATTACGACGCCCGCGAAAAGCATGACGATGACGCCGTGCACCCCGAGAGTGTCCGAGCGTCCGAGGGCGGCCATGGCGAGTCCCGCGAGCGCTACTGCCACCGCGATGAGCAAGGCGTACTGCCGTTCAGAGGATTTGAGGTTCGATATCATGCATTCCCTCCAGGTACGGCATTAGCTCAGGCAACTTCCCCAGAAACTCTGTGCATTTCAAGCAACTCCACCAGTTCGGATCTGTTTGCGGCTATGTCAGCCAGAGTATAGCCATCGAAGACAGCGAGAAACGCCTGCAGCGCCTTGACGACGACGCCCTCGAGCCGGCAGGCAGGGGATATGACGCACAAGCCGCCATCCCTGCGCATACACTCCGTCAGAGCGAAGTCGTCTTCCATGTGCCGCACGACCTCACCCAAGTTGATGTCCTCCGGCCGCCGGGCGAGCGCTATGCCGCCGGTGCGCCCCCGAGCCGTGGTGAGGTAACCCAGTCGCCCGAGCCTGAAAGCCACTTTCAGGAGGTGATTGCGTGATATCCCGTATGCCGCGGCCACGTCGGTTACTCGGCACGGTCTTTCCCGGTGGACCGCCAGGTAGATCAGCATCCTGAGCGCATAGTCCGTCTGAAAGGTGAGACGCATCCCGCGGATTCCTGGTTCTCATCGCAGAAAGAACCCACCCTAGCAGGCTGTCAGCTAGACGAAAATGCGACGTCAGCGCGAGCATGCCCGCCCACGCTACGAAAGCCGTCGTCTCGGCGGGAAAAGCCTGCCCTTCCGCGTTTATCATCCCGCCGCCCCCGCGGTCGGGCGATCAAGCCGGAAAAACATGGCGACCTTCAGGCTCCGCGCGATCCTTTCGGCGCGGTCGACGAACACTTCGGCTACCTCAGGCGGGCATCGCTCTTCGACGGTTTTGCGGAAATGACCGAGCCATATGTCGAAATCCTCCTCGCGCACCTGCTTCAGCTTAAGGTGCGCAGGCACGGGGCGGCCGCTGTACGCGCCATTCTTCAGAATGACCGAACACCAGAAGTCGGTCATCTTCTCCAGATGCGGTTCCCAGTCGCCGTGGATTTCCGCAGCGAAGATGGGTCCGAGGCGAGTATCCGACCTGACGCGGACGTAGAAATCGCGGACAAGCGCGGCAATGAACCCGCGGTCGACCAACGGGTGGGACAGCGGCATTTCCGCCTGCGGGCGGGCGCGATCGTAAACAGCAGAATTCATCGCAGCACACAAAGTGGTATCGTGCCTGCTACTTTTAGGTGCCTGACTTCCGCACGGCAAGCGCGCAATTCGTCCCAGCCCGCTCGTTCCGCCATTTGTTTGCGCCTGCGCAAAGTTCCGGGCGAGGCGGACGGTTTAGATGGCCTTCTTTGGAGACGACTATCGTGAACCAACCTGAAACCATCGATCCCGATATGATGGTCGACGAGATCATGCGGCGATGGCCGGCAACCATAAGGGTGATGATCCGCAACAGAATGCTCTGCATCGGCTGTCCGATCGGAATCTTCCATACGGTCGCCGACGCATGCCACGCCCATCGGGTCGACCTGGAATCCTTCTCCCAGGAACTTCTCGAGGCGATAAGCAGCGATCCGCTTGCGAACGCGCCGTCGGCCTTCCTCGGTGATGGCGTCGCGGCGCTCTGAACCGCATGCGCCGCATGCGGCACGCTCCACCCGGAGAGGCAGTTGGCAAAATAGCGGATCCGTCACCGAGATCATTGGAATTCCAAACGTTTGGCTGATGTCGATTACCGCTCGCGGCTGAATGCGACTTGATCCAGATCAAATTTTGCGCGACGCGACCCGGAATTGGCCAACATTCACCTCGCCCTTTTCGAAGAAGTCGGCTTCCGACGAGAATCGACGGTAGGAACTTATCGGAACCCCCGATTGCTCCCATTCTACAAAGCTCGTATTGAACGCGCCCGTTTATGCCAGCGACGTGACGGCGGCGCTATGCAGCCGGCCCCTTGCGCCTGTTCTCAGACACCAGCATGAGCGCATGCGGGTCAGTCACGGTGACCTTCTGGCGCCCGCTCCTTACAATATACCCTGGTCTTCCCAGGCGCTGAGCAGCCTGCTGACCGTATGCAGCGTCGTTCCGGTCATCTCCGCGATGTCCTGACGCGTGATTGGAAAGTCGATCTCGATCCCTTCTGGCGTCTTTCGTCCGGACTGGCTGACGATACGCAGCAACGCGTGGGCGATGCGCTGCTCGACCTGCTGGGTCGACATCTCCATGACCTGCGCCTGGGTTTCCTGGAGGCGGGAACCGATCGTGCGGTAGGCACTGGCCCCGAACGTCGGGAAACGCGATTGCAGTTCTGCCCACGCGGAATTGGGCCAGGCGAGGACGACGCAATCAACCGCCGCGACCGCGGACGCCGGATAGGTCGTCCTGCCCATTGCGATGGCGATGCCGAAGAGTTCACCCTCGGTGATATATCGAGCGATCACTTGATGCCCTTCGGGCGAGGTGCGGACGACGCGGATATGACCCGACAGGAGCAGGAAGAAGGACGTGGCCTCCTCCTCTTGTCCGAAAACCTCCAAATCCTTGGGAAAGCGGGAGGACCGCGCCCGAGAGAGAATAGCATCGAGGTCTTTGCCGTCGAGGCCGGCAAACGCGGGCAATCCCGAAATCAGGGACCTGTCGAGAGGCATTGTCTTCGCTTCCAGTCTGGGGCGCTGTTCCTGTGGGGCGCTGCTCCTGTGGGGCGCCGCTCCTGTTCGATTTCTAGCGGCTATTTGCGCCAGCGCAAACTGCCTGTTGGCGACACGCACTAATAAAGCCTTCAACGGCATTGGAGCCGCATACCAGGAAAGGACCAGGAAAATGAAGAAGCTCATCGCAGCGCTGGCGCTAGGCGCGGCCGTCGCGATCGCAGGCGCGGCTGGCGCGGCCGAAATCGAGGTCACGATGCTGAACAAGGGCGAGAAGGGTGCGATGGTGTTCCAACCCGACTTCGTCAGCGCCGCCCCCGGCGATACCATTCGCTTCGTGCCGACCGACAAGGGCCACAACGTGGAAACGATCAAAGGCATGCTCCCGGAAGGCGCCGAGGCCTTCAAGAGCAAGTTCAACGAGGTCTTCACGGTAACGCTCGATAAGGAAGGCGTCTACGGCGTCAAGTGTGCGCCGCACTACGGAATGGGCATGGTCGCCCTGATCGAGGTGGGCCAGCCGGTCAACCTCGACGCAGCGAAGGCCGTCAAGCAGACCGGCAAGGCCAAAGCCGTGTTCGCCGAACTCTTCGGCCAGGCCGTGGCGGCCAGGTAGCGCGGGCCAACAGACGCGAAATGGCGCGGACGGCGGGGGCCGCGTCAAGGAGGCGGAAGTGATGGACCGAGCGGACAGGCAGGCTTGGCGCCAAGGCGCGCCGAACCACGATCCCGCGATCAGGAAGGAAACGTCGCGGCGATATGGCCGCTGCCACCCGGGCCACAGCTTCGCCAACCTCGTCCGTCGGTCTTCCTTTTCCAAGGAGGACCGGCGGCTCTTGGAAAACTGACTGGGAGCCGGAGGCCGCGCCAAGCCTCGTTGCTGATCCCTTGCGAAGGTGACCATCCGCGAAGCTTCACATCCAGGACGTTGGGCCACCTTCCCAGCGCAGGTTACAAGCGCCACCACCGCCGCACGTGATCCAGAGAGAACCGTTCACGCGGGGGCCGTGACGGACTGCTATTGAGTTGAACGCTTCCCGTTTTGGTTTCGTGGCAGCTGCCGCGCCGGATGACGCTGCTTGTCTTGATCTGACAGTGCGTCTGGCGCCAAATGCACTGGCGGCCGTCAGGAAAGCGTTCGCCCTGCTGGTCGAGTAGCTGCTTGGACGCTCGACGTCGACGCGCATCCGCCGCTTTGCCTCATTTCTCATGGGCCTCCCGCCCGGACATCCGCTCGACATGGATTCGAAAGAAGACGTGCGAAGCATGGTCGACGAGCGGTGCAACGACGGGCTTCAGCGCGCCGGGTTCCCACCAGTTGGCGTGCTGGCTAAGCAGAGACCAGGCCCGGTCGCGCTCTCGTTTGATGTCAATGCGGTCGGGCAACTCCTCGAAGCGGCCTTCGGCGACGACGCTCTTCCAAGAACGGGCCTCACCTTTTTCTTCGACCAGAAGCGCCACTTGAGGGTTGCCCCGCATGGTGTCCAGCTTTCGGCCCGGCATAGTGAAGGAATAGGTGCATCTATCGTCGTAGGCGTAGTAGATTGGTACAAGGTAGGGCTGGTTACCGGACGAGCAGGCGAGCCGCGCGAGCCGGTTCTCAGAAATC
Organism: Mesorhizobium sp. WSM4810; assembly: GCF_055811235.1. Taxonomy (NCBI): domain Bacteria; kingdom Pseudomonadati; phylum Pseudomonadota; class Alphaproteobacteria; order Hyphomicrobiales; family Phyllobacteriaceae; genus Mesorhizobium; species Mesorhizobium sp. WSM4810. Next base: position 43,019 of record NZ_JBVVQV010000017.1, on the reverse strand, counting down.
AGGGCGGTGCATTGGGCGAGGGATAGTTGTCGAATTATCATGGCGGAACTCCTCATCGAAGTCTCACAATGCGCGCGTCGCACACAATCGTCGTTGTCTCAGATCAATGTCCCTCGTTGACAACTCCCGACCAAACGTCGCTTCGAAGTGTCAATCAGCGTGGCTGCCCGGTAGTGTCTCAGATCGAATTTCTGTTATGGCTGGGAAGCAAATCGCCCGCGACGTCACCAACTCCGAAAGTCTAAGGGGCGCAACGGGCTGATGGCCCTCTCGCCATCGGTCCTCTTGTCTTGAAGGAGGAGCGCCAGGATGAGCACCGACCGGGATACCGTGCGGGCCTATGATACGGTCGCGGCGGAGTACGCTGCCGAGGCCGCGGCGATGCCAGAATGGGTCGCGACAGAGATCGATGCGTTCGTGACCGAGCTGGGTGGCTCTGGCAGGGTGCTGGAGATCGGAAGCGGTGGCGGGCGAGATGCACTTGAGCTTGAGAAGCGGGGGATCAGCGTCCGGCGCACCGACATTTCGAAGGGCTTCGTCGAACTGCTTCGCGAGAGTGGCTTCGAGGCCGACCTGTTGGACCCGCTGACCGAAGACCTGGCCGACCCGCAGCGTCCCGGCACGCCGTATGACGGGATCTGGGCCTGTGCCTGCCTGATTCACGTCGCGCGCGAGGATTTCGGCACGCTGCTTGCACGGCTTGCCGAGGCGACCCGGCCCGGTGGCCAACTGCACGCCTCGGTTAGAGAGGGCGATGGCGAGAATGTGTCCACACACGGCAGCGCTGCAGCGCCTCGGCGCTACGTCGAGACGTACTGGCGCGAGTCTGCCCTGCGGTCCGCACTCACAGACGCCGGCTGGATCGTCAGCGAGGTACGTCGGTGCATCGGAAAGCCCAATGATCGGTGGCTGAGCGTTCGGGCGAGGCGCACGTGACACCCACAGAGTTCTAGCCCCGGATGGAGCGGTGTACCGCCACCCGATCATCTGGAAGGCGCGCCGTCGTCCAAGCTCCACATCATTCCGTGCGGGGACCGCGCAGTCCTTTCCAGGCGATCGAATACAGAAGCCGCCGGTAGTTCCTCTCCCTCAAATTCGGGGGGAACTTTCCAGCCGGGATCGACGCCTTCCATGTTCGGCAGCTCGTGGGCTATGCCTTTGTGGCAGTCGATGCAGGTAGCCTCGCCAGACAGGAGGTAGCGTGTGTGGATCGTTGCCGCGCGTTCGGTTTGCTTGGACAAGTCCATCGCCACCGAGGAATGACAGTTGCGGCATTCGAGACTGTCGTTCGCTTTCAGTCGGGCCCATTCGTGCTCAGCCAGTTCACGCCTGTATTCGAGGAACTTCCTGCGGGTGTTGATGGTGCCGAAGATCTTGCCCCAGACCTCTTTGGAAGCCTGCATTTTCCTGGCGATCTTGTCGGTCCATTCGTGCGGGACGTGACAGTCCGGGCACGAGGCCCTCACTCCTGAACGGTTCGAGAAGTGGACGGTGCGCGTGAGCTCCTCGTAAACGTTCGTCTCCATCTCATGGCAGGAGATGCAAAACTGCTCGGTGTTGGTCAGTTCCAGGGCGGTGTTGAACGCACCCCAGAACATCACACCGCCGACAAAGCCGCCGAGCGTCAGGAAGCCCAGGCTGAGCGTCGCGGCGGGCGTCGCCAATATGCGCCAGGCCCATAAGGCGGCGGCCTTTAGCCGTGACCACATGCTACTCATCTCCCGCGTGGCCGACGCCCAGCTTGCTCATGTCGGTGAACGTGTTGCCGACGAGCGGTGCGGTGTTGGCCTGCGGCACATGACAGGCGGTGCAGAAATAGCGTCGGGGTGAGACGTCGGCCAACATCTGGCCCTCGCGGGTGATGTAATGCGTGACGCTGATCATCGGTGCGCCCGACCCTTGCGTGAACTCGCGCTTGTGGCACGACAGGCAGCGGTTCGTGTTGACCGAAAGCTGGTAGCCCTCGATCGAGTGCGGGATGACGGGCGGCTGGTCGGGATAAGCGCGCATCTTTCTGATATCGTCGACTGTCCACTTGGGCGCCGGATCAGCCGGAAGTTCGTCCATGGGCTGCGCTGCCCCGGTAAGCGGCGGGACGATCTCGGCCGACATTTGCGCCAACGCCGCAGTGCCGACGGCGAGCAGGCCTGCGGCGACAAGTGCGACGCGCGCGCGGCGCGTCAGACGGGCATGACCTTGACCGCGCATTTCTTGAAATCCGTCTGTTTGGAGATGGGATCAGTGGCGTCGAGCGTCACCTTGTTGATGAGCTTGCTGGCGTCGAACCAGGGCACGAACACCACGCCGCGCGGCATGCGGTTACGCCCCCGGGTTTCGACCCTGAGCCTGATCTCGCCACGCCGTGAAACGACCCGGACCTCGGCTCCCTGGTTGATGCCGCGCCGTCGCGCGTCGTCGGCGTTCATGAAGCAGACCGCGCCGGGAAACGCCCTGTAGAGCTCCGGCACCCGCATCGTCATCGATCCCGAATGCCAATGCTCGAGGACGCGTCCAGTTACCAGCCAGACGTCGTATTCCTCGTCAGGGGATTCCGCCGGAGGCTCGTAAGGCACAGCGAGGATCACTGCCTTGCCGTCTGGTCTGCCATAGAATTTTACGCCTTCGCCCGGCTTCACATAGGGGTCGAGGCCTTCGCGATAGCGCCACTTCGTCTCCTTGCCGTCGACGACGGGCCAGCGCAGGCCACGCACCTCGTGATAGACGTCGTAAGGCGCGAGATCGTGGCCATGACCGCGGCCGAATTCGGCATACTCCTCGAACAAGCCCTTCTGCAGGTAGAAGCCGAATTCGCGCGATTCCCTGTTTTCATACTCGGCGTCGAGTTCTCCTAATGGGAAGCGGTCGACCATGCCGTTCCTGAACAGCACGTCGAACAGCGTCTTGCCCTTATAGTCAGGATTGGCATTCAGGAGGTCGGCCGGCCAGACGTCTTCGGTGGTAAAACGTTTCGAGAATTCGACCAACTGCCAAAGATCGGAGCGCGCCTCGCCGGGCGCAGGTTCAACTCGACGTAATCGCCTTCATGGACGACCATCATCGGGCCGGGGATCGAGCCGTTGAAGGTCATGCCCTGCAGCACGGTGCCTTCGTCATCGATAGTGACGGGCTTTTCCTCGATGGTCATCGTGAACTCGACCACCTTCGGACCGCTCTTGGCCACCTGTTCGTGCGCATGCACGAAGGGCGGTGCGACGAGCGTGACCTGCTCGCGCGGCAGCGCGGCGATCTCGGTCTCATTCGCGAAAGCGGTCATCGAAGGCGTCGCGGCCAGCATGGCGGCGGCCGCTGCTCCCATCAGTGCCTGGCGACGCGTGAACATTTCGGTTCTCCTTGTGATCCATCGTTGTCGATGAGCGACTTCTACGCCCGCCATGACAGAGGAGTTTGTCCTGGAACAAACTCCCGATGGATTTTCGGGGGAGCGACCTGAAGGCGTATCTGCGGAGTTTGCTGCAGCGCAAATAGCTGACGGCCAACGCGGCTATGCAGTGGCTCCATAAGCGTGCGGAACAACCCGTCGCGCAACTCGAGTGTCATTCGACCTGGAGAGGTCATTCGACCTGGAGAAGAAAGGAGACAGTCAGATGTACAGGCCTCTTATAGTTGCGGCGGTCGCTGCGATCGTGGCCGGACCGGCCCATGCGCATGTTTCGTTCGAAAACGCCCAGGCTGCCGTCGGCACGACCTACAAGGCGGTTCTAAGGATTCCGCACGGTTGCGACGGCAAGGCCACGGACGAGGTCCGGGTCCGGATCCCGGAAGGCGTTATCGCGGTCAAGCCGATGCCCAAGGCCGGATGGACGATCGAAAAGACGGTGACGGGGTACAAGGCAGAGTACGATCTGCACGGCAAGAAGGTGGCCGAAGGCGTTACCGAGCTATCCTGGAGCGGCGGAAGCGTGGCGGACGACGAGTACGATGATGAGTTCGTCTTCAGGGCGACTCTCGACGCAAGCCTCCCGGCGGGCGAAACGATCTATTTCCCGGTGATCCAGGTCTGCGGCACGGACAGGGCAGAATGGACCCAGGCTGCGGCCGAGGGCCAGACAGCTCATGACCTGGAGCGACCGGCGCCCGGTCTGGAACTGCTTCACGGCGAACACGCGGGGCACTGAAACGCCTGAACGCGGGAAATCTGGGGCCGAGTGGCTCAGGAGTCCGGAACATCACCGGAGGGCACGCAGGGCGTTGAGGATCACCGCTACGTCTATGCCCTCCTGCACGAGTGCGCCAGCCACAGGCGGGAGATAGCCGAGCGCAGCCACAGCCATCCCGACGACTGAGAGGCCGAGGCCGGCGACCACGCTTTGCGTTGCGATTTGGCGGGTCCGATGCGCGACCTCTACCGCGGACGCCAGGCTGTCGAGGCGGTCGACGAGAATGACGACTCCGGCGCTTTCCGACGAGGCGGCGGAGCCGCGCGCGCCCAACGCCACGCCCACGTCGGCGCTCGCCAACGCGGGAGCGTCATTCACGCCGTCTCCAGCCATGAGCACGGGAGCGCGCATGCGTTCCCTGGTCACGACTTCGACCTTCTGCGCCGGATCCAGTTCGCCATCCGCCCTGGCTATCCCGAGCCGGGCAGCCACGGCGTCGACCACATCCTGGCGATCGCCGGAGGCGATCACGACGCGGTCGATCCCAGCCTTCTCCAGCGCCCGGAGCATGGCGGGCGCCTCCGGCCTGATCGCGTCAGCCATGGCGATGATCCCGGCCAGGACGCCGTCTACGCCGACGGCCACCACGGCGCTTCCCCAGGGAAGACCTTCCCGCAACCCATGGGGATCGCCCTGCGTGATCGCGTTCCTGACGAAGCGGCTGCCGCCGATAACCAGCCTGCGTCTTTCGACAATCCCTTTGATTCCGGTTCCGGCGACCTCGCTGACGTCCGTCGGCGCAGAGAGCGGGAGCCCCTTCCGGCGTGCGTCCGCCACCAGCGCCGCTGCCGTGACGTGGCCGGACGCCTGGTCGAGCGAGGCGGCGAGCCGCAGGACCTCGTCAGGTAACCAGGTCCCGACGGTGCGTACGTCGACCACCTCGGCTTGGCCGAACGTCAGGGTTCCGGTTTTGTCGAGGATAACCGTCTTGACCTTCGCAAGGGTCTCGAGAGCCCCGCCGTCCTTGACGAGAACGCCGAGCTTGGCGGCGCGCGACATGCCCGAGATGATGGCGACGGGCAGGGCGAGGATGAGCGGGCACGGCGTTGCGACCACCAACACAGCCAGCACTCTGACAGGGTCGCCGGAGATGGCCCAGGCAGTTCCTGCCGCCAAGACCGTCAGCAGCAGGAACCAGACCGCGTAGCGATCCGCCGCACGCACGCTGGGAGGCTTGCCTTCCTGGGCCTTGGTTACAAGCCGGACGATGTTGGCGTAGGTGCTTTCGGCCGCGGGTCTGTCCGCAAGGAGATCGAAGGCATCGCCAGCATTGGTTGCTCCGCTCAGGACTTCGTCACCCAGCAACTTCGTGCGTGGCAGGCTCTCTCCGGTCAAGGCGGACTCGTCCAGGACGGCAGAAGGTGACGCAAGGCTGCCGTCGACGGGGATCACTTCGCCGCGGCGAACGAGGAGCCGGTCGCCTGGAACGATAGCCTGGATGAGGACTTCGTCGAGCCCGTCATTGCCGTACCGCATGGCGCTGTGGGCCACGCGACCGAGTAGGGCGGTCATCTCCCTGCGTGCGCGGCCGGCCGCATAGCCTTCGAGAAACTGGCCACCCGCGTACATCAGCGCGACGACGTTGCCCGCTAGCATCTCGCCGAACGCGAGCGCGGCCGACATCGATAGCGCGGCGACCAGGTCAAGCCCGACTTCGCCGCGCGACAGACTGCGGACGATCTCGACGGCGAGGGCCGCCAGCACCAACGCGGTCGCGACGGCCCACGGCCAGGGATGCCAGCCTGCGCCGGACGCCCATCCAGTAATGCCGACCATGAGTCCGCTGAGCGCCACGCCGAGGAGCACTCCTCTCAACGAGAGAATCGGCCACCGCGCATGAGGCAAGGTAAGCATCCATCATCAGCAGGGCGGTCAATGCGAAAGCAGCACTGGCATCCTCAGGTCCGCCAAGACGCCTTCGGTCGCGCCGCCGAGAACGAAATCCCTGAGCCGTGAGTGACCGTAGCCTCCCATCACCAGCAGATCCGAACCTAGGCCGGCAGCGTGGCGCTGCAGGGTTTCTGCAATCGGGCAGTCCTCCGCGCGCACTGCCGAGAAGGTGGCTTTCAGCCCGGCTTCGCGCAGACTTCCCGCGAGCCGCTCCCCCGCATCTGCCTCGTCTATTGACTTTTCGTCTGTGACGGTGACAACCTTGATCTCCACGGCGCGCTCCAGAACAAACTTGGCGTCTGACACGGCGCGGGCTGCGACGCGCGTGCCATCCCATGCGATCGACACCCGGCTAAAACTGGCGGGCAGCGCCTGATCGGGCAGAAGGATCGTCGGGCGGCCGGAGCTGAAGACAACGGCCTCCGCCAAAGCGCGGATACCGGGGTTGTCGGAGTTCCACCCGACAAGCGCCATGTCGAAATAGCGGGCATGGCGAGCGGCCGCCTCGCCAAGCAGCGCGACCTGCGTCCTCTCCACGGAAGTCGTCAGATTCAGGCTTCTGGCTTCCGCCTCAACCCTGGCCGCGGCCAGCAGTTCCGCGCCGTTGCTCGCGCTGAGTTTCTCGGCGTTGCGGATCATTTCCGGCAGATTCATGAGCATGCGGGAGAACGCGTTCGAAACCTCTGGAATGTCAGCTTCTAGCACCAGCGCGTGGAGGTCCGCGCCAAGCAGATCCGTCACCGCCGCAGCATTGGCTACGACTGCCGTCGTGTGGGGTTCCGGATAGGTGAGTAGGGGCACAAGAGCGCGAAGCTTCATTCGATGTAGTCCTTCAGGACAGGAATTTCCTCCATCCCGCTCAGCGTACGACGAGCACTGGAACGGGGCTATGGGCCAGCACTTCCGAGGTCTGGCTGCCCAGCAGCAGGCGCCCGAGGCCGCGCCGGCCGTGCGAGGCCATGACGATCAGGCTGCATTCTTGGGCCTTCGCCGCCTCGACGATGGCTTCCGCTGGTCTCGCGTCGGGCACGTGCAGCACGTCCGCGCTGACGCCGATCCTGGCGGCCGATTCCCGCACCGTCGCCAGGAGTTTCTCCGCAGCCTTCTTCTGCCCCTCTTCATACCCCGAGATATCCCCGGGAAGCGGGACCCAGCCGCCGCCGGCCGCGCTCGCATGGAAGGGGAAAGGCTCGGTGACCGTGATGACGGTCACCTTCGCGTCGAGGCTCTTGGCAAGCGAAAGCCCATGGTCGACGCCCCTCTGCGCGACGTCGGAGCCGTCCGTCGAAATCAGGATGTGCTTGTACATTGCCTTCTTGTCCTCTGTTGCCTGTTCCGCCCAAGGAACGCTCGCGCTTGGCGCGTCCAGTCCACAGACACGCCGGGACGCGGCCTTGGCCTGAACTCTACCTTTGGGCCTTCTTTTCAGCTTGATCGAGATCAAAGCGGCCCAATCTGCGCAGAAGCGTAGGTGTCGCATATCGGCGCGTATAGCAGACCCGAATAACAATACTCGTGTTCAACGCTGGCCGTGAGCCCCTCAAAATCGGGTTCTCCGGATCGACGGGAAGATCAACGCGTTCATACGATCGTTTCGCGACAGGCGTTGCGACTACCGCCTCCATCACGGCACGCCGGACGAGTGCGGGATGGCAGGCTGCGGCGATATCGGTGGTGCGCTCGAGTAGAACCGGAGGTGCTCAAGCGGTTGAGCTTGGCCGCCTGCCAGAGGACAGCCGCTTTCGACGAGCCGTTTTATCGCGTTGCTGCCTTGGCAGGCGAGGGTTCAAGAATTACGCTTCTCGCTATCGAGGCGTCTGACGCCGGCCGGGCTTCGTGCTTTTTTGTCGATTTCGTGAAGCAACGGCGCAGACATGAACCAGCTTGAGGGCGCGAGGGCGCGCCAGATAGACGTCCGCTGATACTCGAAATCAGATCCCCATGTGGCACACCGTGGACCGCGTCAGGAACCGTCTCTCGCGGCCGTTATCGAGTGAGAACATGCCACCGCGTCCGGGCACAGCATCGATGACGAGGTTGGTGTGCTTCCACGCGTCGTATTGCGCCGCGCCGATGTAAAACGGCGCGCCGCCGATCTCGCCGAGCAATACGTCGCTGTCCCCCAGAGCGAAATCACCCTGGGGGTAGCACATTGGCGAGGAACCGTCGCAGCAGCCGCCCGACTGGTGGAACAGCACCGGCCCATGCTCGGCGATGATCTCCGCCAGGAACTCCAGCGCCGCCGGCGTGGCGCTCACCTTGTCGTGCATACCATCCTCCCTCCGGAAAGCGAAGCGCGGGAACGTCCCGCGCCCCGTGAGGCAGTCCTCAGAAGAAGCCGAGCTTCTTGGGGCTGTAGCTGACCAGCATGTTCTTGGTCTGCTGGTAGTGGTCGAGCATCATCTTGTGGGTCTCGCGGCCGATGCCGGACTGCTTGTAGCCGCCAAACGCCGCGTGCGCCGGGTAGGCGTGGTAGCAGTTGGTCCAGACGCGGCCCGCCTGGATCGCCCGGCCGAAGCGGTAGAGCCGGTTGGCGTCGCGGCTCCAGATGCCGGCGCCGAGGCCGTAGAGCGTGTCGTTGGCGATCGACAAGGCCTCGTCGTCGTCCTTGAAGGTTGTCACCGAAACCACCGGCCCGAAGATCTCCTCCTGGAAGATGCGCATCTTGTTGTGACCCTTGAACACCGTCGGCTTGACGTAATAGCCGCCGGCGAGATCGCCCGGCAGCTCGTTGCGCGCGCCGCCAGTGAGCACTTCGGCGCCTTCCTGCTTGCCTATGTCGATGTAGGACAGGATCTTCTCGAGCTGCTCGGACGAGGCCTGCGCGCCGATCATCGTCGCCGGATCCAGCGGGTCGCCCTGGACGATCGCCTCGACGCGCTTCAGCGCCCGCTCCATGAAGCGGTCGTAGATCTTTTCATGGATCAGCGCCCGGCTCGGGCAGGTACAAACCTCGCCCTGGTTGAGTGCGAACATGACGAAACCCTCGATCGCCTTGTCGAAGAAATCGTCGTCCTCGGCGGTGACGTCCTGGAAGAAGATGTTGGGCGACTTGCCGCCGAGTTCGAGCGTTACCGGGATAAGGTTCTGGCTGGCGTACTGCATGATCAGCCGGCCAGTGGTCGTCTCGCCGGTGAAGGCGATCTTTGCGATCCGGTTGGAGGAGGCGAGGGGCTTGCCTGCCTCGAGGCCGAAGCCGTTGACGATGTTGAGCACGCCCGGCGGCAGCAGGTCGCCGATGAGGTCCGCCCAGAGCATGATCGCCGCCGGGGTCTGCTCTGCGGGTTTCAGAACCACGCAGTTGCCGGCCGCGATCGCGGGGGCCAGTTTCCATACCGCCATGAGCAGCGGGAAGTTCCACGGGATGATCTGGCCGACGACGCCCAACGGTTCGTGGAAGTGATAGGCAACGGTGTCGTAGTCGATCTCGGAGAGGCTGCCCTCCTGGGCGCGGATCGCGCCGGCGAAGTAGCGGAAGTGATCGATGGCCAGCGGCAGATCGGCGGCGGTCGTCTCACGGATCGGCTTGCCGTTGTCCCAGGTCTCGGCGCGCGCGAGGAGATCGAGGTTCTCCTCCATGCGATCAGCAATGCGATTGAGAATCAAAGCGCGTTCGGCCGGGCTGGTGCGGCCCCATGCGTCCCTGGCAGCATGGGCCGCGTCGAGCGCGGCCTCGATATCCTTGGAGTCGGAACGGGCGACTTCGCAGAGAAGCTGACCGTTTACCGGCGAGAAGTTCTCGAAATACTTGCCGGACAGCGGCTCGGTCCATTTGCCGCCAATGAAATTGCCGTAACGCCTGTCGAAGGGCGCCTTGACGGAGCGTGAGAATTCAACCTTGTTCATGATATACCTCCCGAAACAACGCCGCGGGATGCGGCGCTTCGGTGGAAAGACTTGCCGCATCTGCCCGCTCGCTGTCACGATGGTGAGAACAGTGGACCCGCAGGAGGTGTCGCAGAACTGCGACAGTCGTGCCGGGATTCGAAAGATCAGTGCGATCTATGGAGATCGAGGCGGTTGAGCTTCCGGTGGAGCGTCGCACGGCTGATCCCAAGCGCCGCGGCCGCGGCCGAGACATTTCCATCTGTCCGGGCCAGCACCCGTTGCAGAGCCCCGCGCTCCGCCTCGGCGAGGACTTCGGTGACCTTCCTCGCCCCGCCAAGCAGATCGGCCGCGGGGAGCGGCTTCCGAAGGCTCTTTTGCGTGATCCCCAGCGCCAATCGCGCTAAGCGGGTCGCGCCGACCACAAGGTCGTCCGCATCGACCGCGATCAGTCCGCCCGAACCTTTGTCGGTTATTGGCGCGAGCAGAATGCGCGCCTTCGGGAATGCCATCTTGAAGTTCTCCGCCTCGATGCGTCGCGCGGCGTCGACTACGGCCACCGAAATAAGATTGGCGAAGGCTTCGGTTAGATCTGCCCGGCAGGAAGACACGTCGAGGGCGGCAACGAGGTCTCCCTCGTGATCGTAGATGGGCGCGGTGATGCAGCTCAGCGCTGTGTTGCGCGTGTGAAAATGCTGGTCGCGATGGATCGTCAGCACGCGCTGCTCGACAAGACAGGTGCCGATGCCGTTGGTGCCCTCGCTCTCCTCGTTCCAGACCGAGCCTGTCCACAACCCCCAGTTGTGAAACGTCTCGTCATCCGCAGGTGCACCGCGTCGTTCGATCGGCACGCCCTCTTGGTCGGCGAGAAGCACGCAGCATCCAACACCTCCCACCGCCAGGTAGAGTCTGTCGAGGCTTGATTGGGCAGCTCGGATCAGCGGTTCGATCCGTTGCCTGGCGTCGATAAATTCGGCCTGGGTCAGGTATCGCGGCGGTTTGGGATCGGTTGGATCGAGCTTATGCAAATTGGATGAGCGTCGCCATGAAGCGACCAGCGCCGACTTCGCCGCGGCATCTGAAATGATTGCGGCCTGTATCCGATCGGCATGATGACCGGCTAGAGCCTCGCCCATGCTATCCTCCCAAATCCCGACTCTTTCCTTTCAGTTCCTGGATCAGGCCTTTCAGTTCCTGGATCAGGTACGTGTTACGTCGGGGTTGCGTTGGCAGCGCTATCTCCGCTTCGATCGAACCCTCTGTCAATTGCCCAGAAGAACCAGGCGCCTCGGACGGCTGGTGTAGCGCGCAACGGGCGTCGAATGCCGTTCGATGGGTGCTTGATCCATTGCGGGCTCCTTGCGCCAGCGTTATCCGGCAACGGCCGGAGCTCTCTTGACATGGATCAAACGTGCGGACGAGTTTCTGGATCGGCTGCGTCTGCGGCAATATGCGAACCTTGTGTACGCCACGCTGGCATTCGGCGCCGGAGTGTCCGATATTCCCGACAGCGCCATGGACACGAACCGCAAGGACATACACAACTCCGATATTCCTGTGCTTTGCCGGAGCTGCGAGGCTCGGCACAAGGGAATGTGCGGCGTGCTCGATTCTGCCGAGCTTGTTGCGCTTTCGCGCCACACTCGCCTGGCCCGGCATTCTGCCGGAGAGGAACTCGCCGCTGACGGCATGCCCGTCGAGTCCTATGCGAATGTAATGCGGGGCGTAGTCAAGCTGACCAAGGTGCTGGAAGACGGCCGCCAGCAGATCGTCGGACTGCAGTTCGCCCCGGATTTCCTCGGGCGACTTTTCACGCCTGACAGTGCTGTAACTGCCCAAGCTGCGTCCGACGTCGATCTCTGCCGCGTGTCGAAGAGCGGTCTGGAACGGTTGATCGCGGCGAATCCCAAACTGGAGCGTCGGTTAATGGAGCAGACTCTCAGGGAACTCGATGAAGCCCGCGAATGGATGGTCACACTGGGGAGAAAGACAGCTGCCGAGAAGGTCGCCAGCTTCCTTTATCTCATCGCCACGCACCTCGATCCCTCAGCGGACAGCGAACAGAAGGGCCGCAAGTTTATTCTGCCTCTCACGCGCGGTGACGTTGCCGATTTCCTCGGGCTGACGATCGAGACCGTCTCGCGTCAATTGTCCAGGCTCCGTGCGGAGAAAGTCATTGCAATCAGCGCAGTGACCCAGGTCGATGTGCCCGATCTCGAGCGGCTCAGGAAACGTTGTGGCTGAACGGATGGACCAGCGCCAGAAGCGGAACGAGGATTTCCTTTTCGAACGCCACGTGGACGTTCTCGCCTCATGATGAAAAACCAAGGCCTGTTCGGCTCATGAGTTTCGATGACCTCGACCTGAATTTGCTGCGCGTGTTCGACGTCATGATGCGCGAAAGAAGCGTCACGCGTACGGCATGCGAATTGGGAAGAACGCAATCTGCGATCAGCCATTCCTTATCCAGGCTGCGGCACCTTTTCGGCGACAAGCTGTTCACGCGCGATGGAGGAGTTATGAGGCCGACCCCGCGGGCGGTCGAGCTTCTGCCAGACATTTCGGCCGGATTGGCAACGATTCGAGCCTCGATTGATCGCCATCAAACTTTCGATCCCGCAACCACGCGGCGGAACTTTCGTGTCGGCCTCACCGACTACCATGCGATGATAATCATACCACGTCTTCTGCGGGAGTTTTCCAGGCAGGCGCCCGGTGCCACGTTGAATATTATTCCAGCGAACGGGCTCGATATCCCGTCCTCGGTTCATCTTCGACAGATCGACTGTGCATTGACTGGAGCAGTGATCAAGGATGACCCAAGCCTTTTGAAGATCGAACTGGGCCAGGATCGTCTCTTCTGCGCAGTTTGGAGCGGCAGCCAAATCGCAAGTTCGGCGATGTCATTGGAGACATACCTGTCAGCGTCTCACTTGCAGGTTTCCGCCGATGGTGTTTCCAGCGGACTTGCGGATGCCGCGCTCAAGGAGCTTGGTTTGCGGCGGAACGTGGTCGCGACGATATCGAATTATCTGGCACTTCCGTGGGTCTTGCGAGGCACCGAACTTGTTGCTCATTGTGGTGACGGAATCCTCCAAATCCTTGATAAAGCGAGTGAAGTGACTCTCCTTTCGCCGCCCCTGCCGATCCCAAATGTGAGCGCGTGGTTGCTCCTTCATCCGCAAATGGCCACGGACCCAGGGACGATCTGGCTCAAAGAAGTTCTCTCAAACATCTACTCTGAGTCACAGATTAAAAAGAGAGAAATTGTTTCTGAGAGAGAACAGAAGAAATAAACAGGAGACACACGGCTGAAACCATTACGAGTGCAGCCATTGTATGAGCAGGCCTCATAGTCATCATGACGAGAATGAATTTGACCAATAATGAGGCCTGCGCAACCTTGGTGCTCCACAAAAAAATAAGGGGAACCAAGATGCAAGCAATTCTCAAGGGTCTGGTCGGAGCAGCGGTAGGGCTCGTTGTATCCAACGCGTCCGCCGCGACGATCGAAAATGTCAAGAAGAACGGAGTTCTGACCTGCGGAACCAACTCAGCGACGGCCGGATTTAGCCTTCCAGACAATGAGGGCAAATGGACCGGGTTCGTGGTCGACTATTGTCGCGCTGTTGCAGCAGCGGTTCTGGGCGATGCGCAGAAGGTAAGGTTCATTCCGCTTACGCCGAAGGACCGGTTCACCGCGCTTCAGTCGGGCGAGATCGATATACTCGCACATAACGCAACCTGGACGTCATCCCGCGACACGTCTCTCGGAATACTTTTTGCGGGCACGTATTTCTACGATGGCCAGGGCTTCATGGTCCGCAAAGCGGAGAACATCGGTTCGGCCAAAGATCTGGATGGCGCGTCCATCTGCGTCACTCAGGGCACGACGACCGAGTTGAATCTCGCCGATTACTTCCGCTCGCATTCGATGACATACTCGACCGTCGGGTTTGCCGACGAAGAAGCCGTGGTAAAGGCCTACGACGAAGGTCGCTGCGACGTCCTCTCGGCCGACACGTCCACCTTGAATGCGTCGCGCCAGCGCATGGCGAAGGCCGACGACAGCGTCGTGCTTCCCGAACTTATCTCCAAGGAGCCACTTGGGCCTGCCGTGCGGCAGGGCGATGATCATTGGCTCAACGTGGCCAAATGGGCGCTCCTTGTCATGGTCGCTGCCGAAGAATTGGGAGTAACCTCTGAGAATGTCGATGAAATGAAGGCGTCGGACAACCCGAACATTCGCCGGCTGCTCGGAGCGGAGGGCAGCCTCGGAAAGGATCTCGGGCTTGGCGATAGCTGGTCCGTGGACGTTATCAAGCAGGTTGGCAACTATGGCGAAGTGTTCGATCGCAATATCGGCAAGGCCTCGCCGCTCAAGATGGAGCGCGGCCTGAACGCGCTTTGGAATCAGGGCGGTCTCCAGTACGCCCCGCCGATCCGCTAGGCCGGGTCGGTCACAAGCCGCCGGCGATTGCGCCGGCGTCTTAAAGCGCGTCGGGGTTGAATGGAGTCATGCGACACGCTTTAAGTTCTTGTTTATGCATGTCGTTATCGCAAAACCGCTGCGCACTTTTGCGCGACATGCATTAGTTCTGCACCAACACAGGAACAGGGTCATGTCCGATGTGCTGCTCGCCGCGCCCTCGCGCAGGAGCTTGTCCCTGCACGACGCCAAGGTCCGGGGCATCATCTATCAACTTTTGCTAGCGGGCAGCCTGCTGGCATTGGCCGTGGGCATTGCCGTTCAGACTGCGTCGAACATGAGGGCACGCGGGATTCCGCTGTCTTTCGGCTTCTGGAACGAGGCCGCCGGCTTCGACATCAATCAGACGCTGATCCCCTACGACACGCTCTCCACCTACGGCCAAGCGTTCTGGGTGGGTGTGGTCAACACCCTCTATGTGAGCTTGCTTGGGATCGTGTTGGCCACAGTCTTGGGCTTTGTCGTCGGCATTGCCCGTCTGTCACCGAACTGGATCGTTTCAAAGGTCGCGGCTTCGTATGTCGAGATCATACGCAACATCCCGTTATTGCTGCAGCTTTTGTTCTGGTACAATGCAGTCCTGAAAGCGCTGCCTGCGCCGAGGGCGTCGATCGAACTCCCCGGCCGCATCTATCTGAACAATCGCGGTCTCATCATTCCGGAAATCCAGCTCTACGCAGGAGCAGGTACCGTGGGACTCGCGTTCCTGGCGGCCAGCATCTTCTGCGTCGCTTTTTGGTCCTATGCCAGGCGCGCACAGAACCGCACCGGAAAGCAGCTGCCCGTGCTTTGGGTCAGCCTCGCTGCCTTGATCGGACTGCCTCTGATCGTCTTCCTCCTGGTCGGTTCGCCGGTGTCGTTCGTGACGCCAGAGTTGAAAGGGTTCAATTACCGGGGTGGACACCAGCTTTATCCGGAGTTCGCGGCTCTTCTGATCGGTCTGTCCGTCTACACCGCTTCCTTTATCGCGGAAATTGTCCGCAGCGGGATCCAGGCTGTGCCGAAAGGCCAGACCGAAGCCGCCCATGCGCTTGGGCTTGCGCCGGGCAAAACGCTTCGCCTGGTCATTGTTCCGCAGGCACTGCGCATCATCATACCGCCCCTGACCAGCCAGTACCTGAATCTCACGAAGAATTCCTCACTCGCCGTGTTTATCGGCTACCCCGATCTCGTTCAGATTTTCGCGGGAACGGTGCTCAACCAGACTGGCGCCGCCGTCCAGGTGATGGCGATTACGCTGTCGGTCTACCTCGCGATCTCCCTCGTCATGTCGATGACCATGAACGCGTTCAATCAACGTTTCGCGATCGTCGAGAGGTGATGCATGAGCGGCCAGTCCCTGCATCCGCACCTCGTTAGCGCTCCGCTTCTGCCGCCTATGGCGCCGCCTTGTGGAATCCGGCCGAGCCCGGCGACCTGGATCAGAAAGAACCTGTTCTCGACGCCGTTCTCCGGCGTGCTGACGATCTGCTTCACAGTTCTCGCCGCATGGCTTTTGTATCAGTTCGCGAGTTTTGCAGTCTTGGATGCAGTCTGGGCCGGCGGACAGGAAGAATGCCGCGCCAACCCTGAGGGCGCGTGTTGGCCGTTCATCGTGGAGAAATTCGACTATCTCCGTTACGGGGCATATCCGGTTTCCGAGCGCTGGCGGGTGGACCTGACGCTGGCGATCGGCGCCGTGCTGATCGCCTGGCTGCTGTGGAAACGGGCGCCGCGGCGCAACGTGGCGGCGTTGCTGTTCTTTGTTGCCTACCCGGTCGTCGCCTTCGCGTTGTTGCGCGGTGTCGCGTCGCTCGATCTGCCGGTCATCGATACCGTCTTGTGGGGAGGTCTGCTTATCACGCTGCTCATGTCGATCGTGGGCATCGTCTTCTCGCTGCCGCTCGGTGTGCTTCTCGCGCTTGGCCGACGATCGGAGCTTCCCTTCGTCAGGGCAGTGTGTGTGATCTTCATCGAGGTCGTCAGGGGCGTGCCGTTCATCACGGTGCTGTTCATGGCGAATTTCATGATGCCGCTCTTCGTCCCCGACTATCTGACGCCCGATCGGCTGCTGCGTCCGCTGATTGCGATAGCGCTGTTCTCGTCCGCCTACATGGCCGAGGTGGTGCGCGCCGGCCTTCAAGCGATCCCCAAGGGGCAATATGAGGCGGCAAAGGCGCTCGGCGTCAGCTACTTCACCATGATCCGTCTGATCATCCTGCCGCAGGCGCTCACTATCGTTATCCCAGGCATCGTCTCTACCTTCATCGGGCTGTTCAAGGACACGACGCTAGTAGCGATCGTCGGCATTGCGGACTTCCTGAGAGCCGTCGAAACGGCGCGAGTCGACCCGAATTGGGCTGGGCCGACGATCTCTTCGACCGGCTATCTCTTCGCCGGGCTGGTCTACTGGATCTTCTGCTTCGGAATGTCCCGGTACTCGCACTCGATGGAGCGCGCGTTGGCGCGCGGCCACAAGAGCTAGGAAGCGGAATATGCGACAGGCAGTTTCAGCAGCGAGGCACGTGGCGCAAATCCTCAAATAGCCCGCCAAAAGTTCGAGCAGCCGCGAGCGGCGAAAACCACACCGGAAACCAAGCAATGGCTTGTGCAGATGCATCGCAACCGACGGTTGCGGAAAGAAATGTTGGAATGATCGACTTCGACAGGATCTATGATCGCCACCAGTTTGGGTCAGTCAAATGGGCCAATCAGTGGGACGAATTCTCGCCTCGGGTCGAGGGCGAAGATCTGCTTTCGCTGTGGACCGCGGACATGGATTTTCGCGCGCCTGAAACCGTCATCGCGCGGCTGCGGGAAGCGGCGGACCATGGAATCTATGGCTATACCCGCCGCGACCCCCGTCACTACGAGATTGTGCAATCATGGTTCGCGCGTCGGCACGGCTGGTCGCCGGCACTGGAATCGCTGCTGCCGGCGCCTGCGATCATGCCGTCGGTAGCCGCGATGCTTCGGACCTTCACGAAGCCCGGGGACGGGGTGATTGTGCAGTCTCCCATTTACTCGCCCTATTTCGAAGTGATTCAGGGGAACGGCAGGAAGCTGCTGGTCAACAGGCTAAGGTTGCAGGATAACCGATATGAACTCGACCTGGAGAACTTCGCGAAACTGGCAGCCGGCGCCAAGGCCTTCCTGTTGTGTAATCCGCACAATCCAGCTGGAAAGGTGTGGACGCGCCAGGAACTGACGGCGCTGAACGATATCTGCGAGCGCTACGGCATCCTTGTCATATCTGATGACATCCATTGCGATATCAGATTGTCGGATCGCCCGCACATCGTCTTCTCGTCCCTCTCGGAGGATGCCGCGGAAAAGTCATTCATCTGCACGGCTCCAACGAAGACCTTCAATCTGGCCGGCGTGCCCTCCGCAACCGTGTCGGTGGCCAACAAGCAGCGGCGCGAGGCGCTTCTGGCCACCATGCAGGCATCGTTCATGGTCAATGCCAACTTCTTTGGACGGCTGGCGCTAGAGGTCGCCTACAGCACCGGCGCGCCGTGGCTGGATCAGCTGACGCGCTACATCGGCGGTAATGTCGATTTCGTCCTCAAGTTCGCCGAGGATCGCCTGCCGGGCATCACACCGATGCGGCCGGACGCTTCCTTCCTGGTGTGGCTGGATGCGCGCGGGCTCGATCGGAAGGTCGGAGGCGTTCAACGGTTTTTCGTCGACCGAGCCGGAGTCAATTTGTACGACGGGCGCGTCTATGGACCCGGCGGTGAAGGCTTCATTCGCCTCAATGTCGGTTGCCCTCGTCCGCTGTTGCGGAGAGGGCTCGAACGCATGTCCAGGGCGCTGGAGTCGTTGTGAGAGCGTTGACGGGACCGGAGCGGCCCTGCGGCATCGGCGACAGCGTGCTTGCATTCAGCTCCAGGCGTGGCTGGCCAATCCATAGACCCAGGGCCCGTTGCTTTCGCGGTTCAGAAAGCGGCGGCCTTTGGACATCGTCGTCACGGTCTCGGCAATGCCGAGGCCGCTCTGCTGCAGAAACTCGGCAAACACGCCATCCTTCTCGCGCGTATCGACGCGGGCGAATCGACCTGCCAGCTTCTTCAGATGGACGGCTGTGAGGTGGACCGCGTCCTGGTCGTTTCGGGCTATTGTGGGACCAATCACATGGCCGCGCCCGAACTCGCGACACATGGAATAGCCAACGACCTCGCCGCCGCGACTCAAAGTGGCGATCGAGGCATCCTCCGAGAGCAACGCAAGCAGCCTTGCACGGTTGGTCCCGAATGCGCGCGCGTCCAGTTCGGTGATCTCGCGAAGTCCGCCGCTGGGCAGATCACTTAATTCACCATCCGGAGCTGGCATTGGCGGGAGTTTTTGTGGGATCTCGCCCTGGCGCATGTAGACGATCGCCTCGTTCGTGAAGCCGAGCGACACATACAGAGGATAGGCGGCATGGGTGGCATTCAGGGCCAGATTGCGATCCCCGCACTGCTCGAGGACCTGGTCCATGAGCCATCGGCCGCCTCCCTGCGCCTGTGCGCGAGGCGTCGTGATCACCAGGCCGATGGTGGCAAAATCGTCCCCTTGGGGAAACCACATCGCGCTTCCGAAGACGCGCCCAATTCCGTCAACGGCGACGATGCCGTGGCCGGCGCGGCGCAACAAATCCCAGTCCTTGGGACGATGCGGCCAGCGGACCGAAATCGATAGTGCATGCAGCAGATCAACATCGACATCATTGATGTCTCGCGCGACCAGTTCAAAGGATTTCAGGCGTACTGATCTCTGCATCTCAGTCGATCCGCTCCTTCAACGAATGTCTTTCAACGAATGCCCAGGGCACGCGGTGTTAAATCCTGGCGCCGATAGCCATGTTTGCGACAGGCCTCATTTGCAGCAGCATTACAGGGGAACGCCAGCAGGTTTCGCTGGTTCGAGGCGTTTTTTCGCAATCTTCAGCCAAAGCACGACGCGATTCGGCAGGGAACACTGCTGCTCAGGGATAGGCTGGTCGCAACCTACAGTGTGCAAGCAGAGCGGACAGCCATGAACGTGGAAGAAATCCTCGCGACCCTGATTGCGTTTCCCTCAGTTGTGGGCACGCCAAACGGTGAGATCGTCGATTGGATCCGCGACTACTGTCAGGCAGCCGGAGCCGCGGTGACGGTTCTGCCCGGTCCCGAGGGCGACCGGTCCAACCTGTTCGTCACGGTCGGCCCGCGTGCCGGTCGGGGCTACGTCATCTCCGGACATATGGATGTCGTGCCGGCCGGCGAGCCGGAATGGAGCTCCGATCCGTTCGTCCTGCGTCGCGAGGGCGGCAGGCTTTACGGCCGCGGCACCACCGACATGAAGGGCTTTCTCGCCTGCGCATTGGCCGCGCTGCCAGGACTTGCGGCAATGAACCTGCGGCGGCCAGTCCATCTCGCATTCTCCTACGACGAAGAGGCGGGGTGCCGTGGTGTGCCGCATCTCCTGGCTGCGTTGCCGAGCCTGTGCGAGAGGCCGCTTGGCGCAATTGTCGGCGAGCCCAGCCGGATGCAACCTGTGCGTGCGCACAAGGGAAAGGCCGCGGCGCGGCTCGAGGTGATCGGGCGATCCGGCCATTCGTCACGCCCCGATCTCGGACTCAATGCCGTGCACGCCATGGCCGGCGTCATCTCGCACGCAGTGGCCTACGGCCAATCGCTCACGGGCGGCCCGCTCGATCAAAATTTCGAGCCCCCATACTCTTCCTTGCAGGTGGGTGTCATCGCCGGTGGACAGGCGGTCAACATCATCGCTGGCCACTGCACAGCCGATATCGAGGTGCGTGCCGTGCCGGGCGTTTCCCCAGCATCCCTGCTTGAGCCGGTCAAAGCCCGGCTTTTCGATCTGCGCGACAGCGGCTTCGAGGTGGCCTGGCACGAATTGAGTTCCTATCCCGCCCTTGCGCCGGCGGATGGGAGCAAGCTAGCGGCAGTCCTGACAGAGCTGACGGGGCAGGAGCCGCTCACGGCGGTCAGTTACGGCACTGAGGCCGGGCTTTATCAGCAGGCCGGTATCGATGCGATCATTTGCGGCCCTGGCGAAATTTCCCGCGCGCATCGTCCCAATGAATACATCGAGATCGGTGAACTTGCTGCCTGCCAGAGCATGATCGACGATCTCGGCGCGCGTCTCGCGGCCTGAGGGAAGGGCGGGTTCCATGGCATTTCTTTTCAACTCCGATGCGGCGCGTGCTGCGGTGTTCCGCGAGATTTTTGCGCGCGAACTCCCGGATCTGGAATTCTTCCATTCCGGCGAGGAGATGGAGCCGGACAAGGTGCGCTATCTCATCACCTGGACGGTGCCGGACGACATCTCGCGCTACCGCAATCTGGAAGTGCTGTTTTCGATCGGCGCGGGCGTCGACCAGTTCAAGCAGGACGTCGTGCCAAGCCATGTGAAGCTTGTGCGCATGGTCGAGGACGGCATCATCCGCATGATGCAGGAATACGTCGCGCTTGGCGTGTTGGCGCTCCACCGGGAGATGCCCGCCTATCTCGATCAGCAGAAAAAGGGCCTCTGGCAGCCGATTGCCGCTCGACAGGCGGCCGAGCGCCGGGTCGGCTTTCTTGGTCTTGGCATGCTGGCGCAGGCGGCTATCGAGCGCCTGAAGCCATTCCAGTTTCCGCTTGCCGGGTGGAGCCGCAGCGAAAAGCGGATAGAGGGAGTCACCTGTTTTCAAGGCGCCGATCAGTTGCCCCGCTTTCTGAAGCAGACGGATATTCTCGTCTGCCTGCTACCGCTGACGCAGGAAACCAGCGGCATTCTCGATGCAAAACTCTTCTCCTTGCTGCCAGCAGGGGCGCGCCTGCTGCATGTCGGCAGGGGTCCGCAACTCGACCAGGCCGCGCTGATCGACGCGCTCGACAGAGGCCACGTATCCGCGGCGATGCTTGATGTCACTGATCCGGAACCGCTCCCGGAAGACCATCCGCTGTGGTCGCATCCGAAGGTGATGATAACGCCGCACATTGCCTCGGTGACACAACCACATACGGCGGCGCAAGCCGCCGTCGACAACGTCCGGCGCCACCGCGCCGGCGAAGAACTGATCGGCCTCATCGATCGGACACTCGGCTACTAACCAGGAAACCCAACATGTCACTGCTGACCACGATTGACACAAATCCCGCCTTCACGCCGAAGGAGGCATTGCCGCTGCCTGAGCGGCTCATTTCCGGCACTCCATCCTTCAAGAGCTGGGCGCAGGATGCCTCGAAAGGTGAGAAGGTTCTGACCGGCGTCTGGGAAGCCACCCCCGGCGAGACGCATTCGATCAAGGGCACCACCTACGAGTTCTGCCATATCCTTTCGGGCCTCATCGAAATCGAGGAGAAGGGCGGCGAGACCAAGACTTACCGCGCCGGCGACAGTTTCGTGATGAAGCCCGGTTTCGTGGGTGTCTGGCGCACGATCGAGACCGTGCGCAAGATCTACGTCTGCGTTTACGACTGAGTTCAGTGCTCAAGGTACGGCCGAGTAGAGCGCGCGGCGGTTCCAGAACAATCGACTATCCAAGTTCGGCCCGACGCGATTCGACGCTGTCGGGCCGCTCATTCTCGACGAAAAATGCGGCGCGCGGTCCGCTATGGTTCCGCTAGTGCGAATGAGGACCTCGATCGATGAAGACCTATGACATAGCGCTCATCCCCGGCGACGGCATCGGCAAGGACGTGACCGGGGCGGCATGGCAGGTGATGCAGGCCGCGGCCAAACGGGGCGGTTTCGCCCTTGATGGCACACGCTTCCCATGGTCGTGCGCCTACTACCTGGAAACCGGCGCAATGATGCCGCCAGACGGCATCGAGACACTCCGAAAATTCGATGCGATCTATCTCGGCGCTGTAGGCTGGCCCGCGGAAGTACCCGACTCAGTATCGCTTCACGGACTGCTGCTGCCGATCCGGAAAGGGTTCACGCAGTACGCCAACATACGGCCGCACAGGCTGTTGCCGGGCGTTCAGGGGCCCCTCCGCTCCGATGGTTTCGACATCCTGTGCATTCGCGAGAATACGGAAGGCGAATATTCCGGCGCCGGCGGGCGCGTGCATTCCGGCACGGCCAATGAGGTCGCGATTGAGACGTCAATCTTCACGCGTGCCGGTGTCGAACGGATCATGCGTTTCGGTTTCGAACAGGCGCGGGCGCGCGGCAAGAAGCTCGCATCCGTGACCAAATCCAACGCCCAAAAGCATTCCATGGTTTTCTGGGATGAGGTCACGCGTGAGGTGGCGAAGGACTATGCCGATGTCGAGGTCTCGCACTACCACATCGACGCCATTGCCGCCCGCATGGTGCTGGCGCCGGAAAGCCTCGACGTGATCGTCGCCTCGAACCTGTTTGGCGACATCCTCACCGATATTGGAGCGGCCATTCAGGGCGGGCTGGGTTACGCCGCCTCCGCCAATATCAATCCCGATCGCAGTGCGCCTTCCATGTTCGAACCGGTCCACGGTTCGGCGCCCGACATCGCGCATCTCGGTGTCGCCAATCCGATCGCCGCGGTCTGGTCCGGTGCGATGATGCTCGAGCATCTGGGCGAGGGGCATGCTGCGGCAGAAGTGATGTCGGCAATCGAGTCCATAACCGCGCGGGGCATTGGCACGATCGCAGGCAAGGACCGGACTGAAACAATCACGCAAGCCGTGCTTGCGGCGTTGAGCTGAAAGGGCAGAGGAAAGACCATGAATGCGATAACGAAGATTGGCACGTTTGACGATGCGGACCTGTTCCGCCAGCAGGCGTTGATTGGCGGTGTGTGGCGGCAAGCGGATACAAAGGCCGCCGTCGAGGTCACCAACCCTGCCACCCTGGCCGTTCTTGGCAGCGTTCCCGATATGGGCGGCGACGACACCAGGGCCGCTATCGCTGCTGCGGCCGAGGCATTCAAAAGCTGGAAGAAGACGACCCATGCCGAGCGTGCCGGACTGCTGGAGCGCTGGCACGACCTCATTCGCCAGCACGAACAGGATTTGGCTCTTCTGCTGACGCTGGAACAGGGTAAGCCGCTTGCCGAGGCGTCGGCGGAAATCCGCTACGGCGCATCTTTCGTGAAATGGTTTGCGGAGGAGGCGCGCCGCATCGGTGGCTCGACCATTCCGTCACCCACCGCCGATCGACGCATTCTGGTTCTCAAGGAAGCAGTCGGCGTCTGTGCCATCATCACGCCGTGGAATTTCCCCAACGCGATGATCACGCGCAAAGTAGCACCGGCGCTGGCCGCCGGCTGCACGGTTGTCATCAAGCCGTCGGAGTTCACACCCTTTTCGGCGCTCGCGCTCGGTGTCCTGGCGGAGCGGGCGGGCATCCCGGCAGGCGTTATCAACATCGTGACCGGCATGCCGGGCGAGATCGGAAAAGAGCTGATGGCCAACGAAACGGTGCGCAAGATCTCGTTCACCGGTTCGACCCGCGTCGGTGCGCTGCTCATGCGTGGCGCGGCCGATAGCATCAAGCGGCTGAGCCTGGAGCTTGGCGGCAACGCGCCCTTTATCGTCTTTGACGACGCCGATCTGGATAACGCAGTTGAAGGTGTGATCGTATCCAAGTTCCGCAATGGCGGTCAAACCTGCGTTTGCGCGAACCGGATTCTCGTGCAGGAAGGCGTTTACGACGCTTTCGCCGAAAAGCTGAGCCAGCGCGTGACGCGGATGAAGGTTGGCGCGGGGACCGACGACGGCACTGAGATCGGCCCGATGATCAACGCGGCCGCGATCGACAAGATCGAGCGTCACATCGCGGATGCCAAGACGAAAGGCGCGCAGATCCTCGCCCAAAGCGAGGCAGTGCCGGACGGCAGGCAATATGCACGGCCCGTCGTCCTGGGGGAGGCTACCACCGAGATGCTCCTGGCATCGGAAGAGACCTTCGGTCCGGTGGCGCCGCTTTTTCGCTTCGAGACGGAGGAAGAGGCCATCACGATCGCGAACGGGACGCCGTTCGGCCTTGCCGCTTACTTCTACACCGACAACCTCAAGCGGTCATGGCGTGTTGCCGAGGCGCTGGAGTTCGGTATGGTCGGGCTCAATACCGGCCTGATCTCGACCGAGGTTGCGCCTTTCGGCGGTGTCAAGCAGTCAGGCATGGGGCGGGAAGGATCGCAACTCGGGATCGAGGAATATCTCGAGGTCAAGACGCTTCACGTCGGCGGGTTGAACCAGTAGGCTTTGCCGGAGTCGCAACAGCGGCACCAGAATCAGAAAGGGGCGGTGGAAACCGCCCCTTTCTCATTGTGCGCCAGGCATGGCGCGTGGTGCGCAAGCGCCGTTTGGCCGGGGTGGTATCCGGTCGATGACTTGGAGGTGAAAGTCCTCTGCGGGGGCCCTGGTGATGGGAACCGCTAGCCGAACAGCAAGGGCGTCGTCGCGAGGCGGGGTCTGAAGGAAGCTGCAAGCAAAGTGCCGGCCTGACGAACAGGAAGCGCATATGAGGCGTCCGCATCCGGGCGAGGGGGCCGCAAAACCCGAAGCCCGATATCACCCGGAGGGTGCGGCCGTAGATGCGACAGGTAGATGGCACGAAGGTCACGCGTCTTACCCTGGGAGGCCTGCCGACCTGCCCCTGGAGACAGGTGTGCTACCGCCGCCGAGAGGCGCCGGGATGGGTCGGCAGGAGTCAGCAGAGGCCGTAGTAGCCGGACCAACCGGTGAAGGGCTGAACGTGTCGATGGAGGTCGGACTTCATTTCCGACCGCCTTGGGCAGATACCTCGCGAGAAGGCCCGAGCCGGAAGTAGCGGGCGGAACCCGCAAGATAAGGCTGGGGCGCCAATAGGGCGGCGGGCATTGAGGACCTCAAGCCGAGCGCGACACGAACCGCCGTGTACGGAACCGTACGCATGGTGGTGTGGGAGGAGGGACGCCGAAAGGCTCCCTCCTACCCGATTCGATACTTCGAATGCCGCGATGGCCGGAGGCCCGCCGGCCTCAAGCAACTTCCCGAACGGGCTCCAGGCCGACCGCGGCGGCCAGCCCGCCGATATCCTTGATCTCGGTATATTCGTAGAAGGGGTTCGCGGGCTCGTGGCCGCGGTTCACCCAGACCTTGCTCTTGATGCCGAGATCGTAGGCGGTCATGAGATCGTAGCGGAAGGAGGAGGAGACGTGAATGATGTCCTCCGGGCCGCAGCCGAGCTTGTCGAGCATGTATTCAAAGCCCTTCATCAGCGGCTTGTAGGCGCCAACCTCTTCGGCGGTGATAACGGTGTGAAAGGGCGCGCCGAGCTTTTCCACATTCGACATGATCAGGCTGTTCATGGAGTTGGACAGGATCACCAGTGGGATTTCCTTGGCCACTCTGGACAGGCCAGCCGGGACGTCGGGGTGCGGACCCCAGGTCGGCACTTCGTCATAGATGCGTTGGGCGTCTTCGGGTTTGAACTGGATACCGATGCGCTTGCAGCTGCGTTCGATGGAATTCTGCACCACCTCGAGGAAGGGTTTCCATGGCCCCAGCACCTCGTCAAGGCGATAGCCTCTAAAAGCCTCCACGAAGCTGGCCATTGCCTCCGGGGAGAGGCGCTCGCCGTAGACGCGCCGCGCCGCGCCGGCCATATCGAAATTGGTGAGCGTGCCGTAGCAGTCGAAGGTGATGTATTTCGGTCTGAACGTCGACATGGCGACAATCCTCCTGGTTTTTCTCGGCACAGCGTGCCTGTACCACAATCACCATAGTCGGAGATCTGGAAGACTAACGGCCGCATTCGCGGCGACCTGAAGCAGATCGTTTCGTATTGCATCGCCGGTTTGGCAGAGAGTTGCGCCAGGTGTCCTTTCGAGCTTTGGCAGCGGCGCGGCCTGTCGGCCTTGCTCCGGCAGAAGATGCGGCACGAGCGGCGAAGGATAGTGAAAACGCGTCGCGCTTGGCTGCCGGTCGGAAGGAACTGCTGTCTTTGGTGGTCTACCGTCAGCACTGAAGACGAAGGCTGGAAATTCATCATGACCACACGACAGATCATCCTTGAAGAGATGACACCGGGGCACCTGGAAGGTGCTGTCGAGTTGTCTCGCCAAGTCAATTGGCCGCATCGCCGCGAGGATTGGGAACTGGCCCAGCCGGTCAGCCGGGGGATCGTCGCCCTGGAAGAAGAACGCGTGGTGGCGACCATCATGATGACCCCCTACGGCGACGATGCCGCCGCCATCAACATGGTGATCGTCGATGCGGCGATGCGCGGCCGCGGACTCGGCCGAAAGATGATGGAAGAGGCGCTTGCGAAGGCGGGTGAGCGCACCTGTTGCCTGACGGCGACACGGGAAGGCCTGCCGCTCTATGAGAAGCTGGGCTTCGTCACGACTGGCGAGATCGTGCAGCATCAGGGCGAGGCGTTGGCAGTTTCGGCGCCTGCCCGTGTATCCTGGGCAGAGAGCGGCGATCTTGCGCGCCTCGAGGTGCTGGATCGCGAGGCATTTGGCCATGACCGTTCGGCGCTGATGAAGCGGCTTTTCGAGCGCGCGAAGCTCGCTGTCATTCGCGATGACGGCGATATCCAGGCCTTTTCCGCCATCCGGCCATTCGGCCGGGGGCTGGTCATCGGCCCGGTGGTGGCGAGAAACGGTACCGAGGCCAAGGCACTGATCGACTTTCTGCTCGCCCATCATCAGGGCAAGTTCGTCCGTGTCGATACCGACGTCTCAACGGATCTTGCTGAATGGCTCACCGGGCGCGGCCTCGCGCACGTCGGCGGTGGGATCACGATGCGACGCTCCATGGCCACGCACAGGGAAAGCAAGCCGGCGCATCATTGCACATATGCGTTGGTCAGTCAGGCACTTGGTTAAATCAGGCACTCGGTTAAATCAGGCACTCGGTTGAATCGGAGGAAGAAATGCTGGCAAATTCACTGATCGAACTCGATCGCGCACATCTGGTTCACCCGTTTTCATGCTATCGGAGCCACGAGGAGACGGGCGTGCGGGTGCTCAAATCCGCCAAGGGCGCAACGGTGACCGATGCAAGCGGGAAAACCCTGCTGGACGGATTCGCCGGTCTATGGTGTGTAAACCTCGGCTACGGCCAGGAAAGTATCGTTGAAGCAGCCGCAAAGCAGCTGAGAGAGCTTCCCTATGCCACGGGATATTTCGGGCTGGGGTCCGAGCCTGCCATTCGCCTTGCTGCCAGGCTTGCCGAACTGGCGCCCGGCGATTTGAACCATGTCTATTTCACGCTTGGCGGCTCCGACGCAGTCGACAGCACGATCCGCTTCATTCGCTATTACTACCATGCCAAGGGCACGCCGCAGAAGGACCAGTTCATCTCGGTCGAGCATGGCTACCATGGCTCCTCGACGGCAGGGTCAGGCCTGACCGCGATTCCGGCTTTCCATGCGGGTTTCGGCGTGCCTTACGACTGGCAGCACAAGATTCCCTCGCACTACGCCTATCGCAATCCGGTCGGTTCCGACCCGCAGGCGATCATCGATGCATCGGTCGCGGCCCTGCGCGCCAAAATCGCGGAACTCGGCGCGGGCCGCGTTGCGGCCTTCTACGCCGAACCCATCCAGGGTTCGGGCGGTGTCCTCGTTCCACCGACAGGTTGGCTGAAGGCTCTGCACGCCGTGTGCAAGGAACATGACATCCTGTTCGTTGTCGACGAAGTCATCACGGCCTTTGGCCGTACCGGCCCTCTCTTCGCCTGCGAGGAAGACGAGGTCGTGCCGGATCTCATGACCACGGCGAAGGGACTGACCTCGGGCTACGTGCCGATGGGCGCCGTCTTCATCTCGGACCATGTGTACAATACGATCGCAGACGGAGCCGGCAAAGCGCCCGTCGGCCATGGCTATACTTATTCGGCCCATCCCGTGAGCGCGGCGGTCGGGCTCGAATGCCTGCGTCTCTACGAAGACAGCTTGCTCGAGAACGGGCGCAAGGCCGGCAAGCGCCTGATGGAAGGCCTTCGCTCGCTCGCCGACCACCCGCTGGTTGGCGACATTCGCGGCCGTGGCATGCTGGCAGCAATCGAGTTGGTCACCGACAAGGAGCGCAAGACGCCGCTGCCGGCGGCGGCCGATCCGGGGCGCCGCATCTTCGAGCGCGCGTGGGCGAACGGCCTTGTCATCCGCGCCTTCAACAGCGGCATTCTCGGCTTTGCGCCGCCGCTCTGCTGCACCGATGACGATATTGATGGAATCCTCGAACGCACCCGGATGACCCTGGATCAAACCCTCGAGGACCAGGACGTGCGGTCGGCGATGAAGGGATGATCGTCCAGGCTGCCGCCGCGTGCGCGCGGCAGCCTCTTTCTCATCTGTCGAATATCGCGTCGAGAGGCAAATGGGATTTGACGATCGGTGACTTCAGCACGACGAAGCTGAAATATTTGTCGATTCCGATATCCAGTTCGATCATGCGCTCCATGATCGTCTGGTACTCGCTGATGCCCGCTGTGACAAACTTCACAAGATAGTCGTAACCGCCTGAAACCAGGTGGCATTCGATAACAGAATCGACCTTCTGGATTGCGGTGAGAAATCTCGCGAAGTCGTTCTGTTGATGGTGCTTGAGCGTGACTTCGGTGAAGATCGTCAGAGTCTGCCCGAGCTTGGACACATCGATCTGGGCGGAATAGCCGGTGATGAAGCCTTCCGTCTGAAGCTTCTTCACCCGCATCAGGCAAGGGCTCGGTGAAAGGTTCACGAGGTCGGCGAGCTCGACATTCGTGACCCGCCCGTTCTTCTGCAGTTGGGATAAGATCTTGATGTCGATCTTGTCGAGCTTCATTGGAAACCTGTCAAACGTTGGAACCGCGGATCGTCCGGCAGACGGCGTCGGTCACCTCCTGCGTGGTCGCTGTCCCTCCGACGTCCGGCGTCAGCACGCCCTCACGCGTCACCGATTCCACAGCGTTCATCAACCGGGCGGCCGCTGCGCTCTCGCCCAGATGTTCGAGCATCTGGGCAGCGGTCCAGAAGGTGGCGACCGGGTTGGCAATACCCTTGCCGGCGATGTCGAATGCCGAGCCGTGAATTGGCTCGAACATCGAGGGATAGCGCCGCTCGGGATCAATGTTGGCGGTCGGTGCAACGCCGAGACTGCCCGCGAGCGCGCCCGCAAGGTCCGACAATATGTCGGCGTGAAGATTGGTGGCGACGATCGTATCAAGGCTCCGAGGTTTCAACGTCATACGCACTGTCATAGCATCGACCAGCATCTTGTCCCAGGCGACGTCCGGGAATTCCGGCGCCACCTCGGCTGCGATTTCGTCCCACATTACCATGCCGTGACGCTGCGCGTTCGACTTTGTGACAACTGTCAGGAGCTTTCGCGGCCGTGACTGCGCCAGCCGGAATGCATAGCGCATGATGCGAGTGACGCCGACGCGCGTGAAGATCGCGACCTCGGTTCCGACCTCCTCGGGGAGGCCGCGATGGGCTCTGCCGCCGTGGCCCGAATACTCGCCCTCGGAATTCTCCCGCACGATCACCCAATCCAGATCGCCAGGGCCAACGCCCGCCAGCGGCGAAACAATACCGGGCAATATCCTGGTCGGCCGCACGTTCGCGTATTGATCAAAGCCCTGGCAAATCGGCAGCCGGAGGCCCCAGAGGGTGATATCGTCGGGCACATCGGGAGCGCCTACCGCGCCAAAGAAGATAGCGTCGAAGCGCTTCAGTTGCGCCACCCCATCTTCGGGCATCATCCGACCATGCGCCTTGTAGTAGTCTGAGCCCCAGTCGAAGTGCTGGACGCGCAGCTTGAAGTCGCCGCAGCGCCGCTGCAGAGCCTCAAGCGCCTGGAGTCCGGCGGCAATGACCTCTGGGCCGATCCCGTCGGCAGGAATGGCGGCAATCTCATATTCGCGCATCGTCATTTTCCCTTCAGTGCTGGCCGCCTCGCGCCCTCGATCTCGTGTGCGACCTGATGTAGCTTGGCAAACGGTCTTCTCAGAATTCAGCGACCTTGCCCCACGCAGCTGTCTTCAGACGCTCCGGCCTATAGGGACGCGGATCGACGATCGGCTCGCTGCCGGTGATGATATCGGCGATCATATGCCCAGCGCCCGGCCCGATCCCGAAGCCGTGGCCGCTAAATCCCGCGGCGAGAAGAAAGCCCGGAATCCCCTCCACTTCACCAATTGCCGGGACGCCATCGGGCGTGCTGTCGACATAGCCCGCCCAAGCATGAGAAATCGCGACGCGCTGGAACTCGGGCAGCAATTCGCAGGCTCTTTGATAGGTCAGGCGAATCTGCCTCATGTCAGGTGTGGGGTCGAGAATCCGATTCCGTTCCATTGGTGTCACGTCGTCAAGTACCCATCTCCTCAGGCTTTCATGTCCTTGACGCCAGCCCTCGAACGCTCCCGGGGCCAGACTGCGCCAGCGGCGGGCGAACATGGGCACGAACTCGCGGCTGAACCTGAGCTGCTGCGGCGTTGGATCGACTCGCGCCCGCCCGCTGATCGCCAGCGCGTATCCGCCGTTGCTGCGCCGCGTCAACGAGACGCGCGCGGTATGCAGGGCATCCGGCAGGCCTTCTGCTCCCGGCGCTACGGCTAGAATGGACTGACGCACGGCAGCTTGCGGGAAACGGATACCAAGCTGGTTGCAGAAGGAAGAAGCCCACGCGCCTCCGGCCATGACCACGGTCGTTGTGCGGATGGTTCCGGCTTCTGTAACGACGCCGCTGACCCGGCCGGCGCTCAGTTCCAGCCCGCGCGCCGCGCAATTTTGATGCACGGTGCCGCCGGCCGCCATGATGCCGCGCGCGGCAACCGGCACCGCCTTCGATGGATCCGCCGTTCCGTCAGTTGGCGAGAACACGCCGCCTTTCCATTTGCGGCCGGTGGCCTTGCCCCGTTCGGTGGCTTCTTCTGCGCTCAGCACATGCGTCGTGACGCCAACCGTCCTTGCGAAATCGCGCCACTTTGCCCAGCCTGCCAACTCGTTTTCGTCCTGCGAGAGATAGAGCAGGCCGCAGCGGCGGAAGCCGGTGTCCTCGCCGGTCTCCTGCGCCACTTTTTCCCAGAGATCGAGGCTCTTGGTTGCCATCGGCAACTCGCGTGCGTCACGGTTCTGCTGACGGCACCAGCCCCAGTTGCGGCTGGACTGTTCGGCGGCAACGCGCCCCTTCTCCAGCAGGGCAACGCTGATGCCGCGGCGTGCGAGATAATAGGCCGTGAATACGCCGACCACGCCGCCGCCGATGACGACGACGTCCGCCTCGCGAGGCAGGGATGGGCTGGACTCGATGTGAATGAGCGGCGCGGGCATGGATGGGACTCCGTAAATTTGAAGCATCCTAACCTGCGGCCCGCAGAGGCAGGCTGCGGAGTCCATGCCTGGACGGAATTTCCTGCGGTTTGCAGCCCTTGGAACAGGCAATTGTTGCCGAAAAAGCGCTCGCTGGCCCCAACCTCGTAGGGGCAAGCAGGAGTACACTTCATCCAGTCGCGCGATCTGCGGCATGGGCTTTTCGGGACGCGGCGCGCAGTGACGCAAGGCCTGTCGCGCACAAATCAGCGGAAGAAGGACCTGGTTGTCTGATCCCGGTTTTCTGCGCCGGAACGGGAGCAGAGTGAAATGCCGAACCTGACGTTCTTTTCAGAAGTTCCTGCCGCCCGAGGGCCAAATTTCGACGACTATGCGGATACAGAACAGTCAAACTGGCTGAAAGAACGGAGCACCCTTCCTTATAACGGGTAAGCTCCAGAGGACTTCCGATAGGCAGGGCTTACGCCTTCGGAGAGTTCTCCAAGAAAAGGGAACAGTGTCCGGTACACGGACCGAATTTCATCAAGGGAGCCGCCAGGATGAGCAGAATCCGTCTCTCGCAGCCTCAGCGCTCGAAGCGCCGAGATGACCAGACGACGGTCGCTATGGTGAGGCGCTTCTGCTCAAAGCGCGATGATGCGGTCCGCAACAGCGTGGACCCGCTCGGTTCAAACGGGAGATGATCGCAATGGTCGCCACGATCCAGCCTGTAGCCCTCCACGATGTGGCGCTTTCGGTGCGCGACCTCACGGTGAATTTGCCGAAAGGCATGGAGCGGACCCATGCCGTCGAGAACATCTCGTTTGATCTGAAACGCGGCCAGATTCTGTGCGTCATTGGCGAGTCCGGATCCGGCAAGTCGGTCACCGCCAACGCCATCATGGGGCTGCTGCCCAAGGTGATCCGTCTCTCCTCGGGCGCCATCCACCTCGATGGGACGAACATCGTGGGCATGCCGCAGGACAAGCTGCGCAGCCTGCGCGGCCGGGTGGTGTCGATGATCTTCCAGGACCCGCTGTCGGCGCTTAATCCGCTGATGACCGTGGGCGCGCAGATCGACGAGGTCATGGCGGCGCACGGCGTCGGCACTCCGAAATCGCGTCGCGGCCGCGCTGTCGAGTTGCTGACCGAGGTGGGACTGCCGGACCCGCAACTCATGTACCACCAGTATCCGTTCCGCCTCTCCGGCGGGCAGCGGCAGCGGGTGATGATCGCCATGGCGCTGGCGCTTGAACCGACGATCCTGATCGCGGATGAACCGACGACGGCGCTCGACGTGACCACACAGGCACAGATTCTGGAGCTGATCCGCGACATTCAGCGCCGCAAGGGAATGAGCGTCATGTTCATCACTCACGACTTCGGCGTGGTGGCCGAGATCGCAGACAGCGTCGTCGTGATGGAGAAGGGCCACATCGTCGAGCAGGGTAGCGCTCAACAGGTCCTGAAGTCGCCTGGCCATCCCTACACAAGGCGCCTTATCGCAGCCGTCCCGCACCTGACCGGCGAGAACCGCGTTCCTCTGGAGACGGCCGACAAAGCGCCGATCCTGAAGGTCGAAGGCCTGATGAAGACCTACCGAAGCGGCAGTTCCCTGTTCAGCGCGCAGCGCGTCGTGCCCGCGGTCAACGAGGTCTCGTTCGATCTGGCGCCCGGGCGCACGCTGGGCGTTGTGGGCGAAAGCGGTTCCGGCAAATCATCGCTTGGTCGGCTATTGATCAAGCTGCTGGACAGCGACGGCGGCGGGATTCTGTTCGAGGGTCGCGACATCGCCAAGCTTTCCGAAGCCGAATTCCGCCCGCTGCGGCCGCGGGTCCAGATGATCTTCCAGGATCCGTTCGCCTCGCTCAACCCGCGCTCGACGATCGGCCACATCCTCACCGTTGGCCCAGTCGCGCACGGCACGCCCTATGCCCAGGCGCGCGAAGAGGCGAGGGCGCTCCTGGCCCATGTCGGCCTCGATGCCGGCGCCTTTGATCGCTTTCCGCATGAATTTTCCGGTGGCCAGCGCCAGCGCATCGGCATCGCTCGGGCACTGATGTTCAAGCCGAAGCTGCTGATCGCCGATGAGGCGGTGTCGGCGCTGGACGTGTCAATCCAGGCCCAGATCCTGCAGCTGCTCGACCAGATCCAGCGGGAGACCGGCGTGTCGATGATCTTCATCACCCACGACCTGCGCGTCGCCAGCCAGATCTGCGACGAGATCGCGGTGATGCAGAAAGGGCGGATCGTCGAACGGGGACCGCCATCGCAAATCTTCCTCGACCCGCAATCAGCCTACACACGTGAGCTGGTGGCGGCGATTCCTGGAGAGCAGCCGGGAACCACCCGCCCGGTTGCAGCAAACGGATAATAGCCACGGCGGACACCGCCAAAACAAGGGGAATTCCAATGACTGAACGCTCAAACACCAAATCAAACTACTCGCGACGCGATGCACTGCGATTGATGGCGATAGGCGGGGCTGCAGGCCTCATTGCGCCCAATCTGCTGGGCAAACCCGCCTTCGCCCAGAACCCTCCGGCGAGCCCAACCGGCCGCGTCGTGGTTGGACTTTCGCAGGAACCCACCGTCTTCAATCCGTTGATGCCGCATATCGAGGCCGACGAGGCTGTGCATTTCTCGGTGTTCGATGCACTCGTTCGCATGGACCCCAAGGGCGTTCTTCAGCCCAATCTCGCGGTCGAAGTGCCAAGCCAGAAGAACGGCGGCATTTCAGAGGACGGGCTTGTGTGGCGCATTCGCCTGCGTGACGATGTCCGCTGGCACGACGGCAAGCCGTTCACGGCCGAGGACGTGAAATTTACTCTTGAGCTCATCACCAATCCGAAATTCCGCGCGTGGCGCACGGCGGGCCATTCGCTGGTGCGCGATATCAAGGTGGTCTCACCGACCGAGCTGACCTGGCGGATGGAGGAGGCTTTCGCCCCCTACCAGTCGTTTCTCGCCGAAACCTTCATGGTTCCCAAGCACATCCTCGAGAAAGAGGCCGACCCCAACGCTGCCGCCTTCAATCAGGCGCCTGTCGGCACTGGCGCATTCAAGTGGGCGCAGCGCGTTGCCGGCGATCATATCGAACTCGTCGCGAACGCGGATTATGCCGGGGAGGGCCCTTATCTGGAGCGGCTCGTCTTCAAATACATCCCCGACATGACGGTGCTCTACACCCAGTTCAAAAGCGGCGACATCGATCTTGTCGACCAGGCATTCATAACCGCCGACCACTACGCGGAAGCCAGCACACTATCGGATCGTTTGGTCAAGCTGGAGCCCGGGGCATCGGTCGAGTCGATCTATCTCAATCTTGAGAAGCCGCAATTCAAGGACCCGGCGGTCCGCCAGGCGCTCTACGCGGCAATCGACAGGAAAGCGATCCTCGAAGCACTTTACTACGGGGTCCACAAACCGACCGAGACGTTCATGCCGCAGAATTCCTACTACTACAATCCGAACCTGCCGGCACAGGAGTTCAACCTCGAGCGCGCGGGCCAGATCCTCGACGAGGCCGGCTGGGTACCCGGAGCCGATGGAATACGGGTGAAGGATGGGGTGCGTCTGTCGTTCGCCAACTCCACCACTTCCGGCAACCACCTGCGCGAGCAGACGCAGCAGTTCCTGCAGCAGACATTCGCCGAGATCGGGGTCGAGATGACTATCTCGAACCTGCCGGCCGCCGTCATGTGGGGGGATTTCTGGCTCAAATCGCAGTACGAGTCAGCCATCTCGGGTGTAACCAATGTCATCGCGGGCGACCCCGACGTTTCCAACCGCCTGCACACCAAGGCGATCGTCGCCAAGGGCGGAAAGGGCTCGAACACAGGCCAGTACTCCAACCCGGAGGTTGATGCGCTGCTCGAGAAGGGCGCCCGCACCTTCGATCGGGAACAGCGGCGCGCCATCTATCTGCGCGTGCAGGAAAT
Source organism: Mesorhizobium sp. WSM4810 (assembly GCF_055811235.1). Taxonomy (NCBI): domain Bacteria; kingdom Pseudomonadati; phylum Pseudomonadota; class Alphaproteobacteria; order Hyphomicrobiales; family Phyllobacteriaceae; genus Mesorhizobium; species Mesorhizobium sp. WSM4810. The sequence continues at coordinate 7,530 of NZ_JBVVQV010000017.1, read as the reverse complement.
CGTCCGTCAGGATCTGCCGTTCCTGCCTCTGTTTGCCTACACCAACGTGTTCGGCCGCAAGGAAGGGCTGGAGGGTTTCGAGGCAAATTCCAACACCCGCGTCGCATCCTGGCATGCCGCCGGATGGCATTGGAACGCCTGACATATATAGACCGGCGGGGGCGCCCGGGGGGGGGGGGGGGGGGGGGGGGGGGGGGTTTTTGTGGGGGGGGGGGGGGGGGGGGGTTGGGGTTTTGTTTTTGGGTGGGGTGTGGGGGGTGGGTGGGGGGGGCGGGGAGGGGGCCCCCCCCCA
>NZ_JBVVQV010000017.1:0-7228 GCF_055811235.1 Mesorhizobium sp. WSM4810 | reverse complement strand
AACCCCAACGGTTTGGGGCCCAACGTATGGGGTGGTGGTTTCGGCGGAAAATCCCACCCCCCGGGTCGCAGCTTGGCTTGCCGCGGTTTGGCTTTGCACCCCACCACCCACCCCCCCCCCCCCCGCCGCGGGGGGGCGGTCAGTCATCGGCCCTGTCTTGAAAGAGGGGCGCTGTCTTGAAAGAGGAGAGATGAATGCGCGGCTTCCTGCTCAACCGGCTCTCACAGAGCCTCATCCTGCTCCTGATCGTCTCGGTCATCGGGTTCCTCGTCCTGAACCTGCTGCCGGGCGGACCGCTGGCGCAATTCGGGCTCGATCCCGGCATGACGCAGGACGATCTCGAGCGCCTGAAAGAGCAATTGGGGCTGAACCGTCCGCTTTTGGTGCAATATTTCGATTGGGCCTGGCGGCTTCTCCAAGGCGACTGGGGACACTCCTTCCGCGACGGTGCGCCTGTGCTGGCAGTGATCGGCCGGCATGTCCCTGCGACGCTGCTGCTGATGGGGACGTCCACCGCGATTGCGATCGCCATCGGCACCTGGATCGGCATTCGTGGCGCCACGCACCGCTATTCGCTGTTCGACCATATGGCGACAATCGGCGCCATGGTCGCGCTGTCGATCCCGACCTTCTGGTTCGGGCTCGTCGGCATCTACATCTTCTCCCTGCAGCTGGGCTGGCTGCCTGCAGGCAACATGTACACGATCGGCGACGGTTCGATCCTGAATTACCTGCATCACCTGATCCTGCCTAGCATCGTGCTGTCGCTGGTGCATGTCGCGATCTGGAGCCGCTACATGCGCACGGCGACGCTCGACGCCATCAGCCAGGATTTCGTCAAGACCGCCCGCGCCAAAGGCCTGAGCGAGCGCCGAGTCATCATGAAGCACGTCGTCGGCAATGCGCTCTTGCCGATGATCACACTGGCCGGGGTCCAGCTTCCCAGCATCCTGACCGGCGCGCTGGTGACGGAGACAGTGTTTACCTGGCCGGGGATGGGTCGACTGTTCCTGGACAGCCTAGGCTACAGCGACTACCCGGTCGTGATGGGACTGCTGATGTTCTCGGCCATCCTCGTCATCCTGGGCAACCTGATCGCAGACATTGCCGTAGCGATCGTCGACCCGCGCATTCGTCTGGGTTGAGCGCGTAACCTCACACCCAACAGGAGGCACCCGAAATGACCGCTCTCGTCGCAAATGCAGGACCAAGCCGCTGGTGGCGCAGCCGCACCGTGCGTCGTTTCACGAGCCATCATCTGGCGTTGCTGGGGGTGGTGATGATCACCCTTCTGACGCTGGCATGCGTCTTCGGCCCGCATCTCCTACCCTATGATTCCCTCTACATCGATTTGCGCGCCCGCTTTTCACCGCCGCTGACCGGCTACCACTATCTCGGGACCGATCCTTTGGGACGGGACGTGGCGGCGCGACTGTGGATGGCGGGGAGGACCTCACTGCTGGTGGCTTTCTCTGCCATGCTGCTGTCGACGATGATCGGAACCCTCGTCGGCGTGATCGCGGGCTACCGCGGCGGCTGGATCGGCGCAGCGCTGATGCGCACGGTCGACGGCTTCCTGTCATTCCCCTCGATCTTCCTGCTGCTGGCCTTGGCCGCGGCACTGAAGCCGAGCCCGGCCATGGTCACCGTGATCGTCGCCGTCACCAGCTGGATGGAGGTAGCCCGGATCGTCGAGGCCGAGGTGCGGTCATTGCGCGAGCGCGAGTTTGTGCTGGCCGGGCGCATGCTGGGGCTTAGCGGTGCGCATATCATGTTCCGCGAGATCCTGCCCAACGCCATGGGCCCGATCATCGTGGCCGCGACGCTGACAGTCGCGCACGCTATTCTCCTGGAAGCCTATATCAGTTTCCTGGGTTATGGCATTCAGCCGCCGCTGCCCAGCTGGGGCAACATGCTCGAGGGCGCCCAGCAGTATCTGGACAGTGCGCCCTGGCTGGCGATCATTCCCGGGGCCGCCATCACCATCGCCGTGACAAGCTTCAACTTCATCGGCGACGGGTTGCGCGATGCGCTCGACGTGCGGGACGACCGTGTCTGATCTCGCCGGCATGGACCGACCCAGCCTCCTGAAACCGCAACGAGAAGTCAGTCACGTGCACGAGCCAAAAGTCGCCAACAAGAGCACACCCTACTGGTGGGAAGCGGCGCCCGTCATGCCGCTGCCGCCGCAGCCCCTGGCCAGGACAGTCGATGTGGCGATCGTCGGCGCCGGTTATGCCGGGCTTTCGGCCGGGCTTGCGCTGGCGCGCGAGGGGCGCTCGGTTGCCGCTTTTGATGCGATGAATCCGGGGGAGGGGGCCTCGTCGCGCAATGGCGGAATTACCAGCGGGAGCATTCGGCTGGACTACGCCACGATCACCCGGCGCTTCGGCGAAGAAAAAGCCATGGCGATCGAGGCCGAGGGCAAGGTCGCGCGCGAATTCCTTTACGACTTCATCAAGTCGGAAAAGCTCGACTGCGACTTTCAACTGGTTGGCCTGTTCAAGGGCGCCATCGGATATGAACAGTACGAGAAGATGGCCCGCGGCGCCGAGGCGTTGGCGAGGAAACTGGGGATCGAATCCTACGCCGTTCCATATGCAAAGCAGCGCAACTACGTCGGCACCGACTTCTATCGCGGCGGCATGGTCAGGATGGACATCGGCGGGCTGCACCCGGCCAAGTTCCACGCGGAGCTCCTGCGGGTGGCGCTCGCTTCGGGACTGGCGGTGCATTCGAACACGCCCGTGACCTCGATCGAAAGGGATGGCTCGGGGTTCCGCGTCGCCACTTCGGCCGGAACGGTGCAGGCGCGGCAGGTGCTGGTCTGCACAAATGGTTACACCGACGGCGCCAATCCCTTCCTGCGCCGCCGGCTGGTGCCGGTTCGCAGCCGGATCATTGCCACCGAGGAACTCGCGCCTGAGCTGATGGCGCGCCTGATGCCGAAGCGGATGATGATGGGTGAGGGCCGCGAGCTTGGCTTCTATTATCGCCCTTCGCCGGACGGCAGACGCATCCTGCTCGGCGGGCGCGACAGCTCGCGTGCAGGCGATCCGGCAGCCCCGACGCTGCGTTTGCGCAACGGGCTGGGCGAAATTTTCCCAGAACTGGAGAATGTTCGTCTTTCGCACAGCTGGTTCGGCAATGTGGCGATGCACCGCGACATGCTGCCCAGGATCTTCGAGAAAGACGGCGTGGTCTATGCCACCGGCTTCTGTGGTTCGGGCGTGGTCTGGGCGCCATGGGTCGGCACGCGTGCGGCTCACAAGCTAATGGGACATGGCGATCGGGCGCGCACCGCATTCGATTTCCGGCCGCCTGCCGCCATCCCGCTCTATCGCGGCAATCCGTGGTTCATCCCGGCCGTTATCAAGGGCTACGCCCTGCAGGACCGTATCGCCTGGTGGCGCGCCAGCCGCTGAAGGCCGAACGGTTGGCGGTCTATCGACCCTTGCCGAACGATAGCGGCAACAAGGAACAGCATCACATGCACTACATCTCCACGCGCGGCCATCCCGAACGCAGGAAGTTTTGCGAGATTCTGCTTGAAGGTCTCGCCCCGGATGGCGGCCTCTATGTGCCTGAGGTCTACCCTCGGCTGGATGATGCCACGCTGGATCGGTGGCGGGGCTTGTCCTACCCGGTGCTCGCCTTTGAAATCCTGTCGCTCTACATCGACGATATTCCGCCCGCTGACCTGAAGGCCATCTGTGCAAAGACCTACAGGACCGAGGTTTTTGGGACCGCCAGGATCGCGCCCGTGCGAACGCTTGAGAGCGGTCTCCATGTGGCGGAACTGTCGAACGGTCCCACCCTGGCGTTCAAGGACATGGCGATGCAGTTGCTCGGCAATTTGCTCGAGTATGAACTGGCGCGGCGGGGTGTGGAGCTGAATATCCTCGGGGCAACCAGTGGCGACACGGGCAGCGCGGCGGAATATGCCATGCGCAGCAAGAAGGGCATCCGCGTCTTCATGATGTCGCCCCACGGACGCATGAGCGCCTTTCAGCAAGCCCAGATGTTCAGCCTGCAGGACGACAACATTCACAACATTGCCATCGAAGGGGTGTTCGACGATTGCCAGGACATCGTGAAAGCCGTGTCCGGCGATGCTCACTTCAAGAGGCGCCACCGGATCGGCGCCGTCAATTCGATCAACTGGGCCCGGCTGGTCGCTCAGGTGGTGTATTACTTCTCTGCCTATTTTCAGGTGACGGAAGAGAATTCGTCAGAAGTCGACTTCGCCGTTCCCTCGGGCAATTTCGGCAACGTCTGCGCCGGTCATGTCGCGCGCATGATGGGCCTTCCCATATCCCGTCTCGTCATTGCGACCAACGAGAACGACGTGCTCGATGAGTTTCTCCGCACCGGGGTGTATCGCGTGCGGGGCCGGGCGGATACCTATGAAACCTCGAGCCCATCCATGGACATTTCCAAGGCCTCCAATCTCGAGCGTTTCGTGTTCGACTTGCTCGGTCGCGACTCCAGCCGGACGAGATCGCTGTTCGACGATCAACTGCGCGAAAGCGGGTCGTTCGATCTCAGCGGGGATCCCGCCTTCGGGAAGGCGGCGGACCATTTTGGTTTCCGCAGCGGGAAGAGCACCCACGCCGACCGGTTGCAGACGATCCGTGACGCGTGGCACCGCTTCAACGCGGTGATCGATCCACACACTGCAGACGGCGTGAAGGTCGCGCGCGAGCATTCGGTTTCGGATGTGCCGATGATCGTGCTCGAGACGGCCCTGCCGGTCAAGTTTGCGGAGACCATCAGAGAGGCCCTGGGCCGAGAGCCAGTTCCTCCGCAACGGTTCGACGGCATAGAGGGTTTGCCGAGACGGTTCAAACTGCTTTCCGCCGATGCACAGACCGTGAAGACCTACATCGCTGAAACGCTGCAGGCTTGCTGAAAGGCTGCTTCCACGACCGGGACCTCTTTCGCCATGGCCGTATATACCGAGTTGTCACCTAACGAAGTCGCAACTTTCTTTCAGGCTCTGGGCCTGGGACAGCCGAACTCCGTTCGCGGCAGCGCGAGCGGAATTGAGAACACGAACTACTTTGTCGACACCGAGGCAGGCGAATATGTGCTGACCCTGTTCGAGCGGCTCACATTCGAGCAATTGCCCTTCTACCTTCACCTGATGAAGCACCTTGCGGCGCGGCGAATGCCGGTCCCGGATCCGGTTGCCAACGTCAGAGGCGAAATCCTTCACACACTAAAAGGCCGGCCTGCCGTGATCGTCAACAGGCTTCCTGGCGAGAGCGTGACGGCGTCGACAGAGTCGCATTGTCGCTCTGTCGGGGAGATCCTGGCGCGAATGCACGTGACCGGGAGCGATTACCCACGGCGGCAGGCCAATCCGCGCGGCCTCGAATGGTGGAACGAGGTGGTGCCGGTGGTCGGCCGCTGCGTATCTGAGGGACAGCGCTCGCTGCTCACGAGCGAACTGGCCTTTCAGAACCAGATCGCCGTGACCTCCACCTACGAGGAACTCCCAAGCGGGCCGGTGCACGCTGATCTCTTTCGCGACAACGTGTTGTTTGAAGGTGGTCACCTGACCGGCGTCTTCGATTTCTACTTCGCCGGATGCGACACCTTTCTTTTCGATATAGCCGTGTGCCTCAATGACTGGTGCGTCGATAGTGGCACCGGCCGCCAAGACACTAAGCAAGTTGCCGCCTTTCTCGGCGCGTACGAGTCAGTTCGCGCGCTCACTGGACCCGAACGCCTATTGCTTCCTGCGATGCAGCGCGCTGGAGCATTTCGTTTTTGGTTATCGCGTCTCTGGGATCTGTACCAGCCCCGGGAAGCTGCACTTCTCAAAGCACACGATCCAAGCCACTTCGAGCGTATGTTGCGTGTGCTCCGGGGAGAAGTCGCATGAGCAAGACCGCGAAGATCACCAATGGAAATGGAAGCACGATGGCACCGTCTCTCAAAGACCACGTTGGCGAGCTGCTTTCGCAGATCGAGACGGAGGGCCTGTACAAGCGCGAGCGCGTCATCACCTCGCCCCAGTCGTCCGAGATCGAGGTCGGCGGCCGCAAGCTGCTCAATTTCTGCGCCAACAATTATCTTGGCCTCGCAGATAGCGCCGACTTGCGCGATGCGGCCAAGCAGGCACTCGACCGATACGGCTACGGCATGGCCTCGGTGCGTTTCATCTGCGGCACACAGGAGGAGCACAAGCAGCTCGAGGCAAAGATATCGAGCTTCCTCGGTATGGAGGACACAATCCTCTACGGTTCCTGCTTCGACGCCAATGGCGGTCTGTTCGAGACGCTGCTTTCCGAGGAGGACGCGGTCATTTCCGACGCGCTGAACCACGCCTCGATCATCGACGGCGTCAGGCTCTCCAAAGCAAAACGCTTTCGCTATGCCAACAACGACATGGCGGCGCTCGAGGAGGAATTGAAGAAGGCCGAAGGCAGCCGCTTCAAGCTGATCGCCACCGACGGCGTTTTTTCCATGGACGGCATCATCGCCAATCTCCGGGGCGTCTGCGACCTCGCGGAAAAACACAATGCCATGGTGATGGTCGATGACAGCCACGCCGTCGGTTTCGTCGGCGAGCACGGCCGCGGCACGCCGGAATATTGCGGCGTCGAGGGCCGGGTCCATATTCTCACCGGCACGCTCGGCAAGGCATTGGGCGGCGCCTCGGGCGGCTACACGGCGGCGAGCAGGCCGGTGGTCGAATGGCTGCGCCAGCGCTCGCGTCCCTATCTCTTTTCCAACACGCTGATGCCTGCTATCGCCGGGGCCTCGCTGAAGGTGCTGGATATGATCGAGCAGGGCGGCGGCTTGCGCCGCCGGCTCTACGACAACGCCTCGCGCTTCCGCGCCAACATGGAAAAAGCGGGCTTCACGCTGGCGGGAGCCGACCACCCGATCATTCCGGTGATGATCGGCGATGCCGCGCTGGCTTCGCAAATGGCCGACATGCTGCTTGAGCGCGGCATCTACGTGATCGGCTTTTCCTTCCCCGTCGTGCCCAAGGGCCAGGCCCGCATCAGGACGCAGATGTCGGCCGCCCATTCGACCGCCGATATCGACCGGGCTGTGGCTGCGTTCGGTGAGGTAGGCCGCGAACTTGGAGTGATTGGCTGATGTCCAACATGATGCGCGCACTCGTTAAATCTCGCGCCGAGCCGGGCATCTGGATGGAAGAAGTGCCGGTGCCGGAAATCGGCCCGAACGACGTTCTGATCAAGATCAAGAA